>NZ_JBVVQB010000042.1:0-44906 GCF_055811775.1 Mesorhizobium sp. WSM4844 | reverse complement strand
TTGAGGGCACCGGCGCTGGCCGCCCGACAGTCGCTGAATAGCCCGGCTCATGATACGCACGCAGGACGTTCAACGCCGTCTTTATATCATCGTTTTTCGGAAAGAAAGTATCGAGGTGGTCGACCAGGGATTGGTGATTTTTTAGATCAGTCGCTTGGCCACGAGCGCCGAGATCATTTGCCAATTGGCGAAGTGAATACGTGTATTTTCGGACCGTGCTCTCGCTATATTTTTGCTGAACCGCAGCGTGGGCGATCGCCTTATCAATAACGTCCCGGTGTTCGTCGGACAGATGGGGATAGCGGGTAGCACGGGCGCCAGGTGACGCGGGCTCCGCATCGCGAACCCGTTGCAACGCGAAGATGAGATTGCGTTTGTCTGGAAACAAAGTCTCGGCGAATTCGATCCGCGAATCATGATCCAGCCCAGAGATCGTCAGGCCCCAACTCTCAAGCGCCTTAGAAAATCTGCGAAGACTACGACCGTACTCAGCACGGCTGCTTGGGGCCAACCTGCTGTCACTGGTCACTTGTTCAAAGACATGCGCGTCTGTTTTTGAGGGCACCGGCGCTGGCCGCCCGACAGTCGCTGAATAGCCCGGCTCATGATACGCACGCAGGACGTTCAACGCCCTCTTTATGCCGTCGTTTTTCGGGTAGAAAGCATCGACGTGATCGACCAGGGACTGGTGATTTTTTAGATCCGTCGCTTGGCCACGAGCGCCGAGATCATTCACCAATTGGCGAAGTGAATACGTGTATTTTCGGAGCGTGCTCTCGCTATATTTTTGCTGAGCCGCAGCGTGGGCGATCGCCTTATCAATAACGTCCCGGTGTTCGCCGGAGAGATGGGGATAGCGGTTAGCACGGGCGCCACTCGCAACAGGAGCCGGATCGGCTCGGCGCGGCGCGGCCACGTGCTGCTCAAAGCCCACTTGCCGCGCCTGGCCCGCATCCGGCAAGGGGCCATGGCGGTCCAGGGAAGAGAGCCTCGCGTCTGGGACTTGAGTCCCATGGGAGAAGCCTTTGGGGACGGCGAACGAGACGTTTATGGAGTTCTCGATCGCAGCGGGGGGTGCCTCAGACCTTGCGGAGGGCGCGGCCTCCGCATGCAGCCTTCCGATGTGTTCGGACCCTGTCCCTTGAACGGTTACCCCTTCCAATGGCAATTCACCCAACTGCTGCATGGGGGGCTGCATCGGCACGCGGCCGCCTGAATTGCCGATTTCGCTCAGCGGCTGCTGAATGGCGGCGGCTTGCGGCGTATTCAGGGCCCTCTGCCTCTCCGCTGGCCACAACAGCGCTGTGGAATGTTCATTGTTGATGATCACCCACTCGGGTGGCTGGTTGCCCTGGTCAAGCGCATCCGGCGAGGGCCGGATCTGCTGTTGGCTGGCAGCTAACGTTGGCGGGGCGGCGGCCTCAATGTGCCCAGAGCCGGTCGCTGCGAAAGCGTCGGCCACGAAGCTGTTGTGGTCACCCGGTCCAGCGGGCAGCCCTGGGTCGCTGAAAAAAG
This sequence comes from Mesorhizobium sp. WSM4844, assembly GCF_055811775.1. Classification (NCBI taxonomy): domain Bacteria; kingdom Pseudomonadati; phylum Pseudomonadota; class Alphaproteobacteria; order Hyphomicrobiales; family Phyllobacteriaceae; genus Mesorhizobium; species Mesorhizobium sp. WSM4844. The sequence goes on along the minus strand of NZ_JBVVQB010000042.1, from coordinate 43,391 downwards.
ACGAGGCGGCTTGATCTTCCTGCCGTCCCTGAAGCACTTCGCGGAATCCCTGTTCCAGTCGCAGAAGCTCCTCTCGACTGGTTGGCGACTCATCAGCTTGATCGAACAGCCTCCGGGTCTCGGCAAGGTACTGCTCAGCGCCCACTTGCCGGGCCTGGACCGCTGGCCCCTCTTCCAAGCCGGCGTCCTGCACCTGCGACAAAGCTGCTACCCGGGATGGGTTACTATTTCGCGGATTCATACTAGCCTCACATCAAACTGTATCGTCAAAGTTCTGCGCCAATCCGCGCAGCTGCTCATCGGGCAAGATTCTGCCAAGAGCCCCTCGTCTGCTTCCATCAAGGGTGCCGGCTCCGGAGGGCGCCTGTCTGGCTTTCGAAGATGCGTTTAAGGATGCGGTCCGAAAAATATCGCACCTTCCTCAATTGCAATGGTGGCAGGCCTTTGATGAGAACAATCTCGTAGTCTTCATCGAGCAGCCGAACCTGTTCGGGACGCAACAGCGGTGCACCTTGATGCGAATTCTGAATGTTCCAATCGAACGTTCGGAAATGGCAAGGCCGTGAACGGAATTCGGGGAGAAGGCGTCACTTACCATGGCCGAGATTTCAACGGCCGGAGCGATCTCTGCTTCTGGAGGCAGCCATTAGATCCTCGCGGGCGTGATTGTAGGCGTGGCTTGTGGACTGCCCGACTTGACCACCCCGCCGCAGCTGTTCATAGGAGATTTGCGCACCTGTCGCACGGACTTCAGGTTCAAGACCTGCTATGTGGCCGTCCAGATTCGCATTCCGTTCCTCTGCTGCATGCTGCGGCGGAGGCATGTGCGGCAAGATATTTTGCATGCCGGGAACTGCGTGAGCTTGGGCCTGTTGATTTGCGTCGAACTGGCGATACGCCGCCAATTCCGGCGGCTCGACAGGAGGCCGGGGCAGCGAGTCCAGTTGGTTGGCGGCCACCAGAACTGATTCCACTGCGTCTTGGTGCGTGCGCGAGGAAGGATCCATTCCGTAGGCTTCCTGAATCATCAGTGATGCGATTTCCTTTTGTTGGTCTTCAGGAATACGGGACAATGCGTTGCGTACACTATCAGCGAACTCGGGTGAGATCACTTGTACTTCTGCATATTTTTCCCACGATACGGGTGCGTTTTGCTTGCGGCGCAAATCGTTGGCAGTCTGTTCATTTGCGTCCGGATGCACGAACGGAATCAACCCCTCAACACGGTTTTTCAGGAATTCGGCGGTGCTTTTGTCCATCGACCAATGACCTTCCTTGACCGGCACTCCGCTCCATGCGCTGTCTTTCAACCGAACAGCGGGACCGTTGGCCCAGGCATCCATAACCACGGTCGACCTCGCGTCGCGGCTTCCGCGCCGCAGTTCGTTCCAAATGTGACCCGTCTTGACTGGGATCTCATCACCTTGGTCGGTTATCTCTTTCATTGACACGAAAGCACTAGAGGTCATACTCCGCTCGTCGGCCGCCATGTGTGGGGCGTGGACGATAGCGGAAAGGGGAGCGGTCTGATTGCAGCACGCCGCTCCCATGACGACGGCCACTGCAACCTTAATGTTGTCGTCTGCTCCCCTCATTGCAACCGACGATCCGATGCTGTTGTGGCCGTGAGAGGGAATGTCGTCCACCTTAACGTTTCCCCGGCCATGCTTGAGCAGCAGGCGAACGTCGTGAACTGTTTGCCCCGCTGTCGCGAGTCTTATCGGGCTGGTGACGTCGTCACCGACGACACACGCTCCCATATGATAGGCGGCCTGCTGGATCTGATGTGGCTCCAGAGGCGCATCTCCGCCCCGTCGCAACCTGTCGGCAGGCGTGCCCAGGGAGACCCTCAGCGCTGCCGTGGATTCTCGCGGCGACTCTTCCGCATGTCGAGTCGATCCGGAGGATTTGGAGATGCAAATTCCCATAGCCGTTCACCTGTAGTGGAGTTTCTGATCGCCGAGGGACGGGATACGCGAGACGGGCGCTTAACCGTCAGTGTCATCTGGATGAGCTTCCATCAAGGGTGGCGGCTCCGGGAGGGCGCCTGTCTGGCTTTCGAAGATGCGTTTAAGGATGCGGTCCGAAAAATATCGCACCTTCCTCAATTGCAATGGTGGCAGGCCTTTGATGAGAACAATCTCGTAGTCTTCATCGAGCAGCCGAACCTGTTCGGGACGCAACAGCGGTGCACCTTGATGCGAATTCTGAATGTTCCAATCGAACGTTCGCGCCTGGCTGTAGGAAATCGACTTGGCTTCAAACGTGTATTCACCGATGGCTTTGGAAATGTAGGTTGGGGTCTCGTCATCGGCAGTGGCCATAAACACTTGCAGGCCGGTATTGCTCAGAAAATTCTGCTTGCCAGCCTCTCCATAAGCCCCCGTCAGTGCCGAAAGGCTTTGGATGATGAGCATGAAACGCCCCTTGTAGCCCGCGATAGTCGTAATTGCGGTCTCGATCGCCTCCAGCTTACCCAAGTGCTTGAACTCGTCGAGCAGAAAGAGAACCTCGTTCTTTTCATCTTGGCGGGGCAGCGACCGCTGTAGAATTGAAACGATTTGCTGAAAGAACAGGCGTATCAAAGGCGCGATCACCTCAAGGTCGTTCGGACCGACGCACAGATAGATGCACGTTCTGCGACGGCGAAGATCATAGACCGAAAAGTCCGAGCGACTTGTAGCTGCCTTTACAGCCGGATCCGCCCACAGATTGAGTCCGCCATCGCCGAGGACGGACGTGTAGGAGGTCAGGATTTTTGTATCGTTCCCCGCCATGTCGTCGAAGATGCGTTGTGCCTCTTTGTTCCGGGTCTCCATGGCGAGTCGCGCGAAGAGCTTGAACTTCTCCCCCGGCTGGGCGAAGAGGTCATAGACGGCGCCGATTGTTGGCGTGCCCCGCTCGATGCAGGCAAGGATGCCCGCGACAAAGATATCTCGCGCGCCGCTGACGAAACCTTCCGCGCCCTCCCCCTTGGCCGTGATCAGGTTTGCGGCCAAGCGGCGGGCTTCGGTGAATTGCAGCTGTGGAGGCAGCGCTATAAGATCCAACAGCGGATTGTAGCAGTTGGTGCGCCGCTCCGAATCCAGCGGCGCGAATTTGAACACGTTGTCGCCTGCGGCTTTGCGCGCCCTCGAGGTAAGCTCAAAGAGCTCCCCCTTCACGTCGAGAGCTATCACCGAGCCTTTGAATGTAAGGAGCGTTGGAATGACTATGCCGACGCCCTTGCCAGCACGGGTTGGTGCAACGATGAGGCTGTGAGGCTGCTCGCCATTGGTCAGGTAGTAGCCAGGCCAGAAAGGGCCACTCGTCTTCCCAAAAATCGGACCTGTCACGCCACGGTATCGGCGTAGATAACCCGTGCGTCGCATTTCATCCACTCGCGCCCAGCGCGCCGTCCCGTGATGTTCAAGTTTGCGCCGTAATACGATCTGCTGAATCAGCAAGACGAGCGCGGACGTTGCGAGCACGATAGCTACGCCCTGATAGAAGACGGGGGTCGCGAAACCCCGATAGAAGGGCGTCTCGAACCAAAAGGCACGGACGTCAAACGTCATCAAAGCCTCGCCGCTACCCCCATGGCGGAACGTTGCGTACAGACTTGCCGCGCAGAAGCCCAAGGCGAGTGAGCACGCGATGCTAATGGCTATGCTGGGGGGCGTCGTTTTTGTTGAAGGCATTGTTCCATTGCCGGATTAGCGTAGCTAATGCTGCGCTTGCTTCAGACACCGGAGCGACGTCGCGCGATGTCGCCGCTCGACAGATCGATGCCGCAGCGGGTGGTGCAATGGTTGCATCGCACCACCCGGCAGGCGTGGTCTTTGAAAGTTACACCAAGCAGGTACATCAACGGCCAGCGAATTGGAGATGGCACGGCCGTGAACGGAATTCGGGGAGAAAGCGTTACTGTACCATGGCCGAGACCTCAACGGCCGGAGCGATCTCTGCTTCTGGAGGCAGCCATTAGATCCTCGCGAGCGTGATTGTAGGCGTGGCTTATGGACTGCCCGACTTGACCACCCCGCCGCAGCTGTTCAAAGGAGGTTTGCGGGCCTACTGTATCACGGACTGAAGCCGCAATAGCTGCAATGTGGCCGTCCAAATTCGCACTCCGTTCCTCTGCTGCATGCTGCGGCGGAGGCATGTTCTGCAACAGGCCATGCAGGTCGGGAAGTGAGTTAGCTTGCGCTTGTTGATTTGCGTCTAACTGGTGATACGCGGTGACAATAGCATTTTGGGCGGTCGCCTTGACCATGTGGTGCTGATGAGGATCAGCAGCCAATTCAATGGCCTGCTCAAAAATACGAGATTTATTTTGGTCATTAAACTTACTGAAGTTTTGCGCCACAAACATAACCCCTAGAGCTTGCTCCATTGGGTCCATGTTGCCAATGCGATTAACAAGAGCACTCTGCTTCTGGGGCCCTAGAAAATGGCCTACATTACTAGCCGCTTGGACTTGCTCCAATGCTACGTTATCCGGCTGGTACCCCAATTCGGCTGTCAATTTCTCGGCCAGATCGATGGCTGATCGTCCGAGCTGATTGGCCCGCCGTTCAAATGTCGCGAGGTCAGTTTCTGGCCCGGGTTGAGTGCCCCGAACGGCTGTTCGCTCGTGCGTCCCGAGGGCTTTGAAGCCCCCAAGATTTCGCGCTGTGTCGCGCGGGTTAGCGGTTACTAGCCGTTCTGCAACATCGCTCAATGGCCCCTCTGGAACGTCACGGAGGGTACTGCGTTTCCCCACTCCTTGGGATGAACTTGCAGCTGCGCGTGCCCGTTCATTATCGCGATCCATTCCTCGGCCTCCAAAGTCGTTTCTCTACCCCATGAGGTTACCACCGAAGCTTGATCTGCTAAACCAATATGGTGTTACAGTTGTAGTCTCGCAGAGGGTCTCCAAGAGCCCGTCTAAGCCAAAGAAAATACGATGAGGCTGGCATCAAATGCGATGAGTGGGGTTCTGCCTGAGGGCGCCGTCGCCGACTCTTTCGCCTACTTGCAAGACGCCGGCATGATGTCCCCGCAGCAGCTTCTCCTTTGAATGCAGGCTTGCATGCTCGAGAGGGTTTCGATGACGGCCATCGCCCACTCCGGCTCGATCAGCCGCGGCCGAGCTGTCCTGCTTGCTTGGCAAGGAAATCAGTCGCGACCTGATCGGCAATTTGAGCAGGGCCGCGCTAATAGCATCGCTGTACCATGCCACCACCAAGGCATTCCTGCTGCAGGTCGGTGGCTTCCCGACCCAACCGGCGCCAGGCGAGGAGCAAAGGTCCGATGGGGAAAAATCGCGCGGGCGGATAGCGCGGCATCGCGCAATCCCACCCCGTCCTCGACCGCCGCCTATCGACCGTGAGTGCCGCGGTCGTCAGCAACAGCCGCTGGCGAGCCAACCGCCGGCTGGGCGATCGCGACATCTTTAATCCCTTTGTGCCCGGGTTTTCTCAACGGGAGTCGCCTGGCGCAGCCACCTCGGAACGGACGGCATACTTCAGCGCCACCTTGACAGGCTGCAACTGCCGCGCAGCTTTGCGCCCCAACCGCATTGATGCAGGCGCCATCGACTAACTTCCTTTGCTGCAACATCCCCTCGCCTTCCGCGCCCCTGGACGGTGCAGGTCGGGTCCAAAGAGTTCGACGGATGAGGGTCTAAGTGGCGCCGTCGCGCTCTGTTTGCAGACGCGATTGGCATTACCGTGGGAATGCAGACATCCATCCTGGCCGATATCAATCCTGTTCATGGGCACAGCCTGAATTGACGCACTATCAAGGCTCAAAGACGCTTCAGCTTACCGTCGCGGTCGGCATTAGCACGCGATTACCACCCACATTTCTGCGCGGCCAAGGCAAACGATGCAGGCTAACTGTCACTCCAGATCTCGAGTGGATCCGACCGCAATGATGTATTCTCAAAAAGCATGTGTACGGTACTTGTGACGTTTTCTGCCGATGCCCCCGCGCCTCGTAGCCGAGTCGTCTCTGGGCTTGCGTCGTCCCGACCGAAGATCCCAAGCCCTGGGGCCCGCCAGTACGTCAGTGCCGACTGAGCAACAATGTCAGAGGTCTGACTGAACATTGGTGGTCACAACCGTGTAGTTGAAAGCTTTTTTCTTTTGGCACGCTCAGTGCAACATGGTCCTCAAATGTTGCACGGAACCGCTGAGAGGGGAACCCAGGAATGAACATGACAGGCATCATTGCGTCGGTCGCGCTGTCGACTTTTTCTGGCTGCCAGAGGTTGGAACGGAGGGACGCAGGCCGGATATCGTTAGAGGTCAATCCTACAAAGTGGCATCTCACGTCCTGAACCCGATGCGGAGAGCAACTTAGACGGTCAGCGTGTTTTCGCGTGGGAAAGCCTGAGACGCGGCTGTCCACGGTTCCAATATTGAATTCGATCACGACCTGGCGAATGGGGAGCCGACCTACAGCCAGAGCCAAGGCACAGAGACCGAGATCTACCACGATCACTGCAACATCGACGAGATCGTTGGATCATCAGGCACGGTTGAGGACACCAACTATGATGGGAGCATCGACAGCGGCGACGGGTATGCAGGGCCGCTTAGCGACCGGCATCAGTTTGCTACTTTGAAGGAGCCTCTCACAACGAAGGCATCGTAGAGCCGGCCAGAGTTGCCTCTCACCTGAAGCCGAGGCGCGCCTCAAGCCATTGTTGCTGTGCAGGTCTTTGCCGCCCTGTGCAATTTGGGAGACCACGCATCAATGAAGCGGATCAGCTTGCTTCTGCTGAGCGCATTTCGGGGCTCGGACCTGGGTCCCTCAAGAAGAGAGTGGTTCGATCCGGCACTGACCCTAGGGCGGGGGGCTTGGTTGGGCCGCTGCCGGACCGAACCGTCTCAGGCAACGCCGGCTATGTCGTGGGATATTGCGGCAACTCCGCGGCCAAACCGTGGCGATAATGTGTCGCAGATTCACCGATTCCAACACGCGCGTTGCAAACGTGACTGGACGTCCCGGAAACCGCCCAACGCTGCTGGGATTGACGGGAGCTCTGAGGCCTGGCGACACACCACCACAAGCCAGCCTGCGTCGCCCGACCACATTGAGCTCGACCATATCCTTCGGAAGGGCTCACAACAGAGGACATGTCTATCAGGACACTCGGACCCGAAGCAGAAGTCATGCGCTTCAATTTTGCGGACTTGTACAAGAGGCCCGGCGATTTTCATGATCTGGCAAGGCCGATCCGTTTGTCAGCGATGCCGGAATGGCGGAACGGCCCCGAGTCGGGAATATACAGGTGAGACGAGCCGGCCGGGTGTGGGGTCGGGCTATGGGCCGTTCGGGGAGACGGCATGAGCGGCAGCTTTTCGCGGCGCCAGTTCATCGCAGCGGCGTTTGGCGCGGGGATCGCGGTCAAGATCGGTTTTCTGGGTCGGCCCGCATCGGCTGCGCTCATTGCCAATTCGCCCGGCCGTTCGCCAAACTGGATCGGACCGGACGGTCGGCCGCGTTTTCGGATGGACGCCGTGGCCAAGGTCACCGGGGACAAGACCTTCACCCGCGATTTTCGCGCCCGTGACATAGCGGGCTGGCCGCAGGAACAGAGCCACGCCTTCCTGATCCGCGGCACCCGGGCCGACGCCCCGTTCGACGGGCTGGACCTCTCGGTGCTGGGCGAAGATCTCAAGCCCGACCGACTGATAGCCGGCGAAGACCTTGTCCGCGATGGTCTTGCGCCGCCGGAAACGACGGCTCCCGGCTTCTATGGCGACATGTTCCTGGTGCCGAAGGGACGCATTCCGCGCCTGCTCGGTCAGCCGGTCGCGCTCTTGATCTACAACGATTTCGCGCGGTTCGACGCGGCCAAGCGGCTGGTCCGTTCCGGCAAGGGCATCGTGCGCTGGGGGGCGGCCGCCGGCTACGACACGCCACCGCATTACGGCGCCAGCCGGTTCGTGCGCATCGGCGGCGCGGCATCGGATGAAACCGACATCTATGCTCCGCTCGAAGGCACCACGATCTACGGCAATTTCGACGGCGATCAGGTCGTCTGGCCGAAGCCGGATCAGAGCGGCGATGCGGCGGCCCGCGCCATGTGGGCGGCGGGCGAGATCGAGCGTGAGATCACGGCTGCCGGCGACGACGCATTGGTCCTGAAGCGAAGCTATTTCTCGCAGTCGACCGACGCCTGCGCGATGGAAGCCGACAATGGCAATGTCTGGTTCGAGCCGGGCAGTTCGACCCTGCACGCACTCATCGCGACCCAATCGCCTTATGAGGTGGCGACCTCGACCTTGGAAATGCTGTCGAAATCGCGGTTCGTGGTGAAGGCGCTCGACCTTTCGATCGGTTACACGGTCGGATACGGTACCAAGGATCATTCGATCTTTCCCTACTACGCCATCCTGGCAGGCCTCTATGGCGACGGGCGGCCGGTGCGTCTTGCCAACGATCGGTTCGAGCAGTTCCAGATGGGGTTGAAGCGCCATGCCTTCTGGATGGAGAACACGCTTGTCGTGGATCGCTCCACGCATGCTTTCCGCATCATGAAAGGCAACCATCGCACGGATGCCGGAGGACGGCGCAATTTCTCGCTGGACGTTGGCAAGGTCGGGCACTCGCAGGGCGCCATTGCCGGCGAGGCGCTAAGGACCGAGGAGATCAAGTCCAGCTCTTCGGCACCAGGCTCCAGCGCATCGCCAAAGCCGATGTCGATCGTCAGGCTGACCCGGGCGCCTCCGATCGAGGCCGTCGTCCGCAGCCTGAGCCCACCATACTCCAGCTCCTCGCGAATGCGGTCGACCCGGAGTGCGTCAGCGTCGAACTCGACGCCATCGCCAGCGTCCTGCGCCAGGACCTCCCGAAACGTCGCCAGCATCGGCTCCGCGCTCGGATCGCCAAAACTCAGCAGGTCAAGGTCGCGGGTGCCGCGGTGCGGATCATCGAACCAGCTCATCATCAGCATCGCGCCCTTCAGCACGAAGCGGTCGGCGTGGGGTGACTGGCTAAGCCGGAAAAGCAGCCGCTCGAGGCGAAGCGGGTCAGAACCAGATCGAGGGTCTGGCTACTTACCTTGGCGAGTTGCAGCAGACGTGCGCGCAATGAGGCGCCGATGTTCTTGATCTCTTTAGCCATTGGCAGTCAGCGCCTCGATATACGGCCGGATGACCGTGGCGACACCGCCACGCTCAGCCTGCCTGGCAATTTCGCCGGGCGTGGCCTTGCGCTGGCGAAGCGCTTCCTGGAGGCCCTCGATCGCCACCGACAGGCCGATCTTGTTGCGATATCGGAAACAGTCCGCGATTGTTTTGACAACCCCAAAGACCTTTACGGTCACGCCCTCGACAACATGAGTTTCGACGCTGTCGTTGAGCAGACTTTCGGTAAAACGCACGATGCGAATGGGTGTGCCGTCGGGTTTGGGAGCCCAGTCTTTCTGGCCGATGGCCAGCCATACCTGTCTCGGAAGCTGATCCGTCAGCTGGTGGAATGCCAGGGCTGACACAAGGCAGACAACGCCTTTGGGTACGCGCTTGGCAGCCTCGGCTAGGCTATGATTAGCGTCGAGCGGCGCATCGGAGAGCTGGTAGAGGCCGCGTGCGAGCCGGAGCACCTCCCCATCCCGTTCCATGCGACTCATCGTGGCCGCTGTTACGCCGGCGTTGCGCAGCTCCGCGAGACGCGCGATTCCGCGCACTGTCAGAAGTGCGTGGGCGATTTGGCGCTGGGGAGCGGGCTCTGGCATTGATACGAAATCTAGGAACTAAGGGGTTACAGTCCGAGGATTTGTATCACTTGTTGAGAATCAATGGAAGCCAATCGTCAGCCGCATTGAGCCTTGCGCCGCAGCCATGCTTTGAGCTCGCCGTGGACGGCGGCGCCTTCGAGCAGGATATCGGTTTCCTTTGGGGATGTGGTCCATCGGGATAGAGATCGGAGCCATGGACAAGATGGATTTCATCCCCGTCGATGCTGAGCGTCCCATCGCGCGGCGACCGGCGCATGAAGGCCTCGGCCGTACGCCGCATCTTCGCAAGCCGGCCTTACCGCGCAGCCGCCGTTGTGCTGGGGCGCATCCGGTATGCACGTGTCGCAACAGATCCTTCAAAGAAAATCGCGGACTTTTAGCACTCTAAACCGCTGAGAATATGTACGTTGAGCCTATCATTTGGGCTGCGGGTCGAGACCGTGACGTATCGGAAAGATCTGCGATGCGGTTGGGCGTATTGACCTCGTCGGACGGCAAGATTGCCTCTGAAAGAGTGGGAGGACGCCAAATGGAGGAAGTCAATACAAGGAGTGCCGGCCGATGATGACACTGGTCAGGCGCCTAAAGGCCGCGGCTCATCTTGATCGACTTCGAATCCTGGGACTTTGTGCGCATGCGGACCTGACCGTCTGCGAGCTAGCAGAAGTTCTGAGTCTGTCTCGCGAGCACGTGGTCGCACACGTGCGCCAGCTCGCCAGAGCCGGCTTTCTTCTCGGCAACGAACATCGCCCCTGGCCTTCGTACCACCTCGAAGCAGGAGGCTCGGACGGCGGCTTGGTTCAATTGTTGGTTGATCTCCTGCCCCACGGCGATGGCCATCACAGACAAGACCTACAGCGCCTGGAGGCGATACAGGGCGCGCGGTCCAAGGTGGCCGCCTGCTTGTCCTGAAACTTAGTCCCAATGGAGCGCGAAGCTGATATGAACAATTCGACTGGCGGCGCCATCGCGGAGCTTGACACTTGCGAGTGGCCTCACCTGGCGGTCGCAGATTCTCGCGTGCACGAGCTGCTTTTAAGACAGGAGCGCCAGGAGCGGACGACCCTCAAACTTATCGCCTCCGAGAACTTCGCGTCCTCGGCGGTGCTGGAAGCGACCGGGTCTATTTTCACCAACAAGTATGCCGAGGGATATCCCGGCGCGCGCTACTACGCCGGAAACGAGATTGTCGATGAGCTTGAGAACCTCGCCATCGAGCGATTGAAGGCGCTATTCGGCTGTGAACACGCCAACGTGCAGCCTTATTCCGGCTCGCCGGCCAATCAGGCTGTCTGTCGAGCGCTGTTGTGTCCGGGAGACAAGATGATGGGCTTGACCCTCCCCGGCGGCGGGCATCTGACGCACGGTTGGGCCGTCAACTTCTCTGGCACTGACTATCAGCGAGTTCCGTACGGGCTGCACGAAAAGACGCAGCAGATTGACCATGACCGTTTGCGCGAGACGGCCAAACGGGAACGACCGAAGCTCATTTGGGTCGGCGGAACTGCTTATCCGCGTATCTTTGACTATGAGGCAATGGCCGAAATTGCTTGGGAGGTGAACTCCTATCTGGTGGCCGACATCGCCCACATCAGCGGTCTCGTTGTCGCAGGAGTGCATCCGAATCCCGTTAGCCATTGCGATGTTGTCACCAGCACCTCTCACAAATCGATCCGCGGCCCCCGCGGTGGCTTCATCTTGTCAAGGAATGAAGACCGCTATCAGGCGCTCTACCATTCCAAGAGCAAACACAATCTGGCCAAACGCATAGACCGTGCCGTGTTCCCTCTCCTCCAGGGCGGACCGCACATGAATACGATTGCCGCGCTAGCTGTCGCTCTGCACGAAGCAGGGAATGCATCCTTCCGTGTGTACGGTCAGCAGATCGTCAACAACGCCAAGGCTCTGGCCCAGGCCCTTCTGGAGCGAGGTTATGAACTCGTCACGGGGGGCACTGACAATCACATGCTGATCCTTGATCTTAGGGACCGGCCGCTGTCCGGGAAAGCCTATGCCGAGCGCTTGTCGCAAGCAGGTATCATTACGAATTTCAACATGGTGCCGGGGGACCGGCGCCATCCCGCGCTCACCAGCGGCATTCGGTTAGGCACGCCAGCAGTGACGTCTGTGGGCATGCGCGAGGCGGAAATGCTGCAGATTGCCGCTTTCATCGACCTGGTTTGCCGCCAGCCCGATGATTCGGACGTCCATGCCCGCGTGCGCAGAGACGTTGCCGACTTCTGCGCTGCGTTCGACGTGCCGGGCATCTCCGACAGGTAAGACGGCCTGATCAACTGTCACATCCAATTCCAACGTTTGAAGCGAGGAAATCCCATGACCAGAAAATTCGTGTTCTCTTCCGAATCCGTCGGCGCTGGACATCCCGACAAGATGGCCGACAATATCTCAGATGGCGTGCTCGATGCGATCCTTCGCAAGGATCCCAAGGCTCGCGTTGCTTGTGAAGCGTTGGTGAAATCAGGGATGGTCGTTCTGGCTGGCGAGATCACCAGCCACGCGCAGATCGACTACAGCCAAGTTGTCCGCGATATCATCTTGGACATTGGATATGACGACGATGCGATCGGCTTTGACGGCCGGCGTTGCGCCGTGATCTTGGCCTTGACCGAGCAGTCGCCTGACATCAGCCAGGGCGTCGACGAGGGACGAGGGCAAGATCTCGAGCATGGAGCGGGGGATCAGGGCCTCATGTTCGGGTACGCGTGCAACGAGACCGAAACATTGATGCCGTTGCCAATCCAACTTGCTCACGAGTTGACAAAAAAACAGGCAGAGGTGCGCCAAACCGGACGCCTTGGCTGGCTTCGCCCGGACGTTAAATCACAGGTATCCGTCCGTTATGAGGGTTTGCGCCCGGTAGCGCTTGATACCATAGTCCTGTCGACGCAGCATGACGAGGAGGTCTCACAAGCCACGGTCCGCGAAGGCGTCATTGAGGAGATCATAAGGCCGGTCTTGCCCCACGACTTGGATACGACGGGGATAAGGTTCCTGGTCAATCCAACAGGCCGGTTCGTGGTCGGTGGGCCGCGCGGCGATTGCGGTCTCACCGGACGCAAGATCATCGTCGATTCCTACGGCGGCATGGGGCGTCACGGCGGCGGTGCCTTTTCGGGCAAGGACCCGTCGAAGGTCGATCGGTCGGCCGCCTATGCGGCGCGGTACGTCGCAAAAAACGTCGTTGCCAGCGGACTGGCGGAGGTGTGCGAGGTTCAGCTTGCTTACGCGATCGGTGTGGCCGCGCCGGTCTCTATCCTCGTCAATACATTCGGAACCGCAAAGATTGATGAAAAAAGGATCGAGCGCGCCGTCCTTGAGCTTTTCGATCTCCGGCCGAAAGGCATCATCAAGGCGCTTGATCTCTTACGGCCGATTTACCGCAAGACCGCGACATACGGACACTTCGGCCGCGAAGAGCCGGAGTTCACCTGGGAAAAGACGGACAGAGCTGACGACCTGTTGCGTGAGGCAGGACCGGCAGCTGCGTGATGCGCGGGTATTGGATGCGTCGGCATAGGGCGACCCATTCCACACTCGCCAAAAACACGCCGGCCCCGGCGTGGCGAGAAGCCGGCTCGGCTTTTTGGCGGAGACACTGATGTCGAAATATGACGTGCTTTGTATCGGTAATGCCATCGTCGACATCATCGCGCAGTGCGACGAGGCATTCCTCGAGACCAACGGCATCATCAAGGGCGCGATGAACCTCATCGACACAAGGCGCGCCGAGCTGCTCTACAGCCGCATGGGTCCGGCGATCGAGGCGTCCGGCGGCAGTGCCGGCAACACGGCGGCCGGCGTCGCCAGCTTCGGCGGCCGCGCCGCTTTCTTCGGCAAGGTCTCCAACGATGCGCTGGGCGAAATCTACGCCCACGACATCCACGCGCAGGGCGTCGCCTTCGATACCAGGCCGCTCAATGGCGAACCGCCGACGGCGCGCTCGATGATCTTCGTCACCCCTGACGGCGAGCGCTCGATGAACACCTATCTCGGCGCCTGCGTCGAGCTCGGGCCGGAGGATGTCGAGGCCGACAAGGCCTCTGGCGCCAAGGTCACCTATTTCGAAGGCTATCTGTGGGATCCGCCGCGCGCCAAGGAAGCAATCCGCCAGACGGCGATGCTGGCGCACGCGGCAGGCCGCGAAGTGTCGATGACCCTGTCGGATTCGTTCTGCGTCGATCGCTACCGAGACGAGTTCCTCGAACTGATGCGTTCGGGCACGGTCGATATCGTCTTTGCCAACAGCCACGAGATCAAGTCACTCTACCAGACATCGTCGTTTGACGAGGCGCTGGCGCAGATCCGCAAGGATTGCCGGATCGCCGCCGTGACCCGTTCGGAAAAAGGCTCCGTCATCGTGCGCGGCGACGAGACCGTCACCATCGATGCGACCAAAATCCGCGAGCTGGTCGATACGACCGGCGCCGGCGACCTCTATGCCGCCGGTTTCCTCTACGGCTACACGCAAGGGCGCAGCCTGCAGACCTGCGGCGACCTCGGTTCACTGGCGGCCGGATTGGTGATCCAGCAGATCGGCCCCAGGCCGCGGCAGAATTTGCGCCGCGAGGCTGAACAGGCGGGGCTGTTGTAGGGCGGCTTTCTGCCACGTGCTGCCCACCTTCCCGTTTGCGGGCTGTCCAGACAAGCGCGGGTAAACGGCGCGTACCCGTCCGTGAAGGATGGCGGTTTTCTCCAAATTTCTGATTTCTTGAGGCTCAGGAACGTTGTCACACTTCGGGCCAGTACTGCCGGCCGATCATGATGGCCAACACGCCCTTTTTGACGAAGGTCGTTTTGAGCCGGGATCGTACAATTGACAGATTGCCCGGCGACCAGGCACAGCCTGCGCAAACCGGAGAGGGGCGCAAATGGCTCAGCTCTACCCGCGACCTGCGACTTGGGAACACGCCGCAGGTGAACGGTTCACATAAACACATAAACATTTCTTTATACGGCATTGACAACAAAGGGAGCTGCTGCGATTGTCGGCGCGTCGTGGTTCTCCGCACGGCGTTGCCGTAGCGGAGCTAAGAGGGAAGCCGGTGCAATCCGGCGCTGCCCCCGCAACTGTAAGCGGCGAGCCAACCCACCAATGTCACTGGGGCGAACTGCCCCGGGAAGACGGGGCAGAGGCTGTGACCCGCGAGCCAGGAGACCTGCCACGGTGAACAACGTCCACGGGCGGGGTGTCTGGTGGCCGCGGCAGCTCGGCGTTCATGCCGGCCTGCTAGCGCCTTCCTTGTCCCCGCCCCAAGCATCGGGGTATGGAATGAATGTCTCCCAGCAAGTTCCCATAGCAACGCTTGGCGTGCCGCGTATCGGTCGCCGGCGAGAACTGAAATTCGCGCTCGAAAGCTACTGGTCCGGAAAATCTTCTGCCGCCAACCTTCTGGCGACGGCGAAGGCACTCCGTGCCGCCAGCTGGAGCGAGCAGCACGACCGCGGCGTGTCGAAAATCCCGTCGAACGATTTCTCACTTTATGACCATGTGCTCGACACCGCAGCAATGGTCGGCGCCGTGCCATCTCGTTACGGCTGGACGGGCGGCGAGGTCCCGCTCGACATCTATTTCGCGATGGCGCGCGGGACGCAAGGCGATACTGCGGGTTGCGGACACGCCAGTCACGGGCATGCGGTTCAGGGCCAGCGCGTAACCGCGATGGAAATGACCAAATGGTTCGACACTAACTACCACTACATCGTGCCGGAGCTGAGCGACGATCAGGCATTCGCCCTCTCGTCGACGAAACCAGTCGATCACTTTCTGGAGGCAAAAGAGCTCGGCATCCATACACGCCCGGTCATCCTTGGACCGGTCACCTTCCTCAAGCTGGCGAAGTCTCCCGGCCAGTGTTTCAATCCCATAGCGCTCCTACCGCGGCTGCTGCCCGTCTACGAGCAACTCCTGCGGAGGCTGGAGCTCTCGGGGGCCGACTGGGTGCAGATTGATGAGCCGGCGCTTGTGCTCGACCTTAGCCCGAACGAACGATCTGCCTTCGAATTCACGTACGGCCAGCTGTCGAAAGCCGCGCCCAAGTTGAAAATTATGCTGGCGACCTATTTCGGGCCGCTGGGAGACAATCTGGAGACCGCGCTTTCGCTGCGCCTGGCGGGCTTACATCTCGATCTCGTGCGCGCTCCCGAGCAGTTGGAGACGGTTGGTCGGCTCGCACCGAAGGATCTGGTGCTCTCACTTGGCTTGATCGACGGCCGCAACGTCTGGCGCGCGAACCTGGCTGCCATTCTCGACCGCATCAAGCCGATCGTTGCCGGCTGGCCGCTGGATCGCGTCGAGATTGCGCCTTCCTGCTCGATGCTTCATGTGCCGATGGACCTGCGGATGGAGACCGCGCTCGATGTGGATGTCAGTTCGTGGCTGGCATTCGCCGCCCAGAAGAGTGAAGAGCTGCTTGTGCTGGCCCAAGCCTTGTCCGAAGGCAGGGAGGCCGTAGCGGGCGCACTGAAAGCTTCTGCCAAGGCGGCCGCGGCGCGCGCAATGTCTGGAAAGGTCCATGATCCGCTCGTCCATGGGCGGGTTATCAGCATTGACGGCGCCATGAAGCAACGAAAGAGCGCATTTGCCAAGCGCTCCAGAGTCCAGGCTGACACGCTCGGCCTACCGCCGTTCCCGACGACGACGATCGGGTCCTTCCCGCAGACGCCCGAGGTGCGCAGGGCGCGCTCCGCTCATGCGAAGGGCCGGCTGAGCTATGTCGATTACCAGGCCTTCCTGAAGAAGGAGACCGAGGCGGCGGTCCGCTGGCAGGAGGAGATTGGGCTGGACGTGCTGGTACATGGCGAGTTCGAACGAAACGACATGGTCCAGCATTTCGGCGAGCAGCTGTCCGGCCTCGCCTTCACCCAGCATGGCTGGGTGCAAAGTTACGGCTCCCGGCTCGTGCGTCCTCCCATCATCTTCGGCGACGTATCGCGGCCCAATCCGATGACGGTCCTCTGGTGGCAATTTGCCCAGTCGCTGACGAAAAAGCCGGTGAAGGGCATGCTCACAGGCCCAGTGACGATTCTTAACTGGTCTTTTGTGCGCGACGACGTACCCCGCGCCGAGGTCTGCCGCCAGATCGCGCTCGCCATCCGCGATGAAGTGGCCGACTTGGAAAGAGCCGGCGCAAGGGTGATCCAGATCGATGAGGCCGCGTTTCGCGAAGGCTTGCCCCTGCGGAAGTCCAACTGGAAACATTATCTCGGCTGGGCTGTCGAATGCTTCCGGCTCGCTTCAACGGGTGTAGCGGACGCCACCCAAATTCACACCCACATGTGCTATTCGGAGTTCAATGAGATCATCGACTCGATTGCTGAACTGGACGCGGACGTCATTTCGATCGAAACGTCGCGCTCCAAAATGGAACTGCTGGACGCCTTCACCAAGTCCAAATATCCAAACGAAATCGGTCCTGGCGTCTACGACGTTCACTCACCACGCGTCCCGGAGATTGGCGAGATTTTGCATCTCGCCCAACTTGCCCGCGAGCGACTGTCGGACGGCCAACTGTGGGTGAATCCGGACTGTGGCCTCAAAACAAGGAAATGGGAGGAGGTCCGCCCTGCCCTCATCAACATGGTCGCTGCAGCATGCGCATTGCGGGAGAAAGTGCAGGCGCAGGCCGCTGAGCCACTGTGACGGGCAAACATGTGACCCGCGGGCTTTGCGGATATTTAAGGCAGAAAGGACGCCATCGAAAGCCGCGCGCAAGTCGGTCGACGCGTGCGAGGCCCCCACCCTTGTCGTCCAGCCGAAGGTCCGCTCGACGACTCAGCGGCGGACAGGATCTGGAAGCGCTTCTGGTCGTCCTAAGACGGATGATTTCGCCACGAAATCAAGGAAGACAGCTTTGTCCATGAGCTGCAGCCTCTCACAGGCGCCAGCGGCCAACAGACACTTCACCGAGGGCCAACGCTGAGGATGCCGCCTGAGCACCGGCATCATCGAGATATCGGCGGCGAGATCGACCATCAAGAGCATCGGTTTCGAGGGAATGCGTCGCATGTGGCGGACATCGACAAAATAGCCATACCGCCCAGCCGCAAGCTGCGACCATTCCTCATCGCTCGAATTGAAGCTTGGCTGAATCTGGCATGGCGTTTGCTCCGCTTCTGCTGAGGTTCGCTGGAACGGAGCTTTTCATGCGCACTGCTCGCGGTGGAATGTTGCTTCGACGCAAAGGCAGCCGCTCACATTACTATCGGTCCAAGAATCAAAGCTTTTTCGTCGTGCAGGCTACCCGAGCAGTGGCGAGGAGCGGAATCAACCAAGTGTAAGGAGCTACTGGTGTCGAACATGATGAAGGCGCTGGTCAAGGCCAAGGCCGAGCCGGGCATCTGGATGGAAGAGGTGCCGGTGCCGGAAATCGGCCCGAACGACGTCCTGATCAAGATCAGGAAGACCGCGATCTGCGGTACCGACGTCCACATCTACAATTGGGACCAGTGGGCGCAGAAGACCGTCCCGGTACCGATGGTGACCGGCCACGAATTCGTCGGCACTGTCGCCGATTTCGGCGCGGCGGTCACCGAATACAAGATCGGCCAGCGTGTTTCGGGCGAAGGCCACATCGTCTGCGGCCATTGCCGCAACTGCCGGGCGGGCAGGGGGCATCTGTGCCGCAACACGCTCGGCGTCGGCGTCAACCGGCCGGGCGCCTTCGGTGAATTTTTGGCGATCCCACAGCACAACGTCGTGCCGATCCCCGACGACGTGCCCGACGAGATCGCCGCAATCTTCGATCCCCTGGGCAATGCGGTTCACACCGCACTGTCCTTCGATCTCGTCGGCGAGGACGTGCTGGTCACCGGCGCCGGACCGATCGGCATCATGGCTGCACTGGTCGCTCAATGCGTCGGCGCGCGAAAAGTGGTCATCACCGACATCAATCCGGTGCGGCTGGCGCTGGCGAAAAAACTCGGCGTCCAGCATGTGGTCAACGCGTCGAAGGAAAAGCTGCGCGACATCATGCCGGCGCTCGGCATGACCGAAGGTTTTGACGTCGGCCTCGAAATGTCGGGCGCAGCACCCGCCTTCCGAGACATGATCGATACCATGAACAATGGCGGCAAGATCGCCATTCTGGGCATTGCCCCGACCGGCTTCGAGATCGACTGGAACAAGGTCATCTTCAAGATGCTGCAACTCAAGGGCATCTATGGCCGCGAGATGTTCGAGACCTGGTACAAGATGATTGCCCTGGTGCAGGGACCGCTGGATGTCTCAGGGCTTATCACGCACCGTATCGGCATCGACGATTTTCAGGCCGGCTTCGATGCGACGAGGAGCGGCAGCTCGGGCAAGGTGGTGATGGACTGGCAGGGCGATTGGCCGATGTGACTTTGCGGAGGTACTGACGGGACGCCACCCTGGCTGCCGTCGATCTCCGCGCGAGGGGCATCGCTGTGCAAAAGCAGTGGCTCCTCCCCCGACGTGCGCCGCTCAATCGTCGGCGACGTATCGCGGCCAAATCGGCGACGCTCGTGGCAATTCGCCCAGATCGGGCAAGGAAATGCTCACAGGCCCGCCGCGATCGTCTGCTTTCCCACTGGCTAGGATCGAGGCCGAGGTGTTGTGGGCGTTTCAGTCGGTAAGATGGGATATGTGATCTCCGGTCGTTTTCCGGTCAGCGAATGAAGGAAGGCAACGATCCTATCGATTTCGATTTGCGTTAGCTGTTCGCCAAGCTGGGTGGTGCCCATGATAGCGACGGCCTCTCTCAGGTCCCAGACCTTGCCCGAATGAAAGTATGGCGCGGTGATTGCTACGTTGCGCAGCGGCGGCACGCGGAAAACATAGGAATCCTCTGGTACATTGGTGACGGCAAATCGTCCCTTGTCGTTCTCCGGCAGAACGTCGGCGCTAGGCCTCTCAACGAGGCCGAATGGATAATAGCCTTCCCCACCAATATTGACACCGGAATGGCAGGACGAGCAGCCCTTTTCGATAAAAAGGGCCAGGCCCTGTTTCTCTTTGGGACCGATGGCGGTCTCATCGCCATTGAGGAAGGCGTCGAAGGGGGCCGGCGTGACCAGTGTCGTCTCATAGTCTGCGAGTGCATTGGCTACGTTTTCGAAGGTGATGGGATCGGCTTCATCCGGGAAAGCTGAATGGAACCACTCCACATATTGCGGCATCGATCTGAACGTCTCGACCACTCGATGCGATGTGTTGGCCATTTCGACACCGGCCTGTATCGGCCCTTTGGCCTGAGCTTTCAGGTCTTCGGCGCGACCGTCCCAAAACTGTGATTTGTTGAAGACAGAGTTAAACACCGTCGGGGCGTTGCGCTGCCCCTTCTGCCAACCATGGCCAATCGAAGTTTCACGATTGTCGTCGCCCCCGGTGGCCAGGTTGTGGCACGAGTTGCAGGAGAAAACGCCTGAGAACGAGAGGCGTGGATCGAAGAACAGTGCATTGCCGAGGGCAATCTTCTCGGGCGTGCTCGGGTTGTTGGCGAGCGCCGGCGTGAATGGCAAGGGCTTGAAGGTGGCCAGTGCCGTTTCTCTGAGGTCTGGCGGAATGGACTGCGCAGCAAAAGCTGTGGCTGCCACAAGCGCAACAGCCACCGCAGGGAATAGAATTTTCATAAATGGAGTCCTTACGATGTGCACGGAAACCATTCTCCACATGCGGCTTGCGAACGCCCTGCGCTAGATCAGCGGATCGAGGGAATCGTGCCTGCCGACGAAGCCGATCGAGCGCCGGGAACAGGAACTGCGATTCATCGCCCCGACGGCGGATTCCAATGGTGAGCGCGCGCAATCGCTGTTGTTCGACTGAGGGTTTGGTCGGTTCCGTGGCCCGTCGCCACATGCTGCCGCAACGCCAACCCATACGCGCAAGCTGCCCCCATCGAGTGCACGGCTCATGGTCTACAAGCTTTGTGCGTCTTCCCTTTGCGATTCAGACGGACGAGATCGGGACTGAACGGCGGATACGGGCGCAGTTATGGACAGCGATTACCGCGCAGATCAGTGTTACGACAGCGTGAAGTGGCGCTATAAACCTCACTATTGGACGAGCAACGAACAATCCTGTGGCGAGATTTGTTGCTTTCATCGGAAATCACCACTAGAAGCGACCGCTCCGCAGACCAATCCACCGGAGAGTTTCATGCCAGAAGAAGACTTTGAAAACGCCAACAACCTCATCGACCTTACCGCGGATGTTGTCTCAGCCTATGTTTCCAACAATCCCGTTCCGGTGGCGGACCTGTCTGCCCTGATCGGCCAAGTGCACGAAGCTTTGAAACACACGGCGGCCGGTCGCGTCTCGGCACAAGAGCCGACCGTGTTGACGCCGGCCGTCCCGATCAGAAAATCGGTGACGCCGGACTACATTATCTCTCTTGAGGACGGCAAGAAATTCAAATCGCTAAAGCGCCATCTGTCGACCCACTACGGTCTGACCCCCAATGACTATCGCGCCAAATGGGGTCTGCCGGCGGATTATCCCATGGTCGCGCCGAACTACGCGGCTGCGCGCTCTGCGTTGGCCAAGACGATGGGGCTCGGCCGCAAACCGAAAGAGCCTGAAGTCTCGGCGCCGGAGAAGCGGTCTAGAAAGAAGGTACCAGCGTGACTTCCTCCATCCAGACCCGTTGTGGGGCTGGCGGCTCGATCAGCAAGATGTGAACGAAACACTCGAAAAGGCGGGATCAAAATCCCGCCTTTTCCTTGCACGGTGTGATTACACGGCGCGAAGCGGAATGGAACTGACATAGCGCAGAGACACAGGAGACCGAAGCGGTAAAAGGACCAACTTTTCAGCTTGGGACGGAAACCGTTGCAGACCTCTATCGTGAAAGAATATCGCGAGGCTCTCCTGCCTTGGTACACCATCTATCCGACTGTAGCGGAGTTCACCGCCAGCGTCGGAGCCGAAAGCTATGAGGTATGGCTAAGAGGTCTGCCAGCTGACGATTCGGTGTCGCTCTATCTCCACATTCCGTTCTGCCAATCGATCTGCTGGTTTTGCGGCTTCCCGACCACGATTGCCCGCAATCAGGGGCCGATCCTCAACTATCTGGACGTTCTGCGCAACGAGATCCGTTTGGTTTCGGAGAAAGTGCAGCAGGGGCTCGTCGTGAACGACGTGCATTTCGGCGGTGGAACCCCGACCCTGATCGGGGCAGCCGAGTTCCTGGACACCATAGAATTCCTGCGCCGCCGCTTCGCGTTCAGGGAGCTCGCTACGATCGCCGTCGAAATTGATCCGCGCACCTTCACGGCCGAGATCGCCGAAGCGTTGGGAGCAGCGAACGTGAGCCGCGCGAGCCTCGGGGTGCAGAGCTTTGACCCGATCGTCCAAAAAGCGATCAACCGGGTCCAGAGCGAGGCGCAGACGGCCGCTGCCGTCGAAGAGCTGCGCCGCCATGGCGTAAGCGGCATCAACTTCGATCTCATTTTCGGTCTCCCGAACCAGACGGTAGAGTCCTGCGTCCAGACTGCGGCGGCGACTGTCGCCATGCGTCCCAACCGGCTCGCGGTGTTCGGCTACTCCCACATTCCATCGGTGATAAGGAATCAGCGCCTGATCGAGAAGACTGCGCTGCCGGACAGCGTCGCCCGCGCCGAACAGGCTGCGGCCGTGGCAGATACGCTGGTTGCGGCCGGCTACCGAGAGATCGGCCTCGACCATTTCGCCTTGCCGGACGACGAACTTACGCTGGCGCAGACCCGCGGTCGGCTACGGCGTAACTCGCTGGGTTACTCGGCCGACACCTGCAAAACCGTGATCGGTTTCGGCGCGTCGGCTATCGGGCGGGTCGGCGATGGTTACGTCCAGAACGAGGTGACACACGAGTCCTACAGCCGGCACATAGCAGGGGGGCGTCTGGCAACGTCAAAAGGCTACCGGCTCACAGACGAAGACCGCGTGCGAGCCGCAATCATCGAGCGGCTGATGTGCGATTTGGAGGCCGATGTGCCGGCAATCTGTGCGGCCTATGGATTCGATCCAATCCGCTTTCTCGATTCAACTGAACGCCTGGCGAAGCTGGCCGAGGACGGGGTAGTGGACATCGAAAACGGTCTCATCCGGGCGCGGCAAGAGCATCGCTTCGTGATTCGCGTTGTTGCGGCCGCATTCGATGCTTTTCTCGACCGGGTTGTCCCATAAGCACAGCCAAGCAGCGTGAGGGGCGTCAAAGCGATAAGCTCGTGCCAAACGGCACGCTCGTAAAAATGCCGCAGGCCCCGGTCACGGCGCCCCTGCGCGGATTGAAGTGTTGGACCTTCCCGAATGGACGAGCGTGCCGCCCACAACGCGTCACAGTCATACAACGGTCACTGGTTTTGTGAGATGCTCGGCCGGTCGACATCTGTGCCTATGAATACTCCGTTTCGCAGGCAAGAAACTGGCGGGAACGACAAGATCGTCGGCGCGATTATCTCGTCCATGGCTTGCGCATTACGTGTACATCGCATCAAGGTCGATGCGGCAGCCCCTTGTTCGTCAGTGATAAGATCAACAGTTTTGGGGTTATGGACGGAAACTACCCTAGCCTAGCCACAACTAATAGCGACGTGGGTACGATCCGAGAATTCTCAGGCCATCAATCTCCGGCAACGCGGCCAGCGCCGGGTGCGTCAAAACGTGTCCAGCGACATCCATGACATACTGATGGGTGTCTAGCCGCTCGCAGGTCGGACGCTGATAGACATTGAGAACGGCTAAATCGTCATTCGAGAACCTGTTCAGGACACAACTGAAATTTTGCTCTGAAACGCGGAGGTGAAGTGTTGTCCGGTCAAAACCTGTCGGCGCAGGGGTCCTGCGCCCGAGCACCCACCACCGCGTAGTTATGCAGCCCTTTTTCAATTCCTGTTCGCAATATCTGCAGATTGTACAGCTTGGCACCAAGCGCAGGACCAAATGCTGCTATCGAGGGAGATTTTTGCTCTGCCACGAAAGACGTCGATCCCCGACGGCTCTCTCGCTCGACATTGGGCATGTTCTCGTCGAGCCACCCGGCCACCTCCTGCAGAGCCACGGGGTGGCCCACCACCTTAGCGATCTTCGAGAAACTCGCATCCTTGCTGGCCATGAGGCTGTAGCTCAGGACCTTCGGGTACTCGGCGATAATCGTAGGAGACCTCAAGCTCAAGACTTGGTCGAGGTAGGGAGTGGCTCCGACCAGAGAGGTCGTAGCTGCGAAGCATGCAACGTGGACGCAGCCATTCTCATATGCTTCGAACAATCCGTGGCTGAACGGAACGAGTTCAACTTGGTCACCAAAGAGGTCCAGCGAGGCTTGATGGGTCCAGGTCCCCTCAGGGCCAATGTACCCTGCCCTCTTGATCCAGGAGGTGTCGATCGCTGGAGGCTGGCTGAATTGCTCGTTCATTCCCCGGCACGCTCGATCGAGAATGCGATAAACATCTGCTGCGGAAAGTAAGAGGGCTGGGACCCGCCCCTCTTCGCTTGCAACATCGTGTGGCAGTAGAACTTAGCAGCTTGCTACAATCCGCTGCCCCAGTCGGCGGGGATCCGTGTTCTTGCCCGCTCCTATGGCGCGGTCAGTGGCACTTCTGCCCGGCTCTTGCCGGGCAGAAGCAGAAAAAGGTCAGCCAGCTTTGCTGAGACTGCCAGCGGATGATTTGCCAGTACGGCGGTCCTGTTCGACCTCATAGTTGATCTTCTGGCCCTCATTAAGGGTCGAAAGACCCGCTCGTTCGACAGCGGAAATGTGGACGAAAACGTCCTGACCTCCGTTGTCAGGCTGGATAAAACCGAATCCCTTGGTGCTGTTGAACCACTTCACCGTTCCAGTCGCCATAGCGTATTCCTTTGTAACAATTCAATGTAGGCAGGCCATAAGCCAGGTCCGCTTCATATCCGAGACTTTAGGGCAGCAAAAGCTAAAATAGCAAAAGCCCGGTCAAATCGCTAAAGCGGCTCGCAAGCTCCATCATGACCGCCTGTCGCGGACAGCGTCTCCCGCGCTGGCGCTCCGAATGGCAAACACAAGTTCTGAAACGCTCCGGTAAATTCCAGAACCGCGTCTATCGCTGGTTTGGAGTCCTGTTAGGGACCTGCGATCGGCCGATGTGAGCAAGAGTACGCGGACGACCAGCAACTACGGGCGCGCGCTGACGCCACCATCTTCGCCGCTGTCCTAAGGGTAGTTCACGTAGCCACCTCTTTAAGCGGCAAGCGCCCCCCATTCGGCGGTGTCAGACGTCGGACAATGTCGGAGGTACGCAACAGAGAGACCGTTGAATCGCATCGCCGAAACGGCTTTCTCATCTGGCACGGTTCCTGCGGGGTCATGCAAAACACGCAGGAGAGTCGTCCCATGATCCCCACCCAGAAAAATGCCGCCCCACCTTTCGCCGACCTACTCAAAACTGACATCCGAGCCGGGCCTGGCAGCATTGTGAGGGCTCGTCTGGACCGGCGCTGCCCACCGATCCACCTTCTCCCAGTGGGGGCGACAGGGACGCAGCACCTTCAAATTGAGGGACAACTCACTTCCGTGCGAACTTTGTCCATCGCCCGGTCACCACAACCGAAGCCACCGTCTGCTTGGCTGCGGGGCGCACTTTTTGCGACCGCGCTGGCATTTCTGACGACCGCGCCGTCTCCGGCGGCCGCCTATGACATAGCGAATTTCCTGCTCGACAACGGCATGGAGGTGGTCGTCATACCCGATCACCGCGCGCCCATCGTCACCCATATGCTGTGGTACAAGGTCGGCAGTGCCGACGAGCCTCAGGGCAAATCCGGCATCGCGCATTTCTTCGAGCATCTGATGTTCAAAGGGACGGCCAATCACGGCGCCGGCGAGCTGGACCGCGCGGTGGCGGAGATCGGGGGCTCGCTAAACGCCTTCACCTCTTACGATTATACTGCCTTCTACGAAAGAGTGGCGCCCTCGGCAGTGGAGCAGATGATGAGCTTCGAGGCTGATCGCATGCGCAATCTCACCCTCACGGATGACGTCATCAACACCGAGCGGGACGTGGTCCGCGAGGAGCGTCGCTTGAGGGTCGACAACAATCCGGAGGCGCTTCTCGATGAGGAGGTCGTCACGACGCTCTGGCAGAGCCAACCCTACCGGATCCCGGTGATCGGCTGGATGCACGAGATCGAGAAGCTGGACCGCAACGACGCCGTGGCTTTTTATGACAAGTACTGGCCGAACAACGCCGTGCTGGTGGTGGCAGGCGACGTCGAGCCCGAGGCCGTGAAGGCGCTGGCCGAGAAGACCTATGGCAAGGTCCCGCGTGGACCAGATCTGCCGCCACGCGAACGCCCGTCTGAGCCGGTGCAGAACACCAGGCGCACATTGACGCTAAGGGATGGCCGCGTTTCGGTCCCCATCTTTTCCAGATATTGGGTGGTGCCGTCCTATCGCACCGCCGAGCCCGGCGAAGCCGAGGCGCTGGACCTGCTGGCACAGATTCTCGCCGGGGGCAACCGCAGCCGGCTGTACCAGGAGCTCGTTGTGAAGCAGGGCATAGCCGCAGCGGCCGACGCTGATTTCGAGGGCACCATGCTGGATGCTGGCAAGTTCAGCATCCGTGGCTGGCCGCGCGGCAAGGCGAAGCTTGCGGATGTCGAGGCCGCAGTCGACGCCGAGATAGCGCGCATCGCCAGGAACGGCATCACCAGCGACGAACTGGAGAAGACGAAAAACCGCTATATCCGCTCGTTCATCTTCGCCCATGACGAGCAGGCCGCCGTCGCTGGCATGTATGGCGCCACGCTTGCCACAGGCGGCAATGTGAAAGACGTCGAGGAATGGCCGGACCGCATCCGCAAGGTCACGGCCGATCAGGTTAAGGCCGTTGCCGCCCGCTACCTCGTGTCCGACCATTCGACCACCGGCTATCTCCTGCCCAAGGAAAATTGATATGATGACGAACCAATTCCGGGCCATTCCACAAGCATTGCCCTCTCCTTTTGGACAAGGCTGGCGCCTCGCCTCCTGGCTGGCCGTCCTTTGCCTTGCTATTTTCTTCCTCACCCTGCCAGCGTGTACCGCCCGTGCTGCGGCGAACATCCAGGAGGTGAAATCTGAAAAGGGGATCACCGCCTGGCTGGTGGAAGACCATAAGCTGCCGATCGTCACGCTCCAGTTCGTGTTTGACGGCGGCACCAGCCAGGACCCGGCCGGTAAGGAGGGGCTTGCCAATTTGATGACCGGCTTGTTCGACGAGGGCGCAGGCGATCACGGCGGCGACACCTTTCAGGTGCGGCTCGATGATGCCGGCGCTGAGATGAGCTTCCACGCACGGCCTGACGGCATCTATGGCTCGGTGCGCATGCTTTCCCAGCGCCAGGACGCCGCTTTCGATCTCATCAGGCTCGCGTTGAACAGGCCCCGCTTCGATCAGGAACCCTTTGACCGAATCCGCGCTCAGCTTCTCTCCGGCATTATTGCCAACGAGCGCGAACCTCACGCGATCGGCAGGGATGCATGGCGGCGCAGGCTCTACGGCGCGCATCCGTATTCGAGGCCGCCCGAGGGCACCAAGGAAAGCCTGGCCCGCATAACGCCCGCCGATCTAAGCGCCTTCCACAAGGCCGCTTTCGCCCGCGAGGGGCTGCACGTGGCGGTTGTCGGCGACATCGATGCCAAAACTCTGAGTGCAAGGCTCGACCAGTTGTTCGGCGATTTGCCTCAGAAGCAGGCGCTCGCCCAGGTACCTGATGTCACCCCGAAGCTCGGCCAGTGGACGTTGGTCGCATACGCCCTGCCCCAGACTTCGCTCCAGCTGGCGTTTCCCGGCGTCGGACGCAGCGACCCGGAATTCTATGCCGCGCAGCTGATAAACGATATACTCGGAGGCTCGCCATTCACCTCACGTCTGTTCCAGGAAGTGCGGGAAAAGCGTGGCCTGGCCTACGGTGTGTCCTCCAGTTTGGAAGGCCACCAGCATTCCAACACGCTTGTCGTGACCACGTCGACGCGCGCCGACAGGGCGGCGGAGACACTCGACCTGATTAGACAAGTAATCAAGGAGCTGGTGGACACCGGGCCAACAGCGGCCGAGCTCGAAGCGAGCAAAAAGTATCTGATCGGGGCCTATGCTATGAGCAATCTTGGTTCCTCCAGGGCGATTTCAGCCACGCTTCTCAGGCTGCAGCTCGACAAGCGCGGAATAGACTACATCCAGCACCGCCCGGCCCTCATCGAGCAGGTGACGCTCGACGAAGTCAGGGCGGCGGCGAAGAAACTGCTTTCGGTCGAGCCCGCCATTATGGGCGTTGGCCCGCGGCTAGCTGGTGCCCGTGACAGCGAATAATCTCGCGCTCTAGGAATAGTTGCTGAAGGACTCCGCCCACATACGTTTGGCTGATTCGACTATGGTGCGGCAGAATGCACGCCTTGATTTCTGCCTGCTCGCCCTCGTAGACCAGGTTCTCGCCCGGCGGTCCGATTGCCGAGCCGGAGAACGCCCGACGTTCCGAGAAAGCATTTCTAACTTTCGCGTATATGAAACACGCGAAAGTTAGATTCTCTTGAATTTTGGAGCTCACTATGCTACTTTCCCGTATTTCAGATACGAGAAAGTTAGAAATGGCCCTTCACCTCGTCGGGGAAAACATCGATAAAACCCGCAGCCACTATCAGGCTGAAACGGGCAAGCTCGTCCAGCTAATGCGCGGCATCTATGTCGATGCCGGGGAGGATATCGAGGCCACGATACTCAAACACGCCGTCCGCATCGCCAAATACCTGTATCCCAACGCTTACCTCTCGGCGGCGAGCGCTGTCATTCTCGGCCCGACCCGCGATGGCCGTCTGTTCCTGAGCGGGCGACGAATACAGCGCACGCGCTTGCGCTCGCTGGAAATCATTCAGAACGCAGCCCCCGACCACCCATCAGTCGCTCAAGCGAATGTCGATGATGGCATGGGAGAATTCCGGATCGACGTCTCCTCGATGCGCCAGCGCTTCCTCGAAGCTTTCCGCCTGCGCAGCGAACACGCGGCATCCATCGATGAGACGATGCGCGAGACAATCGCGAACCGCCTCATAGAAGAATACGGCAGCGCCCAGGGCGCTGCCGACGCGACATGGGCGCTTGCCCGCGAAAACCAGTGGTATCGCGAAGGCGAGCACGCCGAGCGCTTCCTCCTGCGCCGTCCAGTGACCGCAGAGCCTGCGCGCAATGAAGCCGCGTTCGATCTGATCGTAGCGTGGCACGGCGCTCCGCTCGGCAATCTCACACATGATGGTTTTGAGTGGCGCTGGAATCCAGACGATCAGGATGGCCCGCCACTTGTTCGCCAGACCACGCCGGGCAAGCTCCCTCCTTTCATCCTCTCGCTGCTGCCTGAAGGCTGGCTTGAGTCGGTGTTGAATGACCGCGACGAGCGCGCGACGCTGCGCTCGGGCAAACGCTACATGTCCAACATCACCATCGTCGAGCGTGCGAGCGATCTCTCCGCCCTGCCGCCCGACGTCCTGCTAACCCGGCTCAATGGCTTCACTAGAAATTCTATCTTCACTGGCCAGTATGCAGGGCCGGGTCGTGGCGATCTGGAGCAGAGCTTCGAGCGCAATCTGGCGGAGATTTTCGAGCGTACTGATACGCCGCGTTTGTCAGGCGTTCAGATCAAAGCGCCGATGTTCCTCGATAACGACGGTACTCTCTCCCCCAGTACCGGCAAACCATTCACCCATATCCTCAAGCCTGCCGGTACAGGTGGATTTGAACCCCTGCCGGTTATCGAATGGCAGTCGCTCGCTTTGGGCAGCGCGGCCGGTTTCAAGACGCCCGCGACGGCGCTCGTCCCCATGCCTGACGGGATGCCTCCGGCGCTCCTCGTCGAGCGGTTCGACATCAGAACGAGACTTGACGACAAGCACCTTTTGGCGCTTGAGGATTTTTGCTCAGTGCTCGGTGTGCCCACGGAAGCAAAATACGACGGCACAATGGAGCGAATCGCGCGGGCACTAAGACCGCTATCGACCTCCCCCGAAGACGACGTCCTGCTTGTCCTCAAGCGATCCTTATTCGCCTGGCTGATCGCCGATGGCGACATGCACCTGAAGAACATGGCACTGCTGAAAATCGCAGAGCCCGGCAGCGCGCAGTTCAGCTCAGTCCGCATGGGTCCGCTCTACGACGCGGTCACGACTCGCGTGTTTCCACATCTCGAAAAAGACCGGATGGCCCTCAAGCTGAACGGCAAAGACGATCGTCTGCGGCGCGCCGACTTCAAGGCTTTCGCGAGCACGGCTGGCATCAAGGCAGCCGATGCGGATAGCAGCATCGACGATCTCGTTGCAGCCCTCTCACGCGCTCTCAACCACCTCGAATTGCCGCCGCCTCTATCAGACGGCTCTCAAGGCGCAAAGATGGCGGAGCAAATGCGCGCTATTGTCCACGAACGCATCGAAGGGTTTGCGTAGATATATCGATCTACTGATACGACGGTTTCCGCTCTCGGACCCAAACACCCTATATGGCTGAACCGCCTAGCCATATAGCGTTCGAGCTTGAGCTTGCGCTTTTCCCAATCCGGCCTCCATCCGCGTCCTCTTTTTTGACCCCCTTATGGACTTTGCGACGGTCAGCGTTCGCCCGGGCGGAGCTGGTCAAGGTTGCGCAGCCCGGGCGGGCGCGGATCGCGCTTGGCAGCTGAAGGGTGATCAGGCGCGGTTCTTGAAGCGCCAGGACTCGTGTGGACAGGTGACAAGTTATCGATGCTGCGGACTTGCAACTTTTCTCTGTCGTGAAAGGACAAGTTCTTTATCAATAATCCAAAATTTCACATTGGAATCATAATTCTTGATGATGTTCGCATTCCTTTCTGCGCGAAGGAATCGTCACCCGTATGGGCCAAGACTCTGCTTCGCCGAAGGCCACGCAGGGGCTTGGCCTCTACAACGACGCGATGGAAGCCTTCTTGATGGCGCAGGTCCGGGCCATTGTGCAGGAAGCGGCTCCCAGCAAAAACAACTCACACTGGGTAGAAGGACTCGGAAACGCCGCAAACCAACCCTGCAAAATCTCAGAAAACGGCAGGAATGCTGGAGGTTCGGTGAAAAACGAACGCAAACCTCTTCACTGCAGTCAAACCGCGAAGCCGATGGGGCGTCTTTGCGCGCGGCCCTCGATTTGCGCGTGTGCACGGGCAGGCAAGCTGACACTACCGGTCGATCCGGACCAGCCGCGAGGCGCTGTCATGCTGCGCCAAGCGCAATTGGCAGCTAACGGTCGAAATTAATTTGTTGAACCGGGTGCGAGCGGCACCGATGACCGCCCTTTGAATTGCAGCGTGTTCTCGACATGGCAACGGTCGTCGGTCGTTCGACGTTATTGTCGTGCGTATCGGCGAAGCCGCCGACGCGAGCGCTGCCGCGAAGCTGCGCTTTCCACCATTGCTCGATCAGTCCCACGGAGATTGTTTCCAAGTTTCATGAACGGCATCCACCAGCGCTGCGGCTAGGTCTTGGACATCGGTCTCGCTCATCGGAGTCGAGAGCGCGCCAGAGCAATTCGTCGTCATTAGAAAACTCCGTTCCAGCATTGCAAGGTGCACCTTTGAGAGCGCCGCCTTCTGCAACGCGCTCGGGAACGACGTCCGGTAGTTTCGGATCACTTCAGTCTTCAGGTGGAGCCGAAAGAGGGAGCTCGCGCCGGTAACGTGCGCGGGGAGTTCGCGCCTTCTGAGTTGCTCGAGGATTTCACTACGAAGCGTTTCGCCCATCTGGTTAAGACGGGCCACGGCATCCTTTGTGTATGATTGCAGTGCCACCAGCCCAGCTGTCATGCTGAGCGGGTTTGCGCTGAACGTGCCGCCGTGGGACACGGCTGGCTTGCCCCTGGTGTGATCGAAGACCGCCATGTACGACGCAGGCCCCGCTACGGCTCCAACGGGCAAACCTCCGCCGATGATCTTGCCCAAAGCGACCAGATCCGGCTCAAAGCCGAAGATGTCATGGGCGCCACGGAAACCGACGCGGTAAGAAACGACCTCGTCAACCACAAGCAGGATGCCGTAGCGGTTACAGCAATCCTGGAGGACCTCCCGCAAATCCGCCTCTATCGGAACCATGCCCACGCGGGGAGCAACTGGATCGAGAAGGATCGCGGCGAGGCGCTCATGGTGTGCACGGATGAGCTCTCTGCACGACTTGGCCTCGTTGTAAGGAAGGACAAGGACATCCGCGGCGGTGGAGGCGGGAGTTCCACTGGCATAGAGCACACTGTTAGGCGACGAATCGCCCCAGTTGTCTGGTGCAGAATCAAGGCTCACTTCCACATAGTCATAGGCGCCGTGATATGCGCCCTCGAACTTGGCAATCATCGGGCGCCCTGTAATAGCGCGAGCGGCCTTGACAGCGAACATAACAGCCTCGGTGCCGGAGCTCGTAAAGCGGACCTGCTCAAGCTTCGGCGAACGCGTCGTGATTGCTTCCGCGAGCCTGGTCTCGCTTGTGGTCGGAAGCCCGAATGCGGTGCCGTCGTCCAGGACCTTGTGCAGCGCCTCGATCACCGGCGGAAAGGCATGGCCGTGAATGAGCGAGAAGGAGTTGTTTGCGCAGTCGAAGACCTTGCTGCCGTCCGCGTCAGTGATCCAGCTGCCCGCTCCTGCCACAGCATAGGGCGGGTGGGGAGCGAAGAACTGCGCAGCACGCATGCTGCCGCCGGGCGTGATCTTTAGCGCTCGTTGAAACTCCTCGCGAGATTTTGGTCCAACGACCTCTCCCCGGTTGTGGCCCAGCCCTGAAATGCGCTGCATGTCCGAACTCCTTGACTACCTTTGTCGAGATGGCGAGGCTCTACGAAACTTTGATGCCATTTGGCGCTGGAGCGAGTTCTGATGGAGGTGCTTGCACCATCAACACGGATCGAGAATGCTGCCTACTTTCGTGGCGGAATCGCAGCTCGCCGGCACTCTCGGTGCCGCAACCATCACGCGAAACTGCGGCGTCGGCACGCCGGCATCGCGGGCTAGTCTCTTGGCGATGATCTTGTCGAGCGCTAGCCCATGCCGGGGCGGGCCGGATCCGGTGTACGGGATGCCCGCCGGGGCATGGCGGGAACGTGGGTGAGACCACTTCTCGCCCTGAATACCGTACGCATGTTGAAGGCGATCCCCGAGGGCCGGGCCTGCGGATGGGCGGCATAAACCACACGAGCGAAGTGAGCAGTTCTTTATCGCCGTCGCACCCCGGCGTCTGGTGGCCGCCCTCTCGCAGTACCGCCGTCATGCTTTCGACCTCGCCGCGGTGGTCGACCTCCGGGCGCGGCTGTCCGAACCGATGATCATGCCGGTGTGACCATGGATCTATACGACGACTACTCGCATCAGCTACTCCCTCAGTTTGCGCACCGTCACGTTCTGCGCGCAGTTGGTTGATCGAGAGGAACAATTCGTCTGGGCCCCCCGGCCGTTAACTGTCACGTGCAATTGACGTGCCACCGAGGAGCGCGATCAAAAGGAGAAAAGCACGCATTCGTGCCACGCGGGGTGGGATGCCGGCGCGTCAGTTGTGTCGGGTTTCGAACCTAAGACGTCTTCAATCGGACACGGCCGGAAACAGGAACATCTCCTGGTCTTCAAGGATAGAGGCCGAGCTCGAGGCAACCAAGGAACATGGATCGGCGCCTATGCTATCTACAAACTGGATCCCTCCAGGTCGATTGCAGCCCCGCCCCTCGAATCGCAGCTCGAGAAGCTCGGCATCGACAACACTCAGCGCCGCGCAGCCTGATCGATCGGTGATGCTCGATCAAGTCAGGGCAGCGGCGGAGCTGCTTCCGGCCGAGCCCGCAATTTATGGTCGTCGGCCTGACGCTGGGGGCAAGGATGAGCCCGGCAGCCCAGTTCGCCTTCCTTCTCCCTTTCTCGGGGAAATAAATTCGGTTCGGTGAGAAATGCCGGCGGAGCTGTTTTCGCGGGCGTGCGAAGCACCTGCCGGGTCAGTCGACCGATCCGCCGAATCGTGGCTCGCCTTCTCCTCATGGGAGCCTCCCTTCCGATGGCAGAGATCGCGATCCGTTCAGGCCACATGAACTGGCTGCGCGGTCGGAAGCCGATGTCCATTGTTCAGGTTGTCACTTAATGAGAACCGCAAGCCATCGACCACGACAGTTCAAGAATTCTCCCTTTAACCTTTAAGTTGAGTGGAATGGTCTACCAGCCATCAGGCCGACGCCCTATAAGCATCCCCGGACGCGGAATATACACCGACGCCTGCTGACATGCGTATCCGCAGTGTTTGAGAGGAATTCAGTATTGCCCCTGTGCCTGCCGATTGTCCGCCACCTGAAATCCGCGGACCTGTTTGGCGCCATCGATCGCCTGCCGGCGCTCGGCACGCCAGTTAGCGAGCGGACATTCGAGGTCCTCAACCCGTCGAGCGGCGAAGTGCTGGCAGTACTTCCCGACATGGGTGTGGAGGAGACACGCGCTGCGATCGAAAAGGCCTACGTAGCGCAGCCTGGATGGGCGGCTCTGACCGCCCGAGAACGCAGCGACGTTCTGTGGCGATGGCATGAGCTGATCATCGACCACGCCGGTGATCTTGCCGCCATACTCACTGCAGAGATGGGCAAGCCGTTTGCCGAAGCCAAGTCGGAGGTTTCGCATGCGGCCGCGTATCTGCAATGGTACGCCGAAGAAGCCAATCGCATCTATGGCGAGACGATCCCCGCACCCTCGACAGACCGTCGCATGCTGGTGATCAAGCAGCCGATCGGTGTCGTCGGCACGATTACGCCATGGAATTTCCCAGCGTCGATGGTGGCGCGCAAGATCTCGCCGGCCTTGGCGGCGGGCTGCGCGATCGTGCTCAAACCTGCTGAACAGACGCCGCTCGTGGCAGGCGCAATGTTCGCCCTCGCGCATCAAGCCGGCTTTCCAGACGGTGTCGTCAACCTGATCTATGCGTCCGAAGGTGCTGGCGTTGGACGCGAACTCTGCTCCAATCCCAAGATCCGCAAGATCAGCTTTACAGGCTCGACCGAGGTTGGCCGGCTGCTCATGCGCCAGTGCTCGGACCAGATCAAGAAGGTCAGCCTCGAGCTCGGCGGCAATGCCCCTTTCATTGTCTTTGATGACGCCGACATCGACGCTGCGGTTGACGGCGCGATCCAGGCGAAGTTCCGCAACGCCGGCCAGACTTGCGTTTCAGCGAACCGCCTTTACGTCCAATCGAGCGTTCACGATGAGTTCGTTGAGAAGTTCGTGGAGAAAGTCCGGTGCTTGTCGGTTGGCGACGGCTTCGCCCCCGGAGTGGACGTCGGACCGCTCATCGACTTGAATGCTTTGGCCAAGATCGAGTCCCACATCGCAGATGCCGTTGCCAAGGGTGGGACAATTCGATGCGGGGCCGAACGTATCGGCAAGGATGGCACCTTCTTCAAACCCACAGTCCTCACCGAAATCTCCAGCATGATGGCGGTTGCGCAAGAGGAGACTTTCGGGCCGCTGGCGCCGATCATTCGCTTCCACGAGGCGGATCAGGTTGTGCGTGAGGCCAACGACACGATCTACGGCCTCGCCGCCTATTTCTATGCCTCGAACCTGAAGCGTGTCTGGCGCGTGGCCGAGGCATTGGAATATGGCATGGTTGGCATCAACACGGGGCGTATGTCTTCGGAAGCGGCGCCCTTTGGCGGGATGAAGCAGTCCGGCATCGGGCGGGAGGGTTCCCGCCACGGGCTCGAAGACTACCTCGAAATGAAATATCTCTGCATAGGCGGAATCTGATCTCTATGTGGATGGACACCTCCGGCTCAGAATGAACCAAAGGGATGATCGAGCGCTTTGGCGAACCTGCTTGCGGCTGGTTCGGGTCGTCTATCGCGACCCCGGCCTGCGCGCCTTAAGTGTGCATCTAGGCGCCCAGTACGTTGAACCGCCTCCGCGGCGACGAGCCAAGGCGCCGGTACCTGACGGTACGTTGCTCATCCTATCCAACCGCGGCAAGCATATCATCTGTGCGGGGCGACAGCATCAAGAAGTACCCGGAGATCCACGCCGCCGACAGCTCACCCTTATATGGATATCCTGATAGGTTCGGCCGTAATCGCTCGTTTGGGCCTCATAAATGTCCCCTGTTAAACGACGTATAGCTTCTTCGGAACGGGCCGGTGCCGATCACAGTTCGGCGCCCCAATTGCCTCATTTAGTAATTTTGTCCGATCACGTTCAGATAGGGTTGAGGGGCATTTTCCAACCCACGTGTTCGGCTCGCTGTCGTGAAATTCAAACACGGGATCAGCCTCTTTCCGACGTGCTTGAATCGACGCTCGCCATTGTCACAGCGCCGCCCCGTTGCGTTTTCCTTCTTTGCAACGCCGCCCGCTGCCATTTTCTATATTCGCTCCTGCCAAGCATCAATACCCGGCCGCCGCCCCCAAAACGAAGTGTCTTCGGGTTCTGCCTCAAAAAATGCCCTAAGGCGCCCCTTCCTGTTGCCGCGGCCCAAGCTCGGCGACTAGCAGGCTTTTGAACGGGTCAGGCTCTTTGCGAAGGGACATCGCAGGCGCCCGACTGTTACCCTGACTTGGCGGAAACGCGAAAACAAGTGAACGGGTAAACCACTCGCGGTCGGCGTCAATATTCGGTACTGAATCACACCTTGGGCGCGGGAGCGACTCTCGAAATCGTTCGATTGGCTGTCCGACCATTGGGAAGTCCGCCAAGGCACCGGCGTGTTTGCGTCCGCGGCGCGAGACAATGCTGGTTCACTGTGGTGCCGTCAATCACGATGGTTCTGCAGAGAAACGTCTCGCCAGGTGGTTCACGCGAACTAGAACGCGATCGTCCATCAGATGCGCTGACACAGCGAATGTCGTCAGCCCAACGGTGCAGCGCGTCCGCACGGCGAGCGGATGACCCGACGGACACTTTTTACGCCGCAACCTCCTTATTGCCGCACAAGCAATTGAGCGCCCTTCGCGCATCGCTCTGAATCGCTACAGTCGCCGGTATTCCGGCCTGGAGAAGATACAGTGACACTAGACGTGCCCAGGCCGCGCATCCACGAGAGACATTGAGGGGTGAGATCCAATGATAATAGCGCATCTGCTCGACATGGACGGGGTCCTGGTCCGCGGCGGCCAACCGATTGCTGGCTCGGTCGACTATGTCGCCGGGCTAGTCGCCAAGGGTGAGCCGTTTCAGATCTTCACCAATAACTCGCGCTTCACGCCCGAAGATCATGCCGAGCGTCTAAGAGCGCTTGGCTTCGCCGTGCAGCCAGAGCACATCTACACGTCGGCGCTCGCCACTGCGCGGTTCGTGGAACTGCAAAAGCGCGGATCATCTGCTTATGTCATCGGCGACCACGGTCTGGTCGAGGCCCTGCGGCAGGCAGGCTGCCGGATAACGGAGTTTGCCCCCGAGTTCGTGGTCCTCGGAGACACCACTTCGTACCACTACGAGCAGATCGCAACTGGCGCCGAGCTTGTGGCGAAGGGCGCGCGCTTTCTCGCCACCAATCCGGATGCGACTGGCCCGACCGAGCGGGGCTCCCATCCGGCATGCGGTGCAGTCGCAGCGCTAATCGAGAAGGCCACCGGCCGTCAGCCCTATTTCGTCGGGAAGCCGAACCCGTTCATGATGCGTAACGCGCTCGACCGGCTCGGAGTGCGAGCTGTCGATACCATCATGGTCGGTGACCGCATGGACACCGACGTGCTCGCCGGGCTGGAATCGGGCCTGAAGACAGCCCTTGTGCTTACTGGGGTCACGAAACTGGTTGACATAGAGCGGTTTCCATTCAGACCGGACCACGTGGTCGAGTGCCTTGCCGATCTGGGCCAGATCATCGTGAACCAATGAGCCGAGCGCACCCCTACACGAAGACCGAACGCTCCCTCTACGTTCCCAATGGCGGCCGTCAAAGGGCAATTATCTGGAGGAACAGCTGGCCGCATCCAGAAAAGAAGTGATAGGCGGGACAACTTGGTCGAAGTACACCCATGTAGCCAATGCAGGCCGATCTTGGCTTCCATGAAGCAAGAGGTCTTCGACCGAAGAGTCTCGCGCGCCGAAGTAGGCTACCAGCGAACGGGTCAGGCTGGATCGAGCCAGATGCGTTCGCTGCGACACTCACGCCCGACACCGCCTTCGGTTCTGTCATGGCTGCGACAACGAGATGGGCGTCGTTCAACCCATTGTAGTTTAGACCGATATCGTCGCCGCCTCGCTCCGGAGGCGATCCTACACGTGGACGCCGCGCAGGTTGTTAGTCGTATACCCATAGATCTGACAGACGAGTTCGTCGAAGTCGATCTGCTCTCCCTATCAGCGCATTAATTCCAAGGCCCGAAAGGCGTGGGCGCGTTGTACATTAGGGAGGGGTTGCGCCTCGAACCGCTTTTTTATGGTGAACAGGAGGACGGGCGACGGCGCGGGACGCTGAACAGCTAAGCAGCCGCCTGACTGGCCGTTGCCGCAGAACAGGCGGCTCGGCGGCTGAGTCTAGCGAGTGGCATCGAAGCGCTTCGAAACAACTTTGAACGGGAGTTGGCAATCCGCCTGCCGCTAGTACGTTTTATTGGGATTCGAGCACCACGCCTTCCAAATACGTGCTCCTTGACCATCCCGTGGTGTGACGCCGATGCGATTGTCGAGCGCCTGGCGATGTGCGGAATCTGTCTCTCCACAGGTTCCGCCTGCCGCGCTGGCTCCACCGCTCCGTCGCATGTGCTGACGACGATGGGGATCAGCTATGAAGATGCTAAGCCTACGCTGCGAGTGAGCCTTTCCACATTTACTCCAAAGGCGGATCTCGAGTTGGCAATGGCCGAAATAGTCGCTGCCGTGAACACGGAGCCACAACGACCGCGCTCGAAGTCTGACAATTCTTCAGCACCAGTTCGCATAGCCGGACGCGAAACATTGCGCCTCTAATTTGAAGTTCTGAACGCGAGTACATCTGAACACGGATGCCCGGCAGGAGACTGAGCTCGCTGCCGGGCCGGGTACGCCTTGGGAGGTGGCGTAATTCAGCGACTCTCGTGGAGGTGGAAACCACTCAGTCCGCGTGTTTTGCTGAATAGCATGCATGTACCGTGCCAGGTCAAAAAGCGCTTAAAAACACCCGAGAGTCAGAGTCCTGTACCTTGCGTACTCGACATTGTCGGCTATCGGACAATACGAACGTGCCTCTTGGCATCGACGATGCCTCAACCAGAGCGCCCTCGAAGGCCGTTCGCTGCCATGTCGAGCGGCCAATCGGTGGTGACGGGTTTTAGCTCCGAACTGTTCGCCGGCTGACGCACAGGGCGGACTGTCACTTTTTAAAGAAGGAAATCTCTGTACCCTCCATTCATGAGGGCGCGGCCACGCGAGACGGCACGGCGAATGCGGTCGCGCAGATGATCGCGAGGATCCCTCCAGTCGGCATGGACGCGCCGTTGACCAACCAGCGCTTCGGCGAGCTCACGATGTGACGCCCCAGCAAGTGAGCCGTCGAGCGCACGAAGAACGAAGGTCAAACGCGGACCGCGTCTTTCCGGCGGAAACAAGCGGGCGGGCAGGTGTTGACCCAGACTTAGAGAATTGAGGCACTCGAGCGCCCTCAGACGGGGCTTCGAAAGCATCGCTGGCCAGATCGCCTCGGTGCGGAGGCAAACAGGGCGCAAGATATCCGCGCCAGAGACGGCGAGCTGGAGCGTATGTTCCGCATTGCGAAGAAGAACATGCTGGCCCTTGTCGGGCGCCAGCAGGACCGTCGCACGACATGGCAACGCCGAGAGCTCGAACGGCAATGTCGCCGAGGATGCGGACAGCTGTTCTGCAATGACCGGCAGCACATGGACGCACCAGAGCGGGGACCAGAATACGAGCGAATTTCGCCCATAAGACTCGGCGAAACAGGACACCCCAGCGCGACAGGTCACCGGCCAACGCGACCACGTCGAGAAAGGGTTGGTTAGACAGAGTATGGGCCTGCTGGCGCGCAGCGATCAGATCACGCTGGAATGCTGGGTTGCGGCGTAAGAACTCCCAGGCCCACTCGCGCGGCGTCAGACCAGCGGTGTAATCGTATGATCTTTCATCGCGCCAATCAGCCTCGTCCGCGCCAGTCACGAGAATTGTAGGCACGACTGTGCTCCCCTGCCCGCCCCCAGGGGGGTCGAAAGTTTATGCCACTTGGCAAAGCACCGGCGCCGAAGGCACCAGATTTCGACGCCGACATTTCGTCGAAGTGTGCGCCATTGGCACTCTCGAGGGCAGAAGGCGCGCGCAAATGGCCACCAGACCGTCGAACCCGCGCAGCGACAGGCAGCGCGGCCTGTGCACGCCAGGGCAATCGAATTGATAGCGGTGATCGGCTCCTGCGTCGCGTTCAAGACGCTCCTTGGAGACGAAGTTGCGTAGCGGTGGATTGCCCGGTGCTTGTGGGCAAGTTGTCGTAGCGCAGGTGCTATAAAGTGAGTCATCGTAGGTCTCCTCGGGGGAATTTCCACCATTGGAGGCCAAGTTTCAGGGTATGGCAGCCTGTATAGGTGTACAGGTTGAGCCGACTGTGCAGTGGGCCCGCAAAACGAACAAGCAAGGCGCGCAATTGCTTTTGGGGTGGTGCTCACGCCGGGGTTTTGCGAGCGGCATGGAGATGGAGCGGCCGGGGGCCACTTGCGCCTGCTGCAGCTGATTCTTCCAAGCAGACTTGCCCCGCACTGCCCTGTTGCCGCGGCACACCAATGCGTAGCGTCAGGTAGACATCGTCGACCATTAGGCGTCTCGTTGAGATACTAGGCCGAGCCCGAGCTCCCCCAATCCTAAACCCTCATATCGGACGGCGGCCCGACATCAGCCCAGGTTGCCATAGGGACGAGTCCCATGCGTTCGCCCGAATGCAGCTTGGTGACTTGATCGACAGACTTCAAGAATGCAATCAAGGGAACGGTGCAGGCCAAGATTGCGGCAGGGCTTGGGCACCATCAGGTCGCCCAAGCGGCGCCCAGCCCCTTTCCTCGAATCTCCGGTTTTTTGCCGCTGGACCACAGCCCAGCCACTCCTGCTTGAGTGCTGCACGGTGTCACCGCTCGCGCCGGAGGTTGATCCGGTGATTACGGGGTACGCTCGTTGTCGCATTCGCGACGATGTCTGACATCTGACACAGCGCTGCCAGAGCGATCCCATTGTTCCGTAAGGATTTCCCAGTTGGCACGACGGTTGCGGTCCTATGCGCAAAAGCACTGCGACGCCGCACCGACTGGGAAGAACTCATCCATGATCACGCTTTTCGAACATGCGGGCGACGCCGCAAACATTGATCCTTCTCGAGCAGGCGAGAGCCATTGCGCCTTCATTCCTCAGGTCTTTCGCACATGAGCGAATTCGATTTCCGCCCAACGCTGAATGCGCCCGACGATGACCCTCATCTTTGGCTTGAAGATGTAGAAGGCGAACCGGCACTTGCGTGGACCGCCAGCCAGTCGGCAAAGACCCTGAAGCACTTCGCGGGAACGCAGTTCGAGCGCGACCGGGCGGCCCTGACAGCGATTTTCGACCGTCCTGACAAGATTCCCACCATCTGGCGCCGTGGTCAGTACCTCTACAATTTCTGGCAAGATGCCGGAAACCCGCGAGGACTGTGGCGCCGGACCACCCTTGCCGCCTATATGAAGGCGGATCCCCAATGGGAGCTACTGGTCGATCTGGACGCCCTCGCGGCTAGCGACGGAGAAGACTGGGTTTGGGGCGGCGCGTCGATCGAGCCGGAGACGCGCGAAAGAGCCGTCTTGCGCCTGTCGCGCGGCGGCAGCGACGCGGTCGTGCATCGCGAATTCGACCTGAGCTCTCTGAGCTTTGTCGCCGACGGTTTCAATCTCCCCGAGGCCAAGGGTGACATTGATTGGCTCGACCCCAACACGCTTCTGCTTTCCAGTGCGCTTGGTCATGGCATGGCCACCCGCTCCGGTTACGCGCGCACCGTGCGACTGTGGAAGCGTGGCGCGGATCCCCTCACCGCGCCGGTAATCTTCGAGACCGGTTCCGAAACCCTGGGTGTGTCTGGCCATCTGGACCGTACCGCCGAGAGCGAGCGCGTGTGGTTCATCGAGCAGCTGGCCTGCTTCGAGAAGATAGTCCGCATTGGCGATGAAAGCGGGCCGAAGATTGAGATCGACCTTCCCAAGGGCGCCAGGTGGGCTAACTTCGGCGATTGGCTGGCGGTAAAGCCGCGCACAGCATGGACGGTTGCCGGGACGACCTATCACGCCGACGCGCTGATCGGCATCTCGCTTTCCTCTTTCCTGGCCGGCGAACGCCGTTTCAGTACCCTGTTTGAACCGGACGAGAGGCGCTGTCTGCAGTCATTCTTCTGGAATGACGGGAAGCTCATTATCGGATACCTGGCGAACCTCGCTCCGAGATTCGAGGTGTTGCACCCCGGGCCCGCAGGATGGACACGCCGAGCCCTGGACACCGTGCCCGCGCAAGGGGCCGTTGGCCTCTGGTCACTCGATGCGGCAGTTCACGAGACCAATGGAGAGGTCCTCGTTTCGGCTCAGGACCCGATCACGCCGCGGCAGCTTTTCCTATTCGATCTCAATGCCGCGCCGCCGCTCGGTGCTCCAGTGATCCTGAAGCGCAACCCGGAGACTTTCGACGCATCCGGACTGGTGGTCACGCGCCACGAGGCAGTCTCGATCGATCATGAGATGATCCCCTATACGCAGGTTGGTCCGGCGAACGGGAACGGAGATGCCCCGGTTCATCTCAGCGCCTATGGTGGGTTCGGCATATCGCTCCTGCCCTCCTACAACTCCTCGCTCGGCAAGCTGTGGCTCGAGCGCGGCGGCACGTGTGTGGTGGCGAACATCCGCGGGGGCGGCGAGTTCGGCACCCGCTGGCACGATGCCGGGCGGAGGGAGGGCAAGCGTCTCGCCCATGACGATTTCGCCGCCGTTGCCGCCGACCTCGTGCGAAGGGGCATTACGCTGCCGAGGCGGATTGCCGCCGAGGGGGGCTCAAATGGCGGCCTGCTGATCGCCAACATGCTTACCCGCTATCCTGAGCGTTTCGGCGCGCTGTTCTGCATGGTTCCGCTTATCGACATGCGCCGCTACACCAAACTCCTGGCGGGCGCGAGCTGGATCGACGAATATGGCGATCCCGACAAGGCTGACGATTGGGCTTTCCTGAAGGAAATTTC
The DNA here is from genome assembly GCF_055811775.1 of Mesorhizobium sp. WSM4844. NCBI lineage: Bacteria > Pseudomonadati > Pseudomonadota > Alphaproteobacteria > Hyphomicrobiales > Phyllobacteriaceae > Mesorhizobium > Mesorhizobium sp. WSM4844. The sequence continues at coordinate 563 of NZ_JBVVQB010000042.1, read as the reverse complement.
CGCCTATCACACTGCGACGCCCGGACAGCCCTATCCGCCTATCCTGCTCGCGACCACGAAGCGGGACGACCGCGTCCATCCGGGCCACGCGCGCAAAATGGCGGCAAAGCTGCAGGCCCTTGGCTATCCCGCGTACTTCTACGAGCCCGGCGCGGGCGGCCACGGCTACGGCAAGGACAATCGGGAGCGCGCTGCATTCATCAGTCTTGGCATCCACTTCCTTCGCAGCGCGATCGGCTGGCACGCCGATAGCTTTCATAGACGACCGGGAGCTCGACAAGCGCGGACTTCGGATGAGTGAGTACAGGTCGAGGACTGCGACAAAGGTGTAAATAATGCGAGCACGGTTTGCGCAAATGCGCGCCCCGCACGCTGTCGATATCAATCAATACTGCAGGACTATTGCAGTCTACCATTTCTGAAGAGCAAGGAGAAATATCATGGCAACAAAGCGAGTGAAGGTGGCGCGGGGAGTAACAGCGGCCGTCGTCTTGATGCTGCTGGCACAGCAGGCTATCGCGACTCCAAAAGCCCCCTGCGCCTCTCCGCCTCCCCCTCCGCCT
>NZ_JBVVQB010000041.1:54012-61402 GCF_055811775.1 Mesorhizobium sp. WSM4844 | reverse complement strand
CGGCAATGGCCGCAGACGATGTGGCCTTCGCCCGAAACACGCTGGCCGATCTTGTATTCGGTGACCGCCGCGCCGAAGTCGGCGACTGTGCCGACGAATTCGTGGCCGGTCACCATCGGCACCGGCACGGTCTTCTGCGCCCACTGGTCCCAATTGTAGATGTGGACGTCGGTACCGCAGATCGCGGTCTTCTTGATCTTGATCAGAACGTCGTTCGGGCCGATTTCCGGCACCGGCACTTCTTCCATCCAGATGCCCGGCTCGGCGCGAGATTTAACGAGTGCGCGCATCATGTTGGACATCAGCCAATCACTCCAAGTTCGCGGCCTACCTCACCGAACGCAGCCACAGCCCGGTCGATATCGGCGGTCGAATGGGCGGCCGACATCTGCGTCCTGATGCGGGCCTGGCCCTTGGGTACGACGGGGAAGGAAAAGCCGATCACGTAGATGCCGCGCTCAAGCAGCATGTCGGCCATTTGCGAAGCCAGCGCGGCATCGCCGATCATCACAGGAATGATCGGGTGATCGGCTCCGGCCAGCGTGAAGCCCGCTTTTTCCATGTTGGCGCGGAAGCGCGAGGCGTTGTCGTAGAGCCGGCGGCGCAAGCCGCCGCCCAGCTCGATCATATACAGCACCTTCAGCGAGGCCCCGGCGATAGCAGGCATCAGCGTGTTGGAAAAGAGATAGGGACGCGAGCGCTGGCGAAGCCATTCGACCACCGGCCTGCTCGCCGCCGTGTAGCCGCCCGAGGCGCCGCCCAATGCCTTGCCGAGCGTGCCGGTGATGATATCCACCCTGCCCTCGACGCCGCAATGCTCGGCCGAGCCGCGCCCGTTCTTGCCGACGAAGCCGACGGCATGGCTGTCGTCGACCATCACCATGGCATTGTACTTGTCGGCGAGATCGCAGACGCCCTTCAGATTGGCGACGATGCCGTCCATGGAAAATACACCATCGGTGGCGATCAGCTTGAAGCGGCTGCCTTCGGACTTCTTCAATTCCTCCTCGAGCGCCGCCATGTCGTTGTTGGCATAGCGAAAGCGTTTTGCTTTGGAGAGCCTGACGCCGTCGATGATCGAGGCGTGGTTGAGCGCGTCGGAAATGACCGCGTCCTCCTCGGAAAGCAGCGTCTCGAACAGCCCGCCGTTGGCGTCGAAGCAGGAACCGTAGAGGATTGTGTCCTCCATACCGAGGAAGCTCGATATCTTTGCCTCGAGCTGCTTGTGTTCCTCTTGTGTGCCGCAGATGAAGCGCACCGAGGCCATGCCATAACCATAGCGGTCGAGCGCGGCCTTCGCCGCTTCGCGCAGCTCTTCGCTGTCGGCGAGGCCGAGATAGTTGTTGGCGCAGAAATTGAGCAGCTTGCGGCCGCCAACCTCGATCTCGGACGACTGGGGCGAGGTGATGACGCGCTCGCGCTTGTACAGGCCCTCCGTCTCGATCTGCGAAAGCAGCTCGCCAACGTAGTCTTTGAGAGTCGGTGCCATCGTGCTTCCATTTCCATTGGTGATCTTCGCGGTCTTGCTCATGCGATTTCTCCCCGGAGCACGCGCAACATGCGCTCGAAGTGGCTTGGATCGTGTGCTTTGAGGAGCGCAGCTTCCCGGGGCTGGTACAGATCCCAGAGACGCGACAGCCAAAAACGAAATGCTCCAGCGCGCTGCATTGCAGGAAGCAATAAGCGTTCGGGTCCAGTGAGCGCGCGAACTGACTCATACGCGCCGAGAAAGGCGGCAACTTGCTTAGTGTCTTGGCGGCCGGTGCCACTATCGACGCACCAGTCATTGAGGCCCACGGCTATATCGAACAGAAAGGTGTCGCATCCGGCGAAGTAGAAATCGAAGACGCCGGTCAGGTGACCACCTTCAAACAACACGTTGTCGCGAAAGAGATCAGCGTGCACTGGCCCCCTTGGGAGTTGCTCGTAGGTGGAGGACACAGCAATCTGGTTCTGAAAGGCCAGTTCGCTTGTGAGCAGCGAGCGCTGTCCCTCAGATACGCAGCGGCCGACCACCGGCACCACCGCGTTCCACCATTCGAGGCCGCGCGGATTGGCCTGTCGCCGTGGGTAGTCGCTCGCGGTCACGTGCATTCGCGCCAGGATCTCCCCGACAGCGCGACAATGCGACTCTGTCGACGCCGTCACGCTCTCGCCAGGAAGCCTGTTGACGATCACCGCAGGCCGGCCTTTCAGCGTGTGAAGGATTTCGCCTCTGACGTCGGCAACCGGATCCGGGACCGGCATTCGCCGCGCCGCAAGGTGCTTCATCAGGTGAAGGTAGAAGGGCAATTGCTCGAATGTGAGCCGCTCGAACAGGGTCAGCACATATTCGCCTGCCTCGGTATCCACAAAGTAGTTCGTGTTCTCAATTCCGCTCGTGCTGCCGCGAACGGAATTCGGCTGTCCCAGGCCCAGAGCCTGAAAGAATATTGCGACTTCGTCGGGTGACAGCTCGGTATATACGGCCATGGCGAAAAAGGTCCCGGTTGCGGAAGCAGCCTTTCAGCAGACCGCGGCCTGCAGGGTTTCGGCGATGTAGGTCTTCACGGTCTGTGCATCGGCGGGAAGCAGTTTGAACCGTCTCGGCAAATCCTCTATGCCATCGAACCGTTGCGGAGGAACTGGCTCTCGGCCCAGGGCCTCTCTGATGGTCTCCGCAAACTTGACCGGCAGGGCGGTCTCGAGCACGACCATCGGCATATCCGAAACCGAATGCTCGCGCGCGACCTTCACGCCGTCTGCAGTGTGTGGATCGATCACCGCGTTGAAGCGGTGCCACGCGTCACGGATCGTCTGCAACCGGTCGGCGTGGGTGCTCTTCCCGCTGCGGAAACCAAAATGGTCCGCCGCCGTCCCGAAGGCGGGATCCCCGCTGAGATCGAACGACCCGCTTTCGCGCAGTTGATCGTCGAACAGCGATCTCGTCCGGCTGGCGTCGCGACCGAGCAAGTCGAACACGAAACGCTCGAGATTGGAGGCCTTGGAAATGTCCATGGATGGGCTCGAGGTTTCATGGGTATCCGCCCGGCCCCGCACGCGATACACCCCGGTGCGGAAAAACTCATCGAGCACGTCGTTCTCGTTGGTCGCAATGACGAGACGGGATATGGGAAGGCCCATCATGCGCGCGACATGACCGGCGCAGACGTTGCCGAAATTGCCCGACGGAACGGCGAAGTCGACCTCTGACGAATTCTCTTCCGTCACCTGAAAATAGGCAGAGAAGTAATACACCACCTGAGCGACCAGCCGGGCCCAGTTTATCGAATTGACGGCGCCGATCCGGTGGCGCCTCTTGAAGTCGGCATCGCCGGACACGGCTTTCACGATGTCCTGGCAATCGTCGAACACCCCTTCGATGGCAATGTTCTGAATGTTGTCGTCCTGCAGGCTGAACATCTGGGCTTGCTGGAAGGCGCTCATGCGTCCGTGGGGCGACATCATGAAGACGCGGATGCCCTTTTTGCCGCGCATGGCATATTCCGCCGCGCTGCCCGTGTCGCCACTGGTTGCCCCGAGGATATTCAGCTCCTCACCCCGCCGCGCCAGTTCAAACTCGAGCAGATTGCCGAGCAACTGCATCGCCATGTCCTTGAACGCCAGGGTGGGACCGTTCGACAGTTCCGCCACATGGAGACCCGTCTCAAGCGTTCGCACGGGCGCGATCCTGGCGGTCCCAAAAACCTCGGGCCTGTAGGTCTTTGCACAGATGGCCTTCAGGTCAGCGGGCGGAATATCGTCGATGTAGAGCGACAGGATTTCAAAGGCGAGCACTGGGTAGGACAAGCCCCGCCACCGATCCAGCGTGGCATCATCCAGCCGAGGGTAGACCTCGGGCACATAGAGGCCGCCATCCGGGGCAAGGCCTTCAAGCAGAATCTCGCAGAACTTCCTGCGTTCGGGATGGCCGCGCGTGGAGATGTAGTGCATGTGATGCTGTTCCTTGTCGCCGCAATTGTTCGGCAAGGGTCGAGAGACCGCCACCCTTCGGCCTTCAGCGGCTGGCGCGCCACCAGGCGATACGGTCCTGCAGGGCGTAGCCCTTGATAACGGCCGGGATGAACCACGGATTGCCGCGATAGAACGGGACGGCCGCGGGCGGCCGAAAGTCGAACGCGGTGCGCGCCTGCTCGCCGTGCCCCATCAGCTTGTGAGCCGCACGCGTGCCGACCCATGGCGCCCAGACCACGCCCGAACCGCAGAATCCGGTGGCATAGACCACGCCATCCTTCTCGAAGATCCTGGGCAGCATGTCGCGGTGCATCGCCACATTGCCGAACCAGCTATGCGAAAGACGAACGTTCTCCAGTTCCGGGAAAATTTCGCCCAGCCCGTTGCGCAGACGCAGCGTCGGGGCTGCCGGATCGCCTGCACGCGAGCTGTCGCGCCCGCCGAGCAGGATGCGTCTGCCGTCCGGCGAAGGGCGGTAATAGAAGCCAAGCTCGCGGCCCTCGCCCATCATCATCCGCTTCGGCATCAGGCGCGCCATCAGCTCAGGCGCGAGTTCCTCGGTGGCTATGATCCGGCTGCGAACCGGAACCAGCCGACGGCGCAGGAAGGGACTGGCGCCATCCGTGTAGCCATTTGTGCAGACCAGCACCTGGTGCGCCTGCACCGTTCCGGCCGAAGTGGCGACGCGGAACCCGGAGCCATCCCTTTCAATCGAGGTCACGGGCGTGTTCGAATGCACCGCCAGCCCCGAAGCGAGCGCCACCCGCAGGAGCTCCGCGTGGAACTTGGCCGGGTGCAGCCCGCCGATGTCCATCCTGACCATGCCGCCGCGATAGAAGTCGGTGCCGACGTAGTCGCGCTGCTTTGCATATGGAACAGCGTAGGATTCGATCCCCAGTTTCCTTGCCAACGCCTCGGCGCCGCGGGCCATCTTCTCGTACTGTTCATATCCGATGGCGCCCTTGAACAGGCCAACCAGTTGAAAGTCGCAGTCGAGCTTTTCCGACTTGATGAAATCGTAAAGGAATTCGCGCGCGACCTTGCCCTCGGCCTCGATCGCCATGGCTTTTTCTTCGCCGAAGCGCCGGGTGATCGTGGCGTAGTCCAGCCGGATGCTCCCGCTGGTAATTCCGCCATTGCGCGACGAGGCCCCCTCGCCCGGATTCATCGTATCAAAAGCGGCAACCGAGCGCCCCTCGCGCGCCAGCGCAAGCCCTGCCGAAAGCCCGGCATAACCGGCGCCGACGATCGCCACATCGACTGTCCTGGCCAGGGGCTGCGGCGGCAGCGGCATGACGGGCGCCGCCTGCCACCAGTAAGGTGTGCTCTTGTTGGCGACTTTGGGCTCGTTCACGTGAGGGACTTCTCGTTGCGGTTTCAGGAGGCTGGGTCGGTCCATGCCGGCGAGGTCAGACACGGTCGTCCCGCACGTCGAGCGCATCGCGCAACCCGTCGCCGATGAAATTGAAGCTTGTCACGGCGATGGTGATGGCGGCTCCGGGAATGATCGCCAGCCAGGGCGCACTGTCCAGATACTGCTGGGCGCCCTCGAGCATGTTGCCCCAGCTCGGCAGCGGCGGCTGAATGCCATAGCCCAGGAAGCTGATGTAGGCTTCCAGGAGAATAGCGTGCGCAACTGTCAGCGTCGCGGCCACGATGATCGGGCCCATGGCGTTGGGCAGGATTTCGCGGAACATGATATGCGCACCGCTAAGCCCCAGCATGCGCCCGGCCAGCACAAACTCGCGCTCGCGCAAAGACCGCACCTCGGCCTCGACAATCCGGGCTACCTCCATCCAGCTGGTGATAGCGACGATAACAGTGACCATGGCCGGGCTCGGCTTCAGTGCCGCGGCCAAGGCAAGCAGCAGGAATATGGAGGGGAATGACAGGAAGCCGTCGACCGTGCGCATCAGCGCTGCGCCGATCCAGCCGCCGCGGTAGCCCGCGATCACACCGACGAGCGTTCCGATCAGCGTCGACAGCAGCATGGCAGAGAAAGCCACCAGCAGTGAGGTCCTCCCCGCCATCAACAATCGCGCCGCCACGTCCCGCCCCAAAGGATCGGTCCCGAGATAGTGGTAGCCGGTCAGCGGCGGTGAAAAGCGGGCGCGCAAATCGATGTAGAGGGAATCATAGGGCAGGAGATGCGGGCCGAAGACGCATGCCAGCGTCAGAAGAGTGATCATCGCCACCCCCAGCAACGCCAGATGATGGCTCGTGAAACGGCGCACTGTGCGGCTGCGCCACCAGCGGCTTGGTCCTGCATTTGCGACGAGAGCGGTCATTTCGGGTGCCTCCTGTTGGGCGTGAGGTTAGGCGCTCAACCCAGACGAATGCGCGGGTCGACGAACGCTACCGCGATGTCTGCGATCAGGTTGCCCAGGATGACGAGAATGGCCGAGAACATCAGCAGTCCCATCACGACCGGGTAGTCGCTGTAGCCGAGGCTGTCGAGGAACAGTCGACCCATCCCCGGCCAGGTAAACACTGTCTCCGTCACCAGCGCGCCGGTCAGGATGCTGGGAAGCTGGACACCGGCCAGTGTGATCATCGGCAAAAGCGCATTGCCGACGACGTGCTTCATGATGACTCGGCGCTCACTGAGGCCTTTGGCGCGGGCGGTCTTGACGAAATCCTGGCTGATGGCGTCGAGCGTCGCCGTGCGCATGTAGCGGCTCCAGATCGCGACATGCACCAGCGACAGCACGATGCTAGGCAGGATCAGGTGATGCAGGTAATTCAGGATCGAACCGTCGCCGATCGTGTACATGTTGCCTGCAGGCAGCCAGCCCAGCTGCAGGGAGAAGACGTAGATGCCGACGAGCCCGAACCAGAAGGTCGGGATCGACAGCGCGACCATGGCTCCGATCGTCGCCATATGGTCGAACAGCGAATAGCGGTGCGTGGCGCCACGAATGCCGATCCAGGTGCCGATGGCGATCGCAATCGCGGTGGACGTCCCCATCAGCAGCAGCGTCGCAGGGACGTGCCGGCCAATCACTGCCAGCACAGGCGAGCCGTCGCGGAAGGAGTGGCCCCAGTCGCCCTGGAGAAGCCGCCACGCCCAGTCGAAATATTGCACCAAAAGCGGACGGTTCAGCCCCAATTGCTCTTTCAGGCGCTCGAGATCGTCCTGCGTCATGCCTGGATCGAGCCCGAATTGCGCCAGCGGCCCGCCCGGCAGCAGGTTCAGGACGAGGAAGCCGATGACCGAGACGATCAGGAGCAGGATGAGGCTCTGTGAGAGCCGGTTGAGCAAGAAGCCGCGCATTCATCTCTCCTCTTTCAAGACAGCGCCCCTCATTCAAGACAGGGCCGATGACTGGCGGGGGGGGCCCCCCCGCCGCGGGGGGGGGGGGGGGGGGGCGCCGGCCGGCGGAACCCCCCCGCCCCGGCCGAGTCTTGCCCGGGTGGGTTTTTTAATTGTGACAAA
>NZ_JBVVQB010000041.1:0-54002 GCF_055811775.1 Mesorhizobium sp. WSM4844 | reverse complement strand
CGCTGCGTGATCCCCCCACCCCCCTCCTATACTCTCTCCGTTTAACACCCACGCCCCCACTTTCCACCCCGGGACACGTGCCGCGCCCCCGCGGGGGGGGGGCCGCGGCGTAATGGATGTCAGGCCTTCCAATGCCATCCCGCGGCATGCCAGGATGCGACGCGGGTGTTGGAATTTGCCTCGAAACCCTCCAGCCCCTGCTTGCGGCCGAACACGTTGGTGTAGGCAAACAGAGGCAGGAACGGCAGATCCTGACGAACGATTTCCTGCACGCGCAGATAGACGGCGCGGCGCTGTTCCCGATCGAAGGTGCGGGCGCCCTTTTCGAGCAGCGCATCGACCTCCGGGTTGGAGTATTGGCCGGTGTTCGAGCCCTTTCCGCCCTTGGCGACGATCGCCTTGCTGTGCAGGCGGTTGGTAACGTCGGGGTCGCCGGCGATGAGATTGGTTACACCGGAGATGGCTGACTCGAACTGCGATTTGAGCCAGAAATCGCCCCACATCACGGCGGAGGGCAGGTTCGAAATGGTCATCTCGACGCCGATCTCGGCGAATGTCTGCTGCAGGAACTGCTGCGTCTGCTCGCGCAAATGATTGCCTGACGTGGTGGAGTTGGCGAACGACAGGCGCACTCCGTCCTTCACCCGTATGCCATCGGCTCCGGGTACCCAGCCGGCCTCGTCGAGGATCTGGCCCGCCCGCTCGAGGTTGAACTCCTGTGCCGGCAGGTTCGGATTGTAGTAGTACGAATTCTGCGGCATGAACGTCTCGGTCGGCTTGTGGATGCCGTAGTAAAGTGCTTCGAGGATCGCTTTCCTGTCGATTGCCAAGTAGAGCGCCTGGCGGACCGCCGGGTCCTTGAATTGCGGCTTCTCAAGATTGAGATAGATCGACTCGACCGACGCTCCAGGCTCCAGCTTGACCGCACGATCCGATAGTGTGCTGGCTTCCGCGTAGTGGTCGGCGGTTATGTATGCCTGGTCGACGAGGTCGATGTCGCCGCTCTTGAACTGGGTGTAGAGCACCGTCATGTCGGGGATGTATTTGAAGACGAGCCGCTCCAAATAGGGGCCCTCCCCGGCATAATCCGCGTTTGCGACGAGTTCGACATGGTCGCCGGCAACGCGCTGCGCCCACTTGAATGCGCCAGTGCCGACAGGCGCCTGATTGAAGGCGGCGGCGTTGGGGTCGGCCTCTTTTTCGAGGATGTGCTTGGGAACCATGAAGGTTTCGGCGAGAAACGACAAATAGGGGGCGAAAGCCTCCTCCATCCGCCAGGTCAGCTCGGTCGGCGAGACCACCTTGATGTCGCGCACCAGCGAATGGCCGGCCGTGCGCCACGCCCGGAATTTCGGGTTGGTGATGAGCTCGAGCGTGAATTTCACGTCCTCGGCCGTGAACGGCTTGCCGTCGTGCCAGCGGACATCGTCACGCAGGCGAATGCGCCAGATGAGACCGTCCTCTGAAATGCCGCCGTTTTTCTGGTTGGGCACTTCGACTGCGAGATTGGGCTGAAGAACGCCTTTGGGATCCATGCGGAAGAGCGCATCGAAAAGCGAGAAATGCACAGCGTCGTCGACCTCGATGTGCGGCATCAACGGATTGAATACGGTGGGCTCCTGCGAGAGACCGACGACGACGCGGCCGGTTGGGCTCGCTGGCGGGTTCTGGGCGAAGGCGGGCTTGCCCAACAGATTCGGCGCAATGAGGCCCGCAGCCCCGCCTATCGCCATCAATCGCAGTGCATCGCGGCGCGAGTAGCTTGATTTGGTGTTTGAGCGTTCAGTCATTGGAATTCCCCTTGTTCTGGCGGTATCCGCCGTGGCTCTTACCCATTTGCTGCAACCGGACGGGTAGACCCCGGCTGCTCTCCAGGAATCGCCGCCACCAGCTCACGTGTGTAGGCTGATTGCGGGTCGAGGAAGATTTGCGATGGCGGACCGCGTTCGACGATCCGCCCTTTCTGCATCACCGCGATTTCGTCGCAGATCTGGCTGGCGACGCGCAAATCGTGGGTGATGAAGATCATCGAAACGCCGGTCTCCCGCTGGATCTGGTCGAGCAGCTGCAGGATCTGGGCCTGGATCGACACGTCCAGCGCCGAGACAGCTTCGTCGGCGATCAGCAGCTTCGGCTTGAACATCAGTGCCCGAGCGATGCCGATGCGCTGGCGCTGCCCACCGGAAAATTCGTGCGGAAAGCGATCAAAGGCGCCGGCATCGAGGCCGACATGGGCCAGGAGCGCTTTCGCCTCTTCACGCGCCTGGGCATAGGGCGTGCCGTGCGCGACTGGGCCAACGGTCAGGATGTGGCCGATCGTCGAGCGCGGATTGAGCGAGGCGAATGGATCCTGGAAGATCATCTGGACCCGCGGCCGCAGCGGGCGGAATTCGGCTTCGGAAAGCTTGGCGATGTCGCGGCCCTCGAACAGAATCCCGCCGCCGTCGCTGTCCAGCAGCTTGATCAAAAGCCGACCAAGCGACGATTTGCCGGAACCGCTTTCGCCGACAACGCCCAGCGTGCGCCCGGGCGCCAGATCGAACGAGACCTCGTTGACCGCGGGCACGACGCGCTGTGCGCTGAACAGGGAACTGCCGCTGCGGTAGGTCTTCATCAGGCCTTCGACCTTCAGGATCGGCGCTTTGTCGGCCGTCTCCAGAGGAACGCGGTCCTCACCGGTCAGATGTGGGACGGCTGCGATAAGGCGCCTTGTGTAGGGATGGCCAGGCGACTTCAGGACCTGCTGAGCGCTACCCTGCTCGACGATGTGGCCCTTCTCCATCACCACGACGCTGTCTGCGATCTCGGCCACCACGCCGAAGTCGTGAGTGATGAACATGACGCTCATTCCCTTCCGGCGCTGAATGTCGCGGATCAGCTCCAGAATCTGCGCCTGTGTGGTCACGTCGAGCGCGGTCGTCGGTTCATCCGCGATCAGGATCGTGGGTTCAAGCGCCAGCGCCATGGCGATCATCACCCGCTGCCGCTGCCCGCCGGAGAGGCGGAACGGATACTGGTGGTACATGAGTTCCGGGTCCGGCAGCCCCACTTCGGTCAGCAGCCCGACAGCGCGGCCGCGACGGGATTTCGGAGTGCCGACGCCGTGCGCCGCCATGACCTCGTCGATCTGTGCACCCACCGTCATCAAGGGATTGAGCGCCGACAGCGGGTCCTGGAAGATCATCGACACCACTCGGCCGCGCAGGCTGCGCAGCTTGTCCTGCGGCATGCCTACGATGTTCATTCCATCGAGGTGGATGGCGCCCGAGGAGACGCGGATCACGTTGGGCAGCAACCCCATGATGGCGTTCGCGGTGACCGACTTGCCGGATCCGGATTCGCCAATGACGCACAGGATCTGGCCGCGTTTCAGATCAAAGGAGATGTTCTCGACGGCATAAGTCCGTTCCATGCCCTTCGGCAAATTCACCGTGAGGTCGCGCACCGAAAGCGCCACATCGGCGGGGGCTACAGGCTGGATCGTTGCGACCATTGCGATCATCTCCCGTTTGAACCGAGCGGGTCCACGCTGTTGCGGACCACATCATCGCGCTTTGAGCAGAAGCGCCTCACCATAGCGTCCGTCGTCTGGTCATCTCGGCGCTTCAAGCGCTGAGGCTGCGAGAGACGGATTCTGCTCATCCTGGCGGCTCCCTTGATGAAATTCGGTCCGTGGACCGGACACTGTTCCCTTTTCTTGGAGAACTCTCCTAAGGCGTAAGCCCTGCCTATCGGAAGTCCTCTGGAGCTACCCGTTATAAGGAAGGGTTGCTCCGTTCTTTCAGCCAGTTTGACTGTTCTGTATCCGCATAGTCGTCGAAATTTGGCCCTCGGGCGGCAGGAACTTCTGAAAAGAACGTCAGGTTCGGCATTTCACTCTGCCACCGTTCCGGCGCAGAAAACCGGGATCAGACAACCAGGTCCTTCGTCCGCTAATTTGTGCGCGACAGGCCTTGCGTCGCTGCGCGCCGCGTCCCGAAAAGCCCATGCCGCAGATCACGCGACTGGATGAAGTGTACTCCTGCTTGCCCCTGCGAGGTCGGGGCCAGCGAGCGCTTTTCGGCAACAATTGCCTGTTCCAAGGGCTGCAAACCGCAGGAAATTCCGTCCAGGCATGAACTCCGCAGCCTGCCTCTGCGGGCCGCAGGCTAGGATGTTTCAGATTTACCGGAGTCCATCCATGCCCGCGCCGCTCATTCACATCGAGTCCAGCCCATCCCTGCCTCGCGAGGCGGACGTCGTCGTCATCGGCGGCGGCGTGGTCGGCGTATTCACGGCCTATTATCTGGCGCGACGGGGCGTCAGCGTTGCCCTGCTGGAGAAGGGGCGCATTGCCGCCGAACAGTCCAGCCGCAACTGGGGCTGGTGCCGTCAGCAGAACCGTGACGCACGCGAGTTGCCGATGGCAACCAGGAGCCTCGATCTCTGGGAAAAAGTGGCGCAGGAGACTGGCGAGGACACCGGCTTTCGCCGCTGCGGCCTGCTCTATCTTTCGCAGGACGAAAACGAGTTGGCAGGCTGGGCAAAGTGGCGCGATTTCGCAAGGACGGTTGGCGTCACGACGCATGTGCTGAGCGCGGAAGAAGCCACCGAACGGGGCAAGGCGACCGGCCGCAAATGGAAAGGCGGCGTGTTCTCGCCAACTGACGGAACGGCGGATCCTTCAAAGGCGGTGCCGGTTGCCGCGCGCGGCATCATGGCGGCCGGCGGCACGGTACATCAGAATTGCGCGGCGCGCGGGCTGGAGCTGAGCGCCGGCCGGGTCAGCGGCGTCGTTACAGAAGCCGGGACCATCCGGACGACCACCGTGGTCATGGCCGGAGGCGCGTGGGCTTCCTCCTTCTGCAACCAGCTTGGTATCCGTTTCCGCAAGTTGCCGTGCGTCAATCCATTCTATCCGTAGCGCCGGGCGCAAATGGCCTGCCGGATGCCCTGCATACCGCGCGCGTCTCGCTGACGCGGCGCAGCAACGGTGGATACGCGCTGGCGATCAGCGGGCGGGCGCGAGTCGATCCAACGCCGCAGCAGTTCAGGTTCAGCCGCGAGTTCGTGCCCATGTTCGCCCGTCGCTGGCGCAGTCTGGCCCCGGGAGCGTTCGAGGGCTGGCGTCAAGGTCATGAAAGCCTGGGGAAATGGGTACTTGACGACGTGACGCCAATGGAACGGAATCGGATTCTCGACCCCAAACCTGACATGAGGCAGATTCGCCTGACCTATCAAAGAGCCTGCGAATTGCTGCCCGAGTTCCAGCGCGTCGCGATTTCTCATGCTTGGGCGGGCTATGTCGACAGCACGCCCGATGGCGTCCCGGCAATTGGTGAAGTGGAGGGGATTCCGGGCTTTCTTCTCGCCGCGGGATTTAGCGGCCACGGCTTCGGGATCGGCCCCGGCGCTGGGCATATGATCGCCGATATCATCACCGGCAGCGAGCCGATCGTCGATCCGCGTCCCTATCGGCCGGAGCGTCTGAAGACAGCTGCGTGGGGCAAGGTCGCTGAATTCTGAGAAGACCGTTTGCCAAGCTACATCAGGTCGCACACGAGATCGAGGCTGCCAGGCGGCCAGCACTGAAAACAGGGCCAGCACTGAAAACAGGGAACGTGACGATGCGCGAATATGAGATTGCCGCCATTCCTGCCGACGGCATCGGCCCAGAGGTTATTGCTGCCGGTCTCCAGGCGCTTGAGGCGCTGCAGCGGCGCTGCGGCGACTTCAAGCTGCGCATCCAGCACTTCGACTGGGGCTCAGACTACTACAAGGCGCATGGTCGGATGATGCCCGAAAATGGGGTGGCACAACTGAAGCGCTTCGACGCCATCTTCTTCGGCGCGGTAGGCGCTCCCGATGTGCCCGACGATATCACCCTCTGGGGCCTCCGGCTGCCGATTTGCCAGGGCTTTGATCAATACGCGAACGTGCGGCCGACCAGGATATTGCCCGGCATTGTTTCGCCGCTGGCGGGCGTTGGCCCTGGCGATCTGGATTGGGTGATCGTGCGGGAGAATTCCGAGGGCGAGTATTCGGGCCACGGCGGCCGAGCCCATCGCGGCCTCCCCGAGGAGGTCGGAACCGAGGTCGCGATCTTCACGCGCGTCGGCGTCACTCGCATCATGCGCTATGCATTCCGGCTGGCGCAGTCACGGCCGCGAAAGCTCCTGACAGTTGTCACAAAGTCCAACGCGCAGCGTCACGGCATGGTAATGTGGGACGAAATCGCAGCCGAGGTGGCGCCGGAATTCCCGGACGTCGCCTGGGACAAGATGCTGGTCGATGCTATGACAGTGCGTATGACGTTGAAACCTCGGAGCCTTGATACGATCGTCGCCACCAATCTTCACGCCGACATATTGTCGGACCTTGCGGGCGCGCTCGCGGGCAGTCTCGGCGTTGCACCGACCGCCAACATTGATCCCGAGCGGCGCTATCCCTCGATGTTCGAGCCAATTCACGGCTCGGCATTCGACATCGCCGGCAAGGGTATTGCCAACCCGGTCGCCACCTTCTGGACCGCTGCCCAGATGCTCGAACATCTGGGCGAGAGCGCAGCGGCCGCCCGGTTGATGAACGCTGTGGAATCGGTGACGAGTGAGGGCGTGCTGACGCCGGACGTCGGAGGGACAGCGACCACGCAGGCGGTGACGGACGCCGTCTGCCGGACGATCCGCGGTTCCAACGTTTGACAGGTTTCCAATGAAGCTCGACAAGATCGACATCAAGATCTTATCCCAACTGCAGAAGAACGGGCGGGTCACGAACGTCGAGCTCGCCGACCTGGTGAACCTTTCACCGAGCCCTTGCCTGATGCGGGTGAAGAAGCTTCAGACGGAAGGCTTCATCACCGGCTATTCCGCCCAGATCGATGTGTCCAAGCTCGGGCAGACTCTGACGATCTTCACCGAAGTCACGCTCAAGCACCACCAGCAGAACGACTTCGCGAGATTTCTCACCGCAATCCAGAAGGTCGATTCTGTTATCGAATGCCACCTGGTTTCAGGCGGTTACGACTATCTTGTGAAGTTTGTCACAGCGGGCATCAGCGAGTACCAGACGATCATGGAGCGCATGATCGAACTGGATATCGGAATCGACAAATATTTCAGCTTCGTCGTGCTGAAGTCACCGATCGTCAAATCCCATTTGCCTCTCGACGCGATATTCGACAGATGAGAAAGAGGCTGCCGCGCGCATGCAGCGGCAGCCTGGACGATCATCCCTTCATCGCCGACCGCACGTCCTGGTCCTCGAGGGTTTGATCCAGGGTCATGCGGGTGCGTTCGAGGATTCCATCAATATCGTCATCGGTGCAGCAGAGCGGCGGCGCAAAGCCGAGAATGCCGCTGCTGAAGGCGCGGATGACAAGGCCGTTCGCCCACGCGCGCTCGAAGATGCGGCGCCCCGGATCGGCCGCCGCCGGCAGCGGCGTCTTGCGCTCCTTGTCGGTGACCAACTCGATTGCTGCCAGCATGCCGCGGCCGCGAATGTCGCCAACCAGCGGGTGGTCGGCGAGCGAGCGAAGGCCTGCCATCAGGCGCTTGCCGGCCTTGCGCCCGTTCTCGAGCAAGCTGTCTTCGTAGAGACGCAGGCATTCGAGCCCGACCGCCGCGCTCACGGGATGGGCCGAATAAGTATAGCCATGGCCGACAGGCGCTTTGCCGGCTCCGTCTGCGATCGTATTGTAAACATGGTCCGAGATGAAAACGGCGCCCATCGGCACGTAGCCCGAGGTCAGTCCCTTCGCCGTGGTCATGAGATCCGGCACGACCTCGTCTTCCTCACAGGCGAAGAGAGGGCCGGTACGGCCAAAGGCCGTGATGACTTCGTCGACAACGAACAGGATGTCATGTTCCTTGCACACGGCGTGCAGAGCCTTCAGCCAACCTGTCGGTGGAACGAGGACACCGCCCGAACCCTGGATGGGTTCGGCGTAGAAGGCCGCAACGCGGCCCGCGCCGAGTTCCGCGATTTTGGCGCGCAGGGCCGCGACCGATGCATCGATGATCGCCTGCGGGTCGGAACCGACCGGATTCCGATAGGCGTAGTGTGAAGGAATTTTGTGCTGCCAGTCGTATGGAACACCGAAACCCGCATGGAAAGCCGGGATCGCGGTCAGACCTGACCCTGCCGTCGAGGAGCCATGGTAGCCATGCTCGACCGAGATGAACTGGTCCTTTTGCGGCGTGCCCTTGGCATGGTAGTAATAGCGAATGAAGCGGATCGTGCTGTCGATTGCGTCGGAGCCGCCAAGCGTGAAATAGACATGGTTCAAATCGCCGGGAGCCAGTTCGGCAAGCCTGGCAGCAAGGCGAATGGCAGGCTCGGATCCCAGCCCGAAATATCCCGTCGCATAAGGAAGCTCTCTCAGCTGCTTGGCGGCTGCTTCAACGACACTTTCCTGGCCGTAGCCGATGTTCACACACCATAGACCGGCGAATCCGTCGAGCAGGGTTTCCCCGCTTGCATCGGTCACCGTTGCGCCCTTGGCGGATTTGAGCACCCGCACGCCCGTCTCCTCGTGGCTCCGATAGCATGAAAACGGGTGAACCAGATGTGCGCGATCGAGTTCGATCAGTGAATTTGCCAGCATTTCTTCCTCCGATTCAACCGAGTGCCTGATTTAACCGAGTGCCTGACTTAACCGAGTGCCTGACTGACCAACGCATATGTGCGGTGATGCGCGGGCTTGCCTTCTTTGTGCGTCGCCATGGGGCGTCGCATCGTGATCCCACCGCCGACATGCGCGAGCCCGCGTCCGGTGAGCCACTCAGCAAGATCCGTTGAGACGTCGGTATCGACACGGACAAACTTGCCCTGATGATGGGCGAGCAGAAAGTCGATCAGGGCCTTGGCCTCGGTGCCGTTCCTCGCCACCACCGGGCCGATGACCAGCCCCCGGCCGAATGGCCGGATGGCGGAAAAGGCCTGGGTATTGCCTTCATCGCGAATGACAGCGAACTTCGCGCGCTCGAAAAGCCGCCCCATCAGCGCCGAACGGTCATGGCCAAATGCCTCGCGATCCAGCACCTCGATACGAGCAAGATCGCCGCTCTCTGCCCAGGATACACGGGCCGGCGCCGAAACTGCCAACGCCTCGCCCTGATGCTGCACGATCTCGCCAGTCGTGACGAAGCCCAGCTTCTCATAGAGCGGCAGGCCTTCTTGTGTCGCCGTCAGGCAACAGGTGCGCTCACCCGTCTTGGCAAGCGCCTCTTCCATCATCTTTCGGCCGAGTCCGCGACCGCGCATGGCCGCATCGACGATCACCATGTTGATGGCGGCGGCATCGTCGCCGTAGGGGGTCATCATGATCGTCGCCACCACGCGTTGTTCTTCCAGGGCGACGATCCCCCGGCTGACCGACTGGGCCAGTTCCCAATCCTCGCGGCGATGCGGCCAATTGACTTGGCGAGACAACTCGACAGCACCTTCCAGGTGCCCCGGTGTCATCTCTTCAAGAGTGATCTGTCGTGTGGTCATGATGAATTTCCAGCCTTCGTCTTCAGTGCTGACGGTAGACCACCAAAGACAGCACTTCCTTCCAACCAGCAGCCAAGCGCGACCCGTTTTCACTATCCTTCGCCGCTCGTGCCGCATCTTCTGCCGAAGCAAGCCCGACAGACCGCGCCGCTGCCAAAGCTCGAAAGGACACCTGGCGCAACTCTCTGCCAAACCGGCGATGCAATACGAAACGATCTGCTTCAGGTCGCGGCGAATGCGGCCGTTAGTCTTCCAGATCTCCGACTATGGTGATTGTGGTACAGGCACGCTGTGCCGAGAAAAACCAGGAGGATTGTCGCCATGTCGACGTTCAGACCGAAATACATCACCTTCGACTGCTACGGCACGCTCACCAATTTCGATATGGCCGGCGCGGCGCGGCGCGTCTACGGCGAGCGCCTCTCCCCGGAGGCAATGGCCAGCTTCGTGGAGGCTTTTAGAGGCTATCGCCTTGACGAGGTGCTGGGGCCATGGAAACCCTTCCTCGAGGTGGTGCAGAATTCCATCGAACGCAGCTGCAAGCGCATCGGTATCCAGTTCAAACCCGAAGACGCCCAACGCATCTATGAAGAAGTGCCGACCTGGGGTCCGCACCCCGACGTCCCGGCTGGCCTGTCCAGAGTGGCCAAGGAAATCCCACTGGTGATCCTGTCCAACTCCATGAACAGCCTGATCATGTCGAATGTGGAAAAGCTCGGAGCGCCCTTTCACACCGCCATCACCGCCGAAGAGGTTGGCGCCTATAAGCCGCTGATGAAGGGCTTTGAATACATGCTCGACAAGCTCGGCTGCGGCCCGGAGGACATCACTCATGTCTCCTCCTCGTTCCGCTACGATCTGATGACCGCCTACGATCTCGGCATCAAGAGCAAGGTCTGGGTGAACCGCGGCCACGAGCCCGCAAACCCCTTCTACGAATATACCGAGATCAAGGATATCGGCGGGCTGGCCGCCGCCGTCGGCCTGGATCCCGTTCGGGAAGTTGCTTGAGGCCGGCGGGCCTCCGGCCATCGCGGCATCCGAAGTATCGAAAAGAGAAAGGGGCGGTTTCGACCGCCCCTTTCTGATTCTGGTGCCGCTGTTGCGACTCCGGCAAAGCCTACTGGTTCAGCCCGCCAACATGAAGCGTCTTGACCTCGAGATATTCGTCGATGCCGAGCTGCGATCCTTCCCGCCCCACGCCTGACTGTTTGACACCGCCGAAAGGCGCAACCTCGGTCGAGATCAGGCCGGTATTGAGCCCGACCATGCCGAACTCCAGCGCCTCGGCGACACGCCATGACCGTTTGAGGTCGTCGGTGTAGAAGTAGGCGGCAAGGCCGAACGGCGTAGCGTTCGCGATGGTGATGGCCTCTTCCTCCGTCTCGAAGCGAAAAAGCGGCGCCACCGGTCCGAAGGTCTCTTCCGATGCCAGCAGCATCTCGGTGGTAGCCCCTCCCAGGACGACCGGCCGTGCATATTGCCTGCCGTAGGGCACTGCCTCGCTTTGGGCGAGGATCTGCGCGCCTTTCTTCTTCGCATCCGCGATGTGACGCTCGATCTTGTCGATCGCGGCCGTGTTGATCATCGGGCCGATCTCAGTGCCCTCGTCGGTCCCCGCGCCAACCTTCATCCGCGTGACGCGCTGGCTCAGCTTTTCGGCGAAAGCGTCGTAAACGCCTTCCTGCACGAGAATCCGGTTCGCGCAAACGCAGGTCTGACCGCCATTGCGGAACTTGGATACGATCACCCCTTCAACTGCGTTATCAAGATCGGCGTCGTCAAAGACGATAAAGGGCGCGTTGCCGCCAAGCTCCAGGCTCAGCCGCTTGATGCTGTCGGCCGCGCCACGCATGAGCAGCGCACCGACGCGGGTCGAACCGGTGAACGAGATCTTGCGCACCGTTTCGTTGGCCATCAGTTCTTTGCCGATCTCGCCCGGCATGCCGGTCACGATGTTGATAACGCCTGCCGGGATGCCCGCCCGCTCCGCCAGGACACCGAGCGCCAGCGCCGAGAATGGCGTAAATTCCGACGGCTTGATGACAACCGTGCAGCCGGCGGCCAGCGCCGGTGCTACTTTGCGCGTGATCATCGCGTTGGGGAAATTCCACGGGGTGATGATGGCACAGACGCCAACTGCTTCCCTAAGAACCAGAATGCGGCGATCGGCGGTGGGTGACGGAATGGTCGAGCCACCGATCCGGCGCGCCTCTTCCGCAAACCATTTCACGAAAGATGCGCCGTAGCGGATTTCCGCCGACGCCTCGGCAAGCGGCTTACCTTGTTCGAGCGTCAGCAGAAGCGCCAAGTCCTGTTCGTGCTGGCGAATGAGGTCGTGCCATCGCTCCAGCAATCTCGCACGCTCGGCATGAGTCGTCTTCTTCCAGCTTTTGAATGCCTCGGCCGCAGCAGCGATAGCGGCCCGGGTGTCGTCGCCACCCATGTCGGGAACGCTGCCGAGAACATTCATGGTGGCAGGGTTAGTGACCTCGACGGCGGCCTTTGTATCCGCTTCCCGCCACACACCGCCAATCAACGCCTGCTGGCGGAACAGGTCCGCATCGTCAAACGCGCCAATCTTCGTTATCGCATTCATGGTCTTTTTCCTCTGCCCTTTCAGCTCAATGCCGCAAGCACGGCTTGCGTGATCGTTTCAGTCCGGTCCTTGCCTGCGATCGTGCCTATGCCCTGCCCGGTTACGGACTCGATTGCCGACATCACTTCTGCCGCAGCATGCCCCTCGCCCAGATGCTCGAGCATCATCGCACCCGACCAGATCGCGGCGATCGGATTGGCGACACCGAGATGCGCGATGTCGGGCGCCGAACCGTGGACCGGTTCGAACATGGAAGGCGCACTGCGATCGGGATTGATATTGGCGGAGGCGGCGTAACCCAGCCCGCCCTGAATGGCCGCTCCAATATCGGTGAGGATGTCGCCAAACAGGTTCGAGGCGACGATCACGTCGAGGCTTTCCGGCGCCAGCACCATGCGGGCGGCAATGGCGTCGATGTGGTAGTGCGAGACCTCGACATCGGCATAGTCCTTCGCCACCTCACGCGTGACCTCATCCCAGAAAACCATGGAATGCTTTTGGGCGTTGGATTTGGTCACGGATGCGAGCTTCTTGCCGCGCGCCCGCGCCTGTTCGAAACCGAAACGCATGATCCGTTCGACACCGGCACGCGTGAAGATTGACGTCTCAATCGCGACCTCATTGGCCGTGCCGGAATGCACGCGCCCGCCGGCGCCGGAATATTCGCCTTCCGTATTCTCGCGAATGCACAGGATGTCGAAACCATCGGAGCGGAGGGGCCCCTGAACGCCCGGCAACAGCCTGTGCGGCCGTATGTTGGCGTACTGCGTGAACCCTTTCCGGATCGGCAGCAGCAGTCCATGAAGCGATACTGAGTCGGGTACTTCCGCGGGCCAGCCGACAGCGCCGAGATAGATCGCATCGAATTTTCGGAGTGTCTCGATGCCGTCTGGCGGCATCATTGCGCCGGTTTCCAGGTAGTAGGCGCACGACCATGGGAAGCGTGTGCCATCAAGGGCGAACCCCCCCCGTTTGGCCGCGGCCTGCATCACCTGCCATGCCGCCCCGGTCACGTCCTTGCCGATGCCGTCGCCGGGGATGAGCGCTATGTCATAGGTCTTCATCGATCGAGGTCCTCATTCGCACTAGCGGAACCATAGCGGACCGCGCGCCGCATTTTTCGTCGAGAATGAGCGGCCCGACAGCGTCGAATCGCGTCGGGCCGAACTTGGATAGTCGATTGTTCTGGAACCGCCGCGCGCTCTACTCGGCCGTAGCTTGAGCACTGAACTCAGTCGTAAACGCAGACGTAGATCTTGCGCACGGTCTCGATCGTGCGCCAGACACCCACGAAACCGGGCTTCATCACGAAACTGTCGCCGGCGCGGTAAGTCTTGGTCTCGCCGCCCTTCTCCTCGATTTCGATGAGGCCCGAAAGGATATGGCAGAACTCGTAGGTGGTGCCCTTGATCGAATGCGTCTCGCCGGGGGTCGCTTCCCAGACGCCGGTCAGAACCTTCTCACCTTTCGAGGCATCCTGCGCCCAGCTCTTGAAGGATGGAGTGCCGGAAATAAGCCGCTCCGGCAGCGGCAATGCCTCCTTGGGCGTGAAGGCGGGATTTGTGTCAATCGTGGTCAGCAGTGACATGTGAGGTTTCCTGGTTAATAGCCGAGTGTCCGATCGACGAGGCCGATCAGTTCTTCGCCGGCGCGGTGGCGCCGGACGTTGTCCACGGCGGCTTGCGCCGCCGTATGCGGTTGTGTCACCGAAGCAATGTGCGGCGTCATCATCACCTTCGGATGCGACCACAGCGGATGGTTTTCCGGGAGCGGTTCCGGATCAGTGACATCAAGCATCGCCGCGGATACGTGGCCTCTGTCGAGCGCGTCGATCAGCGCGGCCTGGTCGAGTTGCGGACCCCTGCCGACATGCAAAAGCCGCGCCCCGGCTGGTAGCAAGGAGAAGAGTTTTGCATCGAGAATGCCGCTGGTTTCCGGCGTCAGCGGCAGCAGGCAGACGAGAATGTCCGTCTGCTTCAGAAAGCGGGGCAACTGATCGGCGCCGTGAAAACAGGTGACACCCTCAATCCGCTTTTCGCTGCGGCTCCACCCGGCAAGCGGAAACTGGAATGGCTTCAGGCGTTCGATTGCCGCCTGCGCCAGCATGCCAAGACCAAGAAAGCCGACCCGGCGCTCAGCCGCCTGTCGAGCGGCAATCGGTTGCCAGAGGCACGTCTTCTGCTGCTCGAGATAGGCGGGCATCTCCCGGTGGAGCGCCAACACGCCAAGCGCGACGTATTCCTGCATCATGCGGATGATGCCGTCCTCGACCATGCGCACAAGCTTCACATGGCTTGGCACAACGTCTTGCTTGAATTGGTCGACGCCGGCTCCGATCGAAAACAGCACTTCCAGATTGCGATAGCGGGAGATGTCGTCCGGCACCGTCCAGGTGATGAGATAGCGCACCTTGTCCGGCTCCAACTCATCGCCGGAATGGAAGAATTCCAGATCCGGGAGTTCGCGCGCAAAAATCTCGCGGAACACCGCAGCACGCGCCGCATCGGAGTTGAAAAGAAATGCCATGGAATCCGCCCTTCCCTCAGGCCGCGAGACGCGCGCCGAGATCGTCGATCATGCTCTGGCAGGCAGCAAGTTCACCGATCTCGATGTATTCATTGGGACGATGCGCGCGGGAAATTTCGCCAGGGCCGCAAATGATCGCATCGATACCGGCCTGCTGATAAAGCCCGGCCTCGGTGCCGTAACTGACCGCCGTGAGCGGCTCCTGCCCGGTCAGCTCGGTCAGAACGGCCGCCAGCTTGCTCCCATCCGCCGGCGCAAGGGCGGGGTAGGAACTCAACTCGTGCCAGGCCACCTCGAAGCCGCCGTCGCGTAGATCAAAAAGCCGGGCTTTGACCGGCTCAAGCAGGGATGCTGGGGAAACGCCCGGCACGGCACGCACCTCGATATCGGCTGTGCAGTGGCCAGCGATGATGTTGACCGCCTGTCCACCGGCGATGACACCCACCTGCAAGGAAGAGTATGGGGGCTCGAAATTTTGATCGAGCGGGCCGCCCGTGAGCGATTGGCCGTAGGCCACGGCGTGCGAGATGACGCCGGCCATGGCGTGCACGGCATTGAGTCCGAGATCGGGGCGTGACGAATGGCCGGATCGCCCGATCACCTCGAGCCGCGCCGCGGCCTTCCCCTTGTGCGCGCGCACAGGCTGCATCCGGCTCGGCTCGCCGACAATCGCGCCAAGCGGCCTCTCGCATAGGCTCGGCAACGCAGCCAGGAGATGCGGCACACCACGGCACCCCGCCTCTTCGTCATAGGAGAATGCGAAATGAACTGGCTGCCGCAGGTTCATTGCCGCAAGTCCTGGCAGCGCGGCCAATGCGCAGGCGAGAAAGCCCTTCATGTCGGTGGTGCCGCGGCCGTAAAGCCTGCCGCCCTCGCGATGCAGGACGAACGGATCGGAGCTCCATTCCGGCTCGCCGGCCGGCACGACATCCATATGTCCGGAGATGATGTAGCCCCGACCGCCACGCGGCCCGACCGTGACGAACAGGTTGGACCGGTCGCCCTCGGGACCGGGCAGAACTGTCACCTCGGCTCCGGCTGCCTGACAGTAGTCGCGGATCCAATCGACGATCTCACCGTTTGGCGTGCCCACAACGGAGGGAAATGCAATCAGGGTCGCGAGGATTTCTTCCACGTTCATGGCGGTCCGCTCTGCTTGCACTGTTACCGGGTGCGACCAGCCTATCCCTGCGCAGCAGTGTTCCCTGCCGAATCGCGTCGTGCTTTGGCTGAAGATTGCGAAAAAACGCCTCGAACCAGCGAAACCTGCTGGCGTTCCCCTGTAATGCTGCTGCAAATGAGGCCTGTCGCAAACATGGCTATCGGCGCCAGGATTTGGCACCGCGTGCCCTGGGCATTCGTTGAAAGACATTCGTTGAAGGAGCGGATCGACTGAGATGCAGAGATCAGTACGCCTGAAATCCTTTGAACTGGTCGCGCGAGACATCAATGATGTCGATGTTGATCTGCTGCATGCACTATCGATTTCGGTCCGCTGGCCGCATCGCCCAAAAGACTGGGATCTGTTGCGCCGCGCCGGCCACGGCATCGTCGCCGTTGACGGAATTGGGCGCGTCTTCGGAAGCGCGATGTGGTTTCCCCAAGGCGACGATTTTGCCACCATCGGCCTGGTGATCACGACGCCTCGCGCACAGGCGCAGGGAGGCGGCCGATGGCTCATGGACCAGGTCCTCGAGCAGTGCGGGGATCGCAATCTGGCCCTGAATGCCACCCATGCCGCCTATCCTCTGTATGTGTCGCTCGGCTTCACGAACGAGGCGATCGTCTACATGCGCCAGGGCGAGATCCCACAAAAACTCCCGCCAATGCCAACTCCGGATGGTGAATTAAGTGATCTGCCCAGCGGCGGACTTCGCGAGATCACCGAACTGGACGCGCGCGCATTCGGGACCAACCGTGCAAGGCTGCTTGCGTTGCTCTCGGAGGATGCCCCGATCGCCACTTTGAGTCGCGGCGGCGAGGTCGTTGGCTATTCCATGTGTCGCGAGTTCGGGCGCGGCCATGTGATTGGTCCCACAATAGCCCGAAACGACCAGGACGCGGTCCACCTCACAGCCGTCCATCTGAAGAAGCTGGCAGGTCGGTTCGCCCGCGTCGATACGCGCGAGAAGGATGGCGTGTTTGCCGAGTTTCTGCAGCAGAGCGGCCTCGGCATTGCCGAGACCGTGACGACGATGTCCAAAGGCCGCCGCTTTCTGAACCGCGAAAGCAACGCGCCCTGGGTCTATGGATTGGCCAGCCACGCCTGGAGCTGAATGCCAGCACGCTACCGCCGATGCCGCAGGGCGGCTATCGCCGATGCCGCAGGGCCGCTCCGGTCCGTCAACGCTCTCACAACGACTCCAGCGCCCTGGACATGCGTTCGAGCCCCCTCCGCAACAGCGGACGAGGGCAACCGACATTGAGGCGAATGAAGCCTTCACCGCCGGGTCCATAGACGCGCCCGTCGTACAAATTGACCCCGGCTCGGTCGACGAAAAACCGTTGAACGCCTCCGACCCTCCGATCGAGCCCGCGCGCATCCAGCCACACCAGGAAGGAAGCGTCTGGCCGCATCGGTGTGATGCCCGGCAGGCGATCCTCGGCGAAATTGAGGACGAAATCGACATTACCGCCGATGTAGCGCGTCAGCTGATCCAGCCACGGCGCGCCGGTGCTGTAGGCGACCTCTAGCGCCAGCCGTCCAAAGAAGTTGGCATTGACCATGAACGATGCCTGCATGGTGGCCAGAAGCGCCTCGCGCCGCTGCTTGTTGGCCACCGACACGGTTGCGGAGGGCACGCCGGCCAGATTGAAGGTCTTCGTTGGAGCTGTGCAGATGAATGACTTTTCCGCGGCATCCTCGCAGAGCGACGAGAAGACGATGTGCGGGCGATCCGACAATCTGATATCGCAATGGATATCATCGGATATGACAAGGATGCCGTAGCGCTCGCAGACATCGTTCAGCGCCGTCAATTCCCTCCGCGTCCACACCTTTCCAGCTGGATTGTGCGGATTACACAACAGGAAGGCCTTGGCGCCGGCTGCCAGTTTCGCGAAGTTCTCCAGGTCGAGTTCATATCGGTTATCCTGCAACCTTAGCCTGTTGACCAGCAGCTTCCTGCCGTTCCCCTGAATCACTTCGAAATAGGGCGAGTAAATGGGAGACTGCACAATCACCCCGTCCCCGGGCTTCGTGAAGGTCCGAAGCATCGCGGCTACCGACGGCATGATCGCAGGCGCCGGCAGCAGCGATTCCAGTGCCGGCGACCAGCCGTGCCGACGCGCGAACCATGATTGCACAATCTCGTAGTGACGGGGGTCGCGGCGGGTATAGCCATAGATTCCGTGGTCCGCCGCTTCCCGCAGCCGCGCGATGACGGTTTCAGGCGCGCGAAAATCCATGTCCGCGGTCCACAGCGAAAGCAGATCTTCGCCCTCGACCCGAGGCGAGAATTCGTCCCACTGATTGGCCCATTTGACTGACCCAAACTGGTGGCGATCATAGATCCTGTCGAAGTCGATCATTCCAACATTTCTTTCCGCAACCGTCGGTTGCGATGCATCTGCACAAGCCATTGCCTGGTTTCCGGTGTGGTTTTCGGCCATTAGAGGATTTGCGCCGCGTGCCTCGCTGCTGAAACTGCCTGTCGCACATCCGCTTCCTAGCTCTTGTGGCCGCGCGCCAACGCGCGCTCCATCGACTGCGAGTACCGGGACATTCCAAAGCAGAAGATCCAGTAGACCAGCCCGGCGAAGAGATAGCCGGTCGAGGAGATCGTCGGCCCGGCCCAGTTCGGGTCGACTCGCGCCGTTTCGACGGCTCTCAGGAAGTCCGCAATGCCGACGATCGCCACCAGCGTCGTGTCCTTGAACAGCCCGATGAAGGTAGAGACGATGCCCGGGATGACGATCGTGAGCGCCTGCGGCAGGATGATCAGACGCATCATGGTGAAATAGCTGACGCCGAGCGCCTTTGCCGCCTCATATTGCCCCTTCGGGATCGCCTGAAGGCCGGCGCGCACCACCTCGGCCATGTAGGCGGACGAGAACAGCGCTATTGCAATCAGCGGACGTAGCAGCCGATCGGGCGTCAGGTAGTCGGGCACGAAGAGCGGCATCATGAAATTCGCCATGAACAGCACCGTGATGAACGGCACGCCCCTGACGACCTCGATGAAGATCACACACACTGCCCTGACGAAGGGAAGCTCCGATCGTCGGCCAAGCGCGAGAAGCACACCGAGCGGCAGCGAGAAGACGATGCCCACGATCGACATGAGCAGCGTTATAAGCAGACCTCCCCACAAGACGGTATCGATGACCGGCAGATCGAGCGACGCGACACCGCGCAACAACGCGAAGGCGACGACCGGGTAGGCAACAAAGAACAGCAACGCCGCCACATTGCGCCGCGGCGCCCCTTTCCACAGCAGCCAGGCGATCAGCACGGCGCCGATTGCCAGCGTCAGGTCCACCCGCCAGCGCTCGGAAACCGGATATGCCCCGTAACGGAGATAGTCGAATTTCTCGACGATGAACGGCCAACACGCGCCGTCAGGGTTGGCGCGGCATTCTTGCTGTCCGCCTGCCCAGACTGCGTCCAAGACTGCAAAACTCATGAATTGATGCAAAAGCCATGCGGCGAGAACTGTGAAGCAGATCGTGAGCACGCCGGAGAACGGCGTCGAGAACAGGTTCTTTCTGATCCAGGTTGCCGGGCTCGGCCGGATTCCAGAAGGCGGCGCCATAGGGGGCAGAAGCGGAGCGCCAACGAGGGGCGGATGCAGGGACTGGCCGCTCATGCATCACCTCTCGACGATCGCGAAACGTTGATTGAAAGCGTTCATGGCCATCGACATGACGAGGGAGATCGCGAGATAGACCGACAGCGTGATCGCCATCACCTGGACGGCGGCGCCGGTCTGGTTGAGCACCGTTCCCGCGAAAATCTGGACGAGGTCGGGGTAGCCGATAAACACGGCGAGTGAGGAATTCTTCGTGAGATTCAGGTACTGGCTGGTCAGGGGCGGTATGATGATGCGCAGTGCCTGCGGAACGATGACCAGGCGAAGCGTTTTGCCCGGCGCAAGCCCGAGCGCATGAGCGGCTTCGGTCTGGCCTTTCGGCACAGCCTGGATCCCGCTGCGGACAATTTCCGCGATAAAGGAAGCGGTGTAGACGGACAGACCGATCAGAAGCGCCGCGAACTCCGGATAAAGCTGGTGTCCACCCCGGTAATTGAACCCTTTCAACTCTGGCGTCACGAACGACACCGGCGAACCGACCAGGAGGAAGACGATCAGAGGCAGTCCGATCAAGGCAGCGAGGCTGACCCAAAGCACGGGCAGCTGCTTTCCGGTGCGGTTCTGTGCGCGTCTGGCGTAGGACCAAAAAGCGACGCAGAAGAAGCTGGCCGCCAGGAATGCAAGTCCCACGGTACCTGCTCCTGCGTGGAGCTGGATTTCCGGAATGATGAGACCGCGATTGTTCAGATAGATGCCGCCGGGGAGTTCGATCGACGCCCTCGGCGCAGGCAGCGCTTTCAGGACTGCATTGTACCAGAACAAAAGCTGCAGCAATAACGGGATGTTGCGTATGATCTCTACATAGGAGGCCGCGACTTTTGAAACGATCCAGTTCGGCGACAGGCGGGCAATGCCGACGACAAAGCCCAAAACTGTGGCCAGGACGATCCCAAGCAGGCTCACATAGAGGGTGTTGACCACACCCACCCAGAACGCATGGCCGTAGGTGGAGAGCGTGTCGTAGGGGATCAGCGTCTGATTGATGTCGAAGCCGGCGGTCTCGTTCCAGAAGCCGAAGGACAGCGGAATCCCGCGTGCCCTCATGTTCGACGCAGTCTGAACGGCAATGCCCACGGCCAAAGCCAGCAGGCTGGCCGCCAGCAAAAGCTGATAGACGATGCCGCGGACCTTGGCGTCGTGCAGGGACAGGCTCCTGCGCGAGGGCGCGGCGAGCAGCACGTCGGACATGACCCTGTTCCTGTGTTGATGTGGACTAAGACGCCGGCGCAATCGCTGGCGTCTTGTGGACCAACCCAGCCTAGCGGATCGGCGGGGCGTACTGGAGACCGCCCTCACTCCAAAGAGCGTTCAGGCCGCGCTCCATCTTGAGCGGCGAGGCCTTGCCGATATTGCGATCGAACACTTCGCCATAGTTGCCGACCTGCTTGATAACGTCCACGGACCAGCTATCGCCAAGCCCGAGATCCTTTCCGAGGCTGCCCTCCGCTCCGAGCAGCCGGCGAATGTTCGGGTTGTCCGACGACTTCATTTCATCGACATTCTGCGAGGTTACACCCAGTTCCTCGGCAGCAACCATGACAAGGAGCGTCCATTTGGCGACGTTGAGCCAATGATCATCGCCCTGCCGCACGGCTGGCCCAAGCGGCTCCTTGGAGATGAGTTCAGGAAGCACGACGCTGTCGTCGGCCTTCGCCATGCGCTGGCGCGACGCATTCAAGGTGGAGGTGTCGGCGGAGAGGACGTCGCAGCGGCCTTCGTCGTAGGCCTTTACGACGGCTTCTTCATCGGCAAACCCGACGGTCGAGAATGTCATCGAATGCGACCGGAAGTAATCGGCGAGGTTCAATTCTGTCGTCGTGCCCTGGGTGACGCAGATGGATGCGCCATCCAGATCCTTGGCCGAACCGATGTTCTCCGCTTTGCGGACCATAAAACCCTGGCCATCGTAGAAATAAGTGCCCGCAAAAAGTATTCCGAGAGACGTGTCGCGGGATGATGTCCAGGTTGCGTTATGTGCGAGTATATCGATCTCGCCCGACTGAAGCGCGGTGAAGCGGTCCTTCGGCGTAAGCGGAATGAACCTTACCTTCTGCGCATCGCCCAGAACCGCTGCTGCAACAGCGCGACAATAGTCGACCACGAACCCGGTCCATTTGCCCTCATTGTCTGGAAGGCTAAATCCGGCGGTCGCTGAGTTGGTTCCGCAGGTCAGAACTCCGTTCTTCCTAACATTTTCGATCGTCGCGGCGGACGCGTTGGATACAACGAGCCCTACCGCTGCTCCGACCAGACCCTTGAGAATTGCTTGCATCTTGGTTCCCCTTATTTTTTGTGGAGCACCAAGGTTGCGCAGGCCTCATTATTGGTCAAATTCATTCTCGTCATGATGACTATGAGGTCTGCTCATACAGTGGCTGCACTCGTAATGGTTTCAGCCGTGTGTCTCCTGTTTATTTCTTCTGTTCTCTCTCAGAAAAAATTTCTCTCTTTTTAATCTGTGACTCAGAATAGATGTTTGAGAGAACTTCTTTGAGCCAGATCGTCCCTGGGTCCGTGGCCATCTGCGGATGAAGGAGCAACCACGCGCTCACATTTGGGATCGGCAGGGGCGGCGAAAGGAGAGTCACTTCACTCGCTTTATCAAGGATTTGGAGGATTCCGTCACCACAATGAGCAACAAGTTCGGTGCCTCGCAAGACCCACGGAAGTGCCAGATAATTCGATATCGTCGCGACCACGTTCCGCCGCAAACCAAGCTCCTTGAGCGCGGCATCCGCAAGTCCGCTGGAAACACCATCGGCGGAAACCTGCAAGTGAGACGCTGACAGGTATGTCTCCAATGACATCGCCGAACTTGCGATTTGGCTGCCGCTCCAAACTGCGCAGAAGAGACGATCCTGGCCCAGTTCGATCTTCAAAAGGCTTGGGTCATCCTTGATCACTGCTCCAGTCAATGCACAGTCGATCTGTCGAAGATGAACCGAGGACGGGATATCGAGCCCGTTCGCTGGAATAATATTCAACGTGGCACCGGGCGCCTGCCTGGAAAACTCCCGCAGAAGACGTGGTATGATTATCATCGCATGGTAGTCGGTGAGTCCGACACGAAAGTTCCGCCGAGTGGTTGCGGGATCGAAAGTTTGATGGCGATCAATCGAGGCTCGAATCGTTGCCAATCCGGCCGAAATGTCTGGCAGAAGCTCAACCGCGCGCGGGGTCGGCCTCATAACGCCTCCATCGCGCGTGAACAGCTTATCGCCGAAAAGGTGCCGCAGCCTGGACAAGGAGTGGCTGATCGCAGATTGCGTTCTTCCCAATTCGCATGCCGTACGCGTGACACTTCTTTCGCGCATCATTACGTCGAACACGCGCAGCAAATTCAGGTCGAGGTCATCGAAGCTCATGAGATTGCCCATGAATGGTTTGTCATGAATGGTTTGTCATGAATCAGCACCGAAAAATGACCGCCACAGAGAGCCGATAAGGCCTTGGGTTTCATCATGAGGCGAGAACGCTCGATTGCTGGCCCTGCCCTCGCCAGGGATTGCAAGCACATTGTGCACGTGCTCGGGGCCTCGAGTCTGACGGGTACATCCGTAGGAATCGATACCGGATTTCAGATGCTTGAGTGCTGCTTGCGTGGGCAGCACTCAATATAGTTTCCCGCGGACCTCACCGATGTTCACGGCGTGCCTCCTTTTCCTCGCTGTTCTGCTCCTCACCACCGTCGGGACGGTTGATTGTCACCGTGCACGCAATCAGGGTGTTCCAGTCCGGGCCGTGTTCAATGATGTTATGAAGCTCGGAAATCTCTTCAAGATAATGTTCGATCGTAATCGGGCCGTTCTGGTGGCCGTAGACAAGAACCGCTTTCCAGCGCTTGTCACCATGCAGCGTTACCACGTTACTCATGCCGACTATCTCCTGCGGTCATCGAACAAATCCGGCTGGATTGCCGTGGGCCAAAAGGTAGCGGAACCGACCGGCATGCAGCCGGTTGAATCGGCATGAAGGCTCGTCTTCCGACAACCAGCAATGCAGGCTACATCATGAGCATTCTGCAGAGTACCAAGAAAGCTGTCGAGCAGGTTACCGGTGTCGCAAGACCGGGCAAGCAAGGAGTAACCGATCTCGTTAGGCGGCGAAAAGCGAATGAGTTTTGGTTCAAGGATGATGGCCTGGTTCCCAATCATCCGTTTTGGCCGCTTGTTGTCTATCGCAGCGCAGTGAGGCTGCCCGAGGAATTTGATCCCGCAGCCGTCTTGGAGGAGCTTTTTGAGGCCAATGGATGGGGGGATGGCTGGCGGAATGCCATCTACGACTACGTTCACTACCATTCGCGAATACATGAGGTGCTCGGGGTTGCGGCCGGTACGGCCAAAGTCCGGTTTGGAGGCAACAAGGGACGAACCCTGTCACTGAAGGCCGGCGACGTCGCGGTTCTTCCGGCCGGCACCGGGCACCAATGCCTTTCGGCGTCCGACGATTTTCTGGTTGTCGGCGCCTACCCTCCATTTGGGACCTATGACGAATGCACGACTGCCCAGGACCATGATGGCGCGCTGGCCACGATCCGGAAGGTAGGTCGTCCACGCAAGGATCCCGTCTATGGGAGCAAAGGGCCGCTTCTGCAAAATTGGAAGAAGACCTGAACTAGGCGCAGATCGATCGAAGACACACAAGCACAGAATGCAAGAGCGTGGGAGTGCGCGGCTCAGGCTACGGGCCGAGCGCCGCATTGCAATCAACTGTCCGTCGGCGGCAGGTGAACAACCATTCGCTGTCTGGCATCACGGCCGCACGGCCGGCGTCTCGACCAGAAGGCCGCGGGCCCGCTCCGTCAGATGGAGCTCCAGGTCGACGAGTTCGGGTGCGCCGAATGCGAAGGGCTCGGCTCTGACCCCGATCATGCAGTTGCGCAGGCGCCGCTGCAGCGAACCGACCGTCTGCCACTCCAGTCGGTAGAGCGGATAGCCGGTCGGATGCGCCTGCGGGATGACGCTGCCGCCGAGCCGTTTGCCCCAATTGTCGTCGTGGCAGGAGGCACAGGAGAGCTCGAGCTGTCCGATGCGGCTCTGGAACAGACGCCGGCCGTTGTCGCGAAACGGCGCGAGCCGGGCGTCGGTCGCCGGCGTGATTGGCATGCCGCGCGACTGATGCGTCACATAGGCCGTCAGGGCGAGCAAGGCGTCGGACTCCGGCGCCAGCGGCTCGGCCGCCTGCTGCCGCTGCGCTCGGCAGGAGTTGATACGTCCGGCAAGGTCGATCGGCCGGCCCGTCGCCGCATCAAAGGCCGGGTAGCGCGCGGCAACACCGCGCATCGTCTGACGCGCATCGTCATGGCAGCCGGAGCAGGCGACATCCGCCCTGCCCTGCGCCTGTTGCCAGAGCTGCTCGCCCTGCAGCACCCACAGCATGCCGGGATTGCTCATGTCGTCGGCCTGCAGCGCCTGCGTCTGCGGCGTCATGAAGTCGAAGCCGGAGCGCTTCTCGCCGACTTCGATGCCGGCGGCAGAGACAATGCCGCAAATAGCGGCGACAGCGACGGCTGCAAGCCGCCAGAGCGCATGCATCAGTTCACCGTGATCGTCGCCGACGCCGTTTGGGTCTTCCCGGCATCGTCGCTCCAGGTGAAGTCGATCGTGCCGCTCGTCGTCGCAACCAGCGTGAAGGCAATGAACGGATTGGCCGACACCGCTGGAAAGAGATCGGCCGAAAACACCTCCTCGCCGTTGTAGGTGCAGGTGAAACGGCGGATGATGTCGCGCGGGATGTTGGAGCCGTTCGGGCCGCTACGATAGCCGGTTTCCATCGGATGGGCGATCATCGCCTTGATATCGACGACTTCGCCCTGCCTGGCCACTTTCGGCACATTGACGAGCGCGCGCGCCATTATGAAAGGTCCTCGATACAGGCGGCCAGCGTGACGATGGCGCTCGCCCGGCTCGACCAGAAGCTGCCGTCGCTCATCTCGGCGACGGCGACAACGACCTGCGAGGTCGCGAGCCGGATCCGCGTCGACACCATGGCGTGGCCGGAGCGCGGCCCGAGGTGGAAAACCGCGACATTCGCCTCCGGGTTTTTCTCGTTGAAGACCGCGATGCGCAGGACATGGTCGTCTTCGGTCATCGGGCTCTCGGCGACAACTGTGATCCCGACCGCGTTGCCGTTCTCGACCAGGGGCGGCAGGTCGAGCCGGACGCGGCCGTCGAGAACGTTGGCTCCCCCGGTGAAGGTCCGGATCGCTTCCTCGAGGCTCGGGCGGGCAACGGCCCAGCGCGGCAGGCTGATCGCCAGCAGGCCAGTCATGCCGGCCCGAAGAAACTGCCGCCGTCCGACCATGCCTGCGTAAACTCCCGGGCCTGCGT
Source organism: Mesorhizobium sp. WSM4844 (assembly GCF_055811775.1). Taxonomy (NCBI): domain Bacteria; kingdom Pseudomonadati; phylum Pseudomonadota; class Alphaproteobacteria; order Hyphomicrobiales; family Phyllobacteriaceae; genus Mesorhizobium; species Mesorhizobium sp. WSM4844. The sequence continues at coordinate 28,263 of NZ_JBVVQB010000041.1, read as the reverse complement.
AAACTCGAAGCGGGTCTTCGTGCATGATCACCCCTTCAGCGTCGTGAGATAAGCGACGATATCCTCAATATCGGCGCCGCCCAGGATCGGCTTGCTGCGCCAGGCGGTGGCGACACGCCGGCCGTGCTCATCCGCGGCCCGATAGTAGGAAGGCATGATCGTGTTCGGCACGAGCCGCTTCATGTCGACCACGCGCAGCCGGATCTGGCCTTCCAAAAGTCTTGCCCCGATGCCGGTCAGGTCGGGCGCCAGCGTGCCGTGCAGATGCGCGTCGGGAAACGGCCCGCTGTGGCAGAGCGTGCAGAGGCTGCGCTGCCGGTCCGCGATCAGCGCGGCGCCGCGCGTCGGATCACCCTTGCGGTCAACCAGAGGTTGCATGATCGCATCGCCGGTCACGACATAAGACCCCGTGTCCTCGCCGGCTGCGGGCGAGGCCGCAAGCTGCAATCCCATAAGAGCCAGAAAAGCCGGCCTCATCGTCCGAACACTTCACTGGTGATCGTCCGGAACCAGTCCTGCGCATAGGCCGCTTCCTGTTCACGGACGGAAAGCGGCGCTTCGAGCGGACTGGTGCCGCCCGCCCCCTCCACCTCGGCAAGCAGCCCGTCACGCGGCTGGTAGACGCCGGCGATCGAAATCCCATAACCGGGCGCGACCAGGCTGTAGCAGGTGTTGATGAGTTTCGGCTGCGCCGGCGGCCGCTCCCTGACCAGGGCGGCGACCGCCGCGGCGCAAGCTTTTGCCTGGGCGTTGGCGCTGAAGGCGGATTTCGGCATCGCCCCGCCGATCGCCGCGTCGCCGATGACGTGGATCGCCGGCTGCAGGCGGGACTCGAAGGTGACCGGGTCGATCGGGCACCAGCCCGTCTGGTCGGCAACGCCGGCCGACTGCGCAATCGCGCCCGCACGCTGCGGCGGGATCAAATTGGCGACATCGGCCTTGTGATTGCCGAACTCGGTCACCAGCGTCCTTGTCGCCGGGTCGACTTCCGTCACCTTGCCGCCCGACGACAGCGGCACCCATTCGATCAAGCCGGGATAGAGCTCTTGCCAGGCCGCTTCGAACAGCCGCTGCTTCGAAAAGGCGTCCTTGGCGTCGAGGATGATCAGCTTGGATCTGGGCTTGCTGGTCTTGAGATAATGCGCGATCAGGCTTGCCCGCTCGTAGGGACCGGGCGGGCAGCGAAACGGATTGGCTGGCGCGGCGAGGACGACTATTCCACCGTCCGGCATCGCCGCGAGCTGGTCGCGTAGCAGGAGCGTCTGCGCGCCCGCCTTCCAGGCATGCGGCATGATCGCCGCCGCCGCCTCGTCGTAGCCCGGCAAGGCGCCGAAGCGCATTTCGACGCCGGGCGCCAGAACCAGCCTGGTGTAGCCGATGTCGGTGCCATCCTCCAGCCGAACGCGCCGGCGCTCGGCATCGACGGCGACAGCCCGCTTGCGGATCAGCGCGATGTCGCCGAACTGGTCATAGCTGAAAGTCTGCGCCTCGATGCCGCGCAGCCCGGCAATCACGGCATTGCTGAACGGGCAGGCCAGATAGGCGGCCTCTGGCTCGATCAGCGTCACGGCAAGATCGCGATCCAGCCGTTTCAGCGCGCGGGCGCAGCTTGCTCCGGCAAAGCCGCCGCCGACGACGATCACGCCGCGCTGCGTCTGTGCGCGCAGCTGCGGCGCGGCAAGGACGGCCGCGGCGACGCTAGCCGCCACGCCGCCGATCAGGGCTCTACGGCTGGGCATGGCGTGCGGCCTCCGGCTTGGCGAGCCATTCGGCGATGGCGCGCGTCTCCTCTTCGGTAAATCCCCTGGCGATGCGGTCCATGACCGTCGCCTTGCGCTCACCGGAACGGAAGGCGTGCATCTGAGTGACGATCTCATCTGCTGCATGGCCGTCGAGCGAAGGGATGGCTGAGCCGAGCGCCGCCGGCCCGTGACAGCCGGTGCATGCCGCGGCGCCTGACGCCTCGTCGGCCCATGCCGGCGCGCTGGCTACCAACGCCGCAAGCAGGACAGGCGCGAGCGATCGTCCGCCGCGCCTGTCCTTCGCGCGCCTCATATCAGGCGAGGTCATGGTTCTTCAGCGGCAGCGTGCGGATGCGTTTTCCGGTGGCGGCGAAGATCGCATTGAGGACGGCCGGCGCGGCGACTGCGATGGTCGGCTCGCCGACGCCGCCCCAGAAGCCGCCGGACGGCAGGATGATCGTCTCCACCGCAGGCATCTCGGCCATGCGCAGAACCTCGTAGCTGTCGAAGTTTTCCTGCTCCATGCGCCCGCCATTGACGGTGCATTCGCCGTAGATGCAGGCGGAAAGGCCATAGACGAAGGAACCCTCGACCTGCCGCTCCACCTGTGCCGGGTTGACGACATGACCCGGATCGGTGGCCGCCACGATGCGATGGATCCTGAGCTGTCCATCGGTGACCGAAACCTCCGCTGCCGCCGCCACATAACTGCCAAAACCCATGATCTGCGCCAGGCCGCGGTGAACGCCGGCCGCGGCCGGGGTGTCCCAGCCGATCCGTTCGGCAACCGCCTCCAGCACGGCGAGATGTTTCGGATGTTTGGCCATCAGCTTGCGGCGGAAGGCGAGCGGGGAGACGCCGGCCGCATGGGCGAGTTCGTCCATGAAACACTCGATGTAGAGCGCGTTCTGGTTGAGGTTGACGCCGCGCCAGAAGCCCGGCGGGATCGGCGGGTTGCGCATGGCATGGTCGACAAGCAGATTGTCCACCGTATAGCCCAGCGTGCCTTCCGTGCCGGCGAGGACGAGGCCCTGGAAGACCACCGGGTCCATGCCGTTCTGCATGCCCTGCGGCCGCACTGCGGCAAGGATCGACTGGCCGGATATGCGCATGTGCAGAGCGGTCAGGTTGCCGTCGGCGTCGAGCGCGCCCGTCAGCCGGCATCGGGTGGTCGGGTGATAGGCGCCGTGCAGCATATCCTCTTCGCGCGACCACATGAGCTTTACCGGTGTTCCCGGCACCTGCCTGGCAATGCTGACCGCCTGGCGCACATAGTCCTGGAAGTTGCCGCGCCGGCCGAAGCCGCCGCCGAGATGGATCTTGTGCACCTCGCATTGCTGCACCGGCAGGCCTGCGGCCTCGGCCGCTGCAGCAAGGCTGGCCTCGCCATTCTGGGTCGGCACCCATACCTCGCAGCGCTCCGGCGTGTAGAGCGCCGTCGCGTTCATCGGCTCCATGGTCGCGTGGTTCTGATAGGGGAAGGCATAGGTCGCCGTGACCGTCCGACCGGCGGCGGACAGGGCAGCACCGGCGTCACCTTGCCTGGCGCCGACGAAGGCGTCATTTGCACCGAGCCCCTCTTCGAGCATCGCCGCGATCGAGGCGCTGGTGACCTGCCTGTTGGGGCCTTCGTCCCAGACGATCGGCAAGGCATCGAGAGCGGTCTTCGCCCGCCACCATGTGTCGGCGACAACCGCAACGGCGGTCTCGTCGACCTGAACGACAGTGCGCACGCCCGGCATGCGTGCCACCGCCGCCGCGTCGAAACTCTCCACCTTGCCGCCGAAATACGGGCAGGCCCGGATCGCCGCGTTGAGCATGTTCGGCAGCCTGAGATCGGCGCCGTAGACCTGGCTGCCGTTAAGCTTGTCGGCCGTGTCGAGCCGCGGCAGCGGCTTGCCGGCTATGGTCCAATCCTTCGGGTCCTTGAGCGTGACATTGGCGGGCGGCGTCATTCGCGCGGCGGCGGCAGCCAGCTGTCCATAAAAGGTGGCGCGATCCGACGCTGCATGCGTGACCATGCCCATCCTTGCGGTGCATTCGCTGGCCGGGACGCCCCATTCGGCGGCCGCGGCGGCGATCAGCATCTCGCGCGCAACGGCGCCGCCAATGCGCACATACTCGTGCGACTCGCGGATGCCGCGGCTGCCGCCGGTCGAGAAATTGCGCCACACGCGGTCGCGCGCCAGGTTCTGGGCCGGCGACGGGTATTCCGTCGTGACCTTGGACCAGTCGCAGTTCAGCTCCTCGGCGACGAGTTGCGCCAGGCCGGTCAGTGTCCCCTGCCCCATCTCGGAGCGGGCGATGCGGATGACCACCGTATCGTCGGGCCTGATCACCACCCAGGCATTGATCTCCGGCGCCGCCTCGCTGCCATCGGCCAGTGCCGGCTTGATGAACGGCACGTTGAATCCGAGGGACAAGCCGCCGGCTGTGGCGGCCACGCCGATGATGAAGCTGCGGCGGGAGAGGGAAATTGTGGCGTTCATGACTGCTCTCCTCAACCGCGTTGCGTGGCTTCGCCGGCCTTGGCGGCCAGCTTGATCGCGGCGCGCACCCGGTTGTAGGTGCCGCATCGGCAGATGTTGGTGATCTCGGCGTTGATGTCCTCGTCCGCGGGGTTCGGGTTCTGCATGAGCAGACCCGCCGCAGCCATGATCATGCCGGCCTGGCAGTAGCCGCATTGCGGCACGTCGAGCGCCAGCCAGGCCTGCTGGACCGGATGCGAGCTGTCCGGCGAAAGCCCCTCGATGGTGGTGATTTGCTGGTCGGGCTCGACCGCGCTCACCGGAAGCGCGCAGGAGCGCGTGGCGACGCCGTCTATATGGATGGTGCAGGCGCCGCAGGCGGCAACGCCGCAACCGTACTTCGTTCCGGTAAGCCCGATCTGCTCGCGGATCACCCACAGCAGCGGCGTGTCCGGATCGACCTCGATGTCACGTGGCGTGCCGTTGATGATCAATCTGGCCATTGTGCAATCCTTTCGATCAAAGGCTGGCGAGGATCGAGTCTGGATGCCGCCCCTGGCGACAAAGACCGGACGTCCCGGCTAGCGACGGGGCCAAGTTAGGCGGGAGCTGTCGCAGAACCTTGTCCCGAACACCGGCAGTTCATCGCAAGTTGTCGCGGGCGCAGTGCTCTGATACATTTCGTTACACTTCTCACGCTTTGTTGATGTCGGGCGAGATTGCCGCCATGGCGCGGAAGGTGATCATCCGTGTAGACGCAAACTAGATATCGTCGATACTGACCGACTATTCAGCGGCGACCTTGGAGCATTGCATGGAAGTGGCGCAGCACATCGCGGTCGTCGACGACCACAGGGACATCCGCGATCTCGTGGGGAAATACCTCACGCAGCAGGGTTATCGCGTCAGCGTCGCCGACAGCACGGCCGCGCTCAAGCGGCTGCTCGACCGCAGCCTGCCCGATCTTATCGTCCTCGACGTCATGATGCCTGGCGAGGACGGCATTGCCGCCTGCCGGCACGTGCGCGGAACGGTCGACGTTCCGATCATCTTTCTTACCGCCATGGCCGAGGAGGTCGACCGGATCGTCGGCCTCGAGATCGGGGCCGACGACTACCTGACCAAGCCGTTCAATCCGCGGGAATTGCTGGCGCGGATCAAGGCTGTGCTCAGGCGCGTCCACAGCCTGCCGCCGCAGCGCGGCCGGCTCAAGTCAAACGCGCTGCGCTTCGACCGCTGGACCCTGAATGTCGGCCGCCGCGAGCTGGTCGGGCTCGACGGCGTGGCGGTCGCGCTCAGCACGGCCGAATTCCGCCTTCTCACCGCTTTTATCGAGCATGTCGGAATCGTGCTCAGCCGGGATCAGTTGCTCGACCTCACCGTCGGGCGCTCGGCCGACGGTTTCGACCGGGCCGTCGACAACCAGGTGAGCCGGCTGCGCAAGAAGATCGAGGCGGACCCGAAGAATCCGATGCTGATCAAGACGCACTGGGGCGGCGGCTACTGCTTCACCGCCGAGGTGGCCCAGGCATGATGCTGTTATGGAGACGCAGCCTGGCGGCCCGCTTCCTCATGCTGGTGCTGCTTGCGCTCGCCCTGTCGCAGGCGATCACCTTCCTGATCTCGTGGGACGAGCGCGGGCAAGCCCTGCACGCGGCGGCCAAGGGCGAGTTCGTCAGCCGCACGTCGTCGCTTGCCATTTTGCTGGACACGACGCCGCCCTCGCTTCGACCCGACATCCTCAACGTCAGCGGCACCGCCTATACGCGCTTCTGGACCTCGCACGACGGGCCGAGCAATCCCCTCGTCTGGCAACAGGAGGCGCTGACGCAACTCGCCAAGCCGCTGCCCGGCATTGCCGCCAAATATGCAGCCTACATGAACGGGCAGGCCTCGAACGCGGTCGCTGCCGCCGATCCTTCGGTGCCGCCGCGCATGCTGGACCTGTCCGGCAGTGGCAGCCCGTTCACGCGACCTGCCAAGTTTCTTTATCTGGACGGCGCCCCAAACGGCATGGGGCTTTCCGTCCGCCTTGACGACAGCACCTGGCTGAATGCCGCCTACGCCAAGGTGATGCCGAGCGCCTTCTGGACCGCGCAATCGGCGATATCGCTGGCGCTCACCGCACTCATCCTGTCCGCCATAGCGATTTTCGGGGCGCAGGCAATCGCGCGTCCGCTGCGACGGCTCGCCAATGCCGCGGAACTGTTCGGCCGCGGCGAGGCCGTGCCGCGGCTGCCGGAATCAGGGCCGGACGACATCCGCCAGACCGCCGAGGCGTTCAACCGCATGCAGGAGCGCCTGCAGCGCTTCGTCGAGGACCGCACACGCATGCTGGCGGCGATCAGCCACGACCTGCGCACGCCGCTGACCTCGCTCCGGCTGCGCGCCGAGTTCGTCCAGGATCACGATCTCCAGGAGAAGATGCTGAAGACCATCGAGGAAATCCAGACGATGACGGAAGCAGCGCTCGCCTTCGCGCGCGAGGACGCCGCGGTGGAGGAGACGCGAACTGTCGATCTTTCGGCGCTGGTCGGCAGCCTCTGCGACGACCTCGAGGAGCTGGGTCAAAACGTCACCGTCAGCGACGGGCCCAAGATGCTGTATCGCTGCCGGCCGGACTCGCTGCGCCGGGCGATCCGCAACCTCGTCGAAAATGCCGTCCGCTATGGCGAGCAGGCCAAGGTGAGCCTGGTCAGGCGCACCGACAGCCTGGACATCGTAGTCGAGGACGCCGGGCCGGGCATTCCGCAAGCCGACATGGAACAGGTGTTCGCGCCGTTCTTCCGCCTGGAGCAGTCGCGCAACCGGGAGACCGGCGGCGTCGGGCTCGGCCTGTCAATTGCCCGCGCCATCGCCCGCCACCACGGCGGCGACATCGTGCTGGAAAACCGGAGCAACGGCCTTCGCGCGATCATCAGGCTGCCGCTCATCGACATGGCCAAGCAGCTTGCCCCGGCGCCGGTGCCTGAGACCAGCCCTCCGACCGGACTGCGATCCTTGCCGGCTTGACCGAAACCGTCCCGCGGTCGCGCCAGGCGCTCACATTTTCCTAACATTGTGACTAATTAAACGGCGCGCCATGATCACGGCCCGGTGCGCGAGCCGGACGTCCTCGGGGCGGCCAGCCGGTGTTTGCGGGAACGCCTCGTCCATGACGTCGCCGACATGTTGCCAATGGCGACACGGCCGCAGTGATCCATGCCGCTCATTCGCCGCTGTCCCTTGACCAGATCGGGCTCGCCGCGAATTATGCGCTCGCCTATCCACGGCGGGTTGGCCGCCGGCGAACCCCAGCGGATGCCGTCGGCGGACCAAAACAACGGCTTGGGAGGGGAAGCGGCATGAGCGGCAGCGTCTGGATCAGTCGCGTCAGGAGCGACTCGCGGATCGGCAACAAGCAGGGTCTGCGCGCAAAGTTCTATGACCAGGACTGGGAGCCCGCGCGCTTCGAAATCCCTGTTGCTAGTGAGAGAGTGCTTGCCGCGCTGCGTCGTCACAGACAAGGCGTCCCCCTGGAGCGAACCGAGATGACCGAAGCGGTCGCAGTGTGGGAGGAAACGCGCTTCAAGAGGGTCGGTGACCTGTTCTATGCCGGGCCGTTCATGGCCGTCAAAGGCAAGCTGGCGGAGGTGCTGTCGCGCTTCAATCTCGGCGCCGGCGGACTCGTGCCCCTGCCGGTCTACAAGGCCGATCTGGAAACGCCGGTAAACGGGGAGTTCTTCCTGCTCAATTTTGGCGGGCCTAAGGACAGCTTCCTACCAGAGCAATCCAACAGCGAAGCGATCCGAAAGCTTTATTACGACAAGGCGATACAAAGGCAAATCTGGCGTGTCGAATCATTGGTCAAGGACGATGGCCTTGCTCTGTCGCCTGCCGCGCTGGAAGGCGCCGACCTTTGGAGCGAGCAGACGGTATTCAACGACATTTTTATGAGTGACGACCTGGTCGCTGCGTTGCGTGCAGCAAAAATCAAGATTGATTTCAGGCTTAGCGCAAGCCGGATCGAACGGGGCGGGCAATAGGCGCGGCGACTCAGCGCGATTTCGAACTGGGTGCTTACACCTGCCTCCTGCCGCAGCAGTCTACGGCACCAGACGAACGGAATCCGGGTCCGCTTGATAAGGTCTACGAGATCGAAACTCTGTGTACGCCACCTCCGGTGTGCTTATGGGCGGCAAGATCGTGGCGCCGCCAGTGGTTACCCAGCAATCATCGCGAGCTTTCGAGATTGTCTCTGAGGCATGGCCAGCAAACCTGTCAAACCGACGTGCAGAACATATTCAATTTGGCTCGCCGCCAGCTCCGCCGGCGGCTCTGCGATGCTCAGGTGATGTCGTCCGGACGGTCGTCTTCGGCGGCGGTCCGCTTCTCGACCATGGCCCGCAAAGTGTCGTTAATACGGTCCTGCCAGCCCGGTCCGTCGCCCTGGAAATAATCCAGGACAGCTCGATCAATCCTGATTGAAACAAGCTCTCTGGCATTTGGAGCAGCTGCGGTTTCGCGAATCGGTGCGATCGGCTTCTTGGCAGGCTTGAAGGCGGCTTCGGCAGCAGCCAGTGGATTTGTCGGTCGGCGCGGAGGATTTGCCATTGATGGTCCTGACTCGATATGACGAAAGGAAGGAGACATGCAACGCAAAACGCAGCTGAATGCCTCGGCCCACTGCCTGGACAGTGAATCGAATGTCGACGCGAGAGGCAATGGTCTCGCCTCCCCGGGAGCAGGAAATGCGCGCCATTGCACTATGTTCCGGCGTGTTGGTGGTTACGCCCTCGATGGCGACGGTGCAACTGGGCCCCTGTCCATTGTCGGGACACAGATTCACGGTAGCGTTTCGCCGATGCCTGATCGGCAAGGTTCGACCTTCTCTGTCTTTCCGCCGCACAGACTGAACCGGAAGTTCTGACCCTGAGCTGCCGTTTCACGGAACCACCTTGGAAGGGGGTCGGGTGAGACAGCGGACGTTCAGCGATATCCACGTCATACCTTACACAGGGAAATGACGAAAGCCCCGGAAGCGGTCGATCCGGGTCGACCATGTCCTTGTCTGATCAGGGATTATGATGACATCGCTGCGTCGGCCGCCTCGGCGGCGCGCCGTCTCAGCAGGTCATGTTCCCGCCTGTTGCCCGCCAGCGCCGCGGCTGCTTCGAACGCGGCGCGCGCCTCCTCGTAGCGGCCGAGTTTGCGGAGCAGGTCGCCGCGAACGCTCGGCAGCAGGTGATAGCCTTTGAGCGCCGGCTCGCGCGAAAGGCGGTCCACGATCGCCAGCGCCACTTCTGGGCCCTCAGCCATGCCGACGGCAACCGCGCGGTTGAGGTCGATGATTGGCGAGCGCACGACAGCCACCAGCTCCGCATAAAGTCCGGCGATGCGCGACCAGTCGGTATCACTTGCCGTCCCCGCCTGGGCGTGGCAGGCGATAATCGCTGCCTGTAGGGCGTAAATGCCGCCCGCTCCGCCTAATTCGCGCGCTCGCCCGAGCGCCTGCATCCCGCGCCGGATCTGGAGCTGGTCCCAGAGTGCGCGGTTCTGGTCCAGCATGAGGATTGGCTCGCCCTCGGCGTCAGTACGCGCCGCCGTGCGCGAGGCGTTCAGCTCCATCAGAGCGAGCAGTCCATGGGCTTCGGGCTCGTGCGGCACGATGGAGGTGAGCACGCGGCCCATGCGAAGCGCTTCATTGCAGAGTTGGGGGCGCAGCCAGTCCTCGCCGCTCGCCGCGGTGTAGCCTTCGTTGAAGACGAGGTAGACGACCTCCAGCACCGAGGAGAGCCGCTTTGAGAGCTCCTCGCCGCTTGGGGTCTCGTAGGCCAGCCCCGATTCCGAAAGAGTCCGCTTCGCGCGCACGATGCGCTGGGCGATCGTCGCCTCCGGCAACAGGAAGGCCCTGGCGATCTCCTCGGTTGTCAGGCCGCAGATCATCCGCAGTGCCAGCGCCGCGCGGGCCTCGCGCGACAGACGCGGGTGGCAGGCGGTGAAGATGAGCCGAAGCAGCTCATCGCCTATGTCGTCGTCCAGGGCCGAGTCGAGGTCGGGCATGGCCTGCTGCTCCTCCTCCATGTCCCAGGCGATAATGTCGTGCTTGCGCTCGAGCATCCGGCTGCGGCGCAGATGATCCAGGGCCCGGCGCTTGGCGGTCGCCATCAGCCAGGCGCCGGGTTTTTCCGGAACGCCTGTGGCCGGCCACCGCTCAAGGGCGGCCAACAGGGCTTCCTGCGTCAAATCCTCGGCCAACGGCACATCGCGCAGCATCCTCGCCAGACTGGTGATCAGCCGGGGCTGCTCGATCCGCCACACGGCGAGGATCGTGCGATGGGCGTCGGCGACCGTCATGGCCGCCGACGCCGTCTGCAGGAACCTCGCCTCAAGGGCCGGCAAAAGCGCGGACCTCGCACGTGCCCTCCCAATCCGGCATGAAATCCTTGTGGAGCTGCATAAACTCGACCGCCGACGCCACGGCCTCTTCCTTGTTCCGGAACTCCATGATCGCGTAGCCGCCGATGACCTCCTTCGCCTCGACGAACGGACCGTCGATGACGCTGAGCTTCCCATCGGCGATGCGCACTTGTGCGCCCATCGCGACCGGCGTGAGCCCGCCCATGTCGACCATGCGGCCGGCCTTGATTTCTCGGTCGGCGAGCTTGTTCATCGCCTCGATGAGTTCCGCCGTTGGCGGTCCGGCGTGGGCGGAAGTGACGAACGACATGAAGCGCATTTGAGAACTCCTCCTGAGGCGAGCCGCGGACGTGGTGGCCGCTGAACAGTCTCGCTAATAAGTCGACGAACCAGCCCCCGGCGGATCGACATGCGCTTTGAATAAAATCACGCCCGGGCTCTAAAGACGATGGGCGAGTGAACAAGGTCGATTGACCAACCCCATCTAACGTCCAACGTCGTGGGTTCCGTTGCCGCGTTATTTTGGCGCCTAGGAGGCTGGTACTAACTTCCGCCAAGGGGTCGACTTCCGCCGTTGGACGTTCGTCAATTTAACGGCCGGTTCTGACCCTTTCGAGACCTTCATTCTCGGCGTTGCGAATGGCAGCAACGCGCCTAATCTCAGCCGTTCGTCGACGCTCAGCTCGATCCCGAATCCCGCCTTTCGCTCAGTCGTTGTGATGGGCTCGAGTCAATACGTGCAATCCAATGGATTGGTGGCTATCCGCCGGCATGATCCCGCCGCAGGAGCGAAGTCCGCCTCACGCAAGAAACGCGCCGGCCGATGAAGGCTGAGTTGGATTCGAACCAACGGCCGCTTGATGAACAGTCGAGATTTCTACCGGTGAGCTATCGGGGAGCTGCTGATACCAAACTCAACTTAATTTCGGATGGGGCTATAAGGCACTTGCCGAATATGGTGGCGACGTGCTTGCCGCCCTATTTCACCAAAGACGGGCCCGCCGGAATGAAGGCCAGCTGTCGGGGACCAGCAGGGAGCCAGTCAGCGACTGACGTTGGGTCGTTTGCCGGAATGCCGCCGTCGAGGAACGAGAAGGCACTGGCTGGGTGTTGATGGCCACATCGGGAGGTGAAACCATGGAACCGCGCGCCAAGAAACAGGAGAACCTTTCCCGACTCGAACGGGCCGCGCAACAGACTGCTGACCCAAAAACTATGGAACAGAAGGCGAAAAAGCCCGAGGAAAAATTCCGCTTCAGCCTACGCAAGGAAGACGTCTGGTGGACGGTTGGTTTCGCTGCCGCTGCCTTGCTGCTTTTTGGCATCCAAGTCCTGATCAATTGGCGCTTAGAATGGCTTGACGCGCCTTTGCGCGTTCGCGTGCTGAACTACGTCAGGGGCGGCCTTCTCATTTTCGTTATGCTGACCGTTGCGAATGTTATCGAAGTCTTTCTCATTGGCCGAATTCCCAATCGTGTTTCGCGCTTCAACTTGCAACGTATTTTTCGATTAGTCGTCGTCGTCGCCATCGTCTTCGTGGCCATTTCAGTCTTATTTGTGAACTGGTACACTGCGGTTGTTTCACTCGGCCTGATTTCACTGATTCTCGGCTTTGCGCTGCAAATGCCGATCTCCAGTTTCATCGCGTGGATTTATATTTTGGCCAGGGCGCCTTATCGCGTTGGCGACCGCATTCGCATCGGCGATGCCCATGGCGATGTCATTGATGTCAGCTATCTCGACACGACATTATGGGAATTCGGCGGCGAACATCTTTGGACCGATCATCCGAGCGGACGCGTCATCAAGTTTCCGAACTCCACCGTGTTTGACACGCCGGTCTTCAACTATTCCTGGCCGCTGTTTCCCTATGTCTGGAACGAAATCAAGTTCCAGCTCGCTTATGAAAGCGATCTGGAATTCGTAGCGAAAACCATGAGAGAGGTCGTCGACGAGCAGGTCGGCGACATCATGAGCCAGAAGGTGAAGGTCTATAAGCACATCCTGTCGCAAACGCCGGTGGACGAACTCGAAGTGAAGGAGCATCCCGTGGTTCATTTTCGCGTCAGTGAAAACACCTGGCTCGAGGCCATCGTGCGTTACCTCGTGCCGCCGAAGGAAGCGGGGCGCACCAAAACACGCTTGATCAAGGAAATGCTGGCGCGAATGAATGCAAAACCCGATCGCGTGCTGTTTCCGAAGAGCAATTTGAGGTGAACTTCCTCAGGCCACGCCGCGCGGAGCCACCCCGCCCGCATCGCGGCAGGCTGATGCATCTGGAGCGCCTATGATGAAGCCGACCGGATCCACCGAGGCAGTGAGGATCGAGGACCTTGACGACGCGGGGCTGGTTGAACACGCGCGACAGCGTGACCCCGCCGCATTCTGGTTAATCATCAAGCGTCACAATCAGCGGCTTCACCGGGTCGCCCGCGCTGTCCTGAACGACGACACCGAGGCCGAGGACGTACTTCAGGAGACCTATATCCACGCCTTCACCCATCTGGCCGAATTCCGCGCGGAGGCGCAGCTGTCGACCTGGCTCACCCGGATCGCGCTGAACGAGGCGCTGGGACGCCGCCGGAAAAGGCGGCCCACCGTCGACGTGAAAGCCATCGAGGGGATGGTCGCTCCGTTCAGCGCCCACAAGCCTGATCCCGAAGAGGCGGCCGCTCTCGCTGAAATCCGCAACCTCCTGGAGCGGGCCGTCGGTGGCTTGCCAGAGCCCTTTCGCATCGTCTTTGTCATGCGAGACGTCGAGGAAATGAGCATTGAGGAAACGGCTTTTCTCTTGGCATTGCGACCTCAGACGGTGAGCACCCGTCTTTATCGCGCACGCCGGCTGCTCCGCGAGGCGCTGCGGGACAAGCTCGCCACCGTGTTCACGGATACGTTTCTCTTCGCTGGCGCCCGTTGTGACCGCCTCGCGCAATCAGTCTTTGACCGGCTCGCAATCCGCCTGGTTCGAAAGGATACTCATCCGTTGAACACGGCGACTGAGCGCACGTAGACGCCGTTCACGCCGAGATTACGCCGGCTCGTTTCCTAGAGCTCTTGTAGCGGGACGCGGGAATATTTTGGCGGCCCGGACCATCTAATCATCAGGCAAATGCACTCGGCGCCGCGGTGCTGACAGCGGCGTTGAATCAACAAACATAGGAGACCGCCATGCAGGGCGCACTTCACCTATCCCGGCGTCAGTCGCTTCAGGGACTTGTCGTACTCGGTGCCGGAGCGGCACTCGGCGGAATCGCACGGTCTTCTCCGGTATTGGCACAGGACATATCGGACGAGGATATTTTCCGCTTTGCGCTCAACCTCGAATATATGGAGGCTGAATACTACCTCCGCGGCACCACCGGAATGGGCATCGACGCAGCCGATGTTGGTTCGAAACCCGGCGACGTCGTTGGCGGCAAGCAAGTCTCCTTCGAGACGCCGGCCATCGGCGAATTCATGCAGGAAGTCGCCGAAAATGAACTCGCGCACGTCCGCTTCTACCGCAAGACGCTTGGAACGGACGCTGTTGACCGGCCGGCGATCGATTTCGATGCCGGTTTCAAGGCCGTCGCGGAAGCGGCGGGCCTCGGGTCAGACTTCGACCCCTTCGGCAACGAAACGAACTTCGTTCTCGGCGGGATGTTGTTCGAGGATGTCGGCGTCACCGCCTATGCCGGTGCGGCGACGGTTCTGAAAAACAAAGACTTCCTCGCCGCCGCCGCAGGCATCCTGGCGGTCGAGGCCTACCACATGGGCATGGCGCGATCTACGCTATACCGGAAGGGAGAGGAAGCCTGGAAGGCCGCCAACGCCGTCTGCGATGCCCGAGACAAAATCGACGGATCTGACGATAAGGATCAAGGGATCCAGGTGGATGGAAAAGCCAACATCGTTCCTTCGACGCCCGATGCGATCGCCTTCACCAGAACGCCACAGGAGGTGCTCCGGATCGTCTATCTCAGCGACAAGGACGGAGTGAGCAAGGGCGGCTTCTATCCGGAAGGGATGAACGGCACGCTCAAGAGCACCTGAGCCAACTGCGACGAGGGCTGCTCTTGGAGAAAGACCATGAGTAAAGATGATGATGTGAACCACGGATCGGCAGCTTCAAGCCGAGCGCTGTCTCGCCGCAATTTCCTGAAAGTCTCTGTGACCGGTGCGGCGATTGCCAGCGCCGGCGGCCTTTCAGCCTGTATGACTGGACCGATGGCAGCCGGAAAGACAACCAAGGCGCTGGCGCTGTACCAGGACACCCCAAATCGTGGCCGACGCTGCGGTGGGTGTACTCACTTCCGAGAGCCAAACGGGTGCGAGATCGTTGCCGGTGCAATCAGCCCAAATGGCTGGTGCCGTTTCCACGAGCCGCTGCCGGCTTGATGCAACAAATTGCGGTCTCCCGCCTTATGTCTCGGGCGGGAGCAACGCGACGTCAGCTTCCGCGTCCAGAGCGGACGTTGGCCGGCCGGCGGTAAGGCGTCTGCCTAGGGTCATGGGCGTGAATTCGTTCTCGGAGAGCGAACGTCCGCATTGGGTCGATCGGTGCCGGCGAAAAGGAATTCATGGCGAGGAGCCCTGCAAGGGCGGCCTCCGACTGCGCCGGGAGATGGTCGCCGCGGCGAAGGCGACAAGAAACAGGCCGCCGTAAACGGCAAAGTCATCCATCTACGTTTCGCCTTGCGGAGCGGGCTTCAGGGTTGCACATCGATTACGACCATCAGTCCGCCACCGCCCTTCGCTTCGACATTGTTGTTGGTCGTATGATGCCCGATATCCGGGATGGATAAACATTTTCCGGGCTGACGCGGCTGCTAGACGCGACATCGCCTTCCCCATCGCCCCAAAACCACAGGATAAGGACTTCCGGTCGCTGGGAAGGTCAAGAGCTTTCCGCCAGTGGCCTCTGAACATTAAAGGGGCACGGATATGTGGTAGCAGGATCAAGTCATAAGCAGGGCCGCTCCATCTCCATCAGCCGCTCAGCGGCAAAGCCGATCATCTCGCGCAGGATATCGGCGTCGGGGTCTTCTCTACGAGCGTGCGCAGGTTCATCATGTCGTTGGTCATCGGTGGTTCCTTCAAATCAGGTTGTGTCAGCAACCCAACCCTACCGAAGAAGATCGATGACCGCCGCTACGCCGCTCGCTCGCTACAGCGCTGTTGAGGGCGCGCGCTCGCGAGCGGCTTCGCTACCGCCGACCTACACCACGCGGTGGGACACGACCGACTGGCAGGAAAGGCCGAGCATGACCGTCTCGCAGTCTGCACTGCAGCGGTCTCAACAGGAACCGTCCAAATGCACCGTACTTTCCGGCGAATCTTAGCGACAATGTTGATAGCCTGGGGTGTCGGCTACGCGCAGGCGCAAAACCCGCTCATCATCACGGCACCAGTCTCCGGTCAGACTATTGATGGGACGCTCTCCTTTTCCGGGACGGCTGCCGTCAACAGCATCACACGGCGCGGAACTATTCGCGGGCAGACCAATACCGGGGTCGAATGCCGAGGGACAACTACCATCAACCTTACCTTTTCGCGTGGAGAAGGAACGATGGTTTGCGGACGACTCTCAACCCGATTCCTGTTCTCGCTGACCAGCAGACAACCTCCAACTGGCACAGGAACGGGAATCCTTTCCGATGGGCGAAGAGTGGTCTTGAGAATAGGACGATGACCCCAAAGCGACAGGCACGCCCGTTCAACCGCATGCAGGAGCGCCTGCAGCGCTTCGTCGAGGACCGCACGCGCATGCTGGCGGCGATCAGCCACGACCTGCGCACGCCGCTGACCTCGCTCCGGCTGCGCGCCGAGTTCGTCCAGGATCACGATCTCCAGGAGAAGATGCTGAAGACCATCGAGGAAATCCAGACGATGACGGAAGCAGCGCTCGCCTTCGCGCGCGAGGACGCCGCGGTGGAGGAGACGCGAACTGTCGATCTTTCGGCGCTGGTCGGCAGCCTCTGCGACGACCTCGAGGAGCTGGGTCAAAACGTCACCGTCAGCGACGGGCCCAAGATGCTGTATCGCTGCCGGCCGGACTCGCTGCGCCGGGCGATCCGCAACCTCGTCGAAAATGCCGTCCGCTATGGCGAGCAGGCCAAGGTGAGCCTGGTCAAGCGCACCGACAGCCTGGACATTGTGATCGAGGACGGCGGTCCCGGCATTCCGCAAAGCCGACATGGAACAGGTGTTCGCGCCCTTCTTCCGCCTGGAGCAGTCACGCAACCGGGAGACCGGCGGCGTCGGGCTCGGCCTGTCGATTGCCCGCGCCATCGCCCGCCACCACGGGGCGACATCGCGCGATCATCAGGCTGCCGCTCATCGACGTGGCCAGGCAGCTTGCCCCGGCGCCGGTGCCTGAGACGAGCCCTCCGACCGGACTGCGATCCTTGCCGGCTTGACCGAAACCGTCCCGCGATCGCGCCAGGCCCGCTGCATAGGCTCAACGGGTGATAGATTGGCCCGAGTTCGTCCCACCCGCGAGAGACTCGCCTCCGTCAGCGACCAGTGCATGGCCGGTCATGTAGGACGACTTATCGGACACCATGAACAGAATGACCTCGGCGATCTCGTCGGTCGTTGCGAAGCGGCCCATCGGGACGATGTTGGCGATCGCGTGCTCCAGCGCTTTGCGGCCGCCGAGTTGGTCCGTGTAGGGATCGTTGAACGGCGTATCGACCCAGCCGGGGCAGAGCGAATTGATGCGGATGCCATAACGCGCGACATCCAGTGCGATCTGGCGGGTCATGGTGATCGATGCGGCCTTGCTGGTGATGTAGGCGGTCATCGCTCTGTCGAGGAAGACGCCGGAGTTCGACGACGTATTGAGGATGACGCCGCCGCGCTGTCTCTTCATGACCGGTAGGACTGCTTGGCAGGCGACGAACTGGGCATGCACGTTAACCGCCCAAGAGTGATCGAAACCGGCGCCGTCGATCTCCTCGACGCTGCCCGCGACCTGCACACCGGCATGATTGTGCAAGATGTCGATGCGCCCATGTCGATCGGCCACGTCCTGGATGACGCTGACGACGGCTAAATCGTCGGTGACGTCGACTCGGATGGCCTCGCCGCGCCCGCCGGCGGCGGCGATGGAGTCGACCGTGCCACGCGCGGCATCGAGATCGCGGTCAGTGACGATGACCGTCGCGCCCTCGCGCGCCATGGCTTCCGATCCGGCCTGACCGATGCCGGAGCCGGCACCGGTGACGATGGCGATCCGCCCCTGAAGTATCATTCGATTTTCCCCTAGTACCGGCGGCGAAACAGATTGCGGCGCTCGTAAACGGCGACCGCTTCGTCGATCAGCGCCGCGATGGTGTGCGCGCCGTATTCGCGACGCAGCAGCTCGGCGCGCTCTTTGAGCAGATGGGCTTCGGGAATTCGGCCCGGCCGCAACATTTCATAGGTGTCCAGAATGAGGTCTTGCGGGACGGAGACGAGGTCGGCGGCGCGTTCGAGATTGAGCGCAAGCCGGTCGCGGCCCGCATCGCGGGCGATAGATGCCTGAAGTCTGAGCACGTCGGCCGAAATCCGGATGTCTTCGGCACCGATCCGTTCCGAAATCACTGCGTCGAGCGTCAAATCGGCAAGCGGCATGCCCGACGCCGACACCGCCTGATCGGGCGCGTTCTCGGAGATGGGATAGAGGTCGAGAGGGGATGTCACGGACGAAGCCCTCCTTGTCCGATTGCAAACGCGACATCTAGCGGCGGGGCATCCGGCACTACCAGCCCGGTCTCTATCGCGTAGAGCATGGCGACGCGCACATGGTAGCGGGCGCCAAGGGCCTGACCTTCGGTCGGCACGATGACGGGTTCCGGAGCGAGCCCCAGCGCGTGGAGCGCGGCGTTGCGGCCCATTGCGCGGTAGTGGTCGAGCGTCGTGATCGGTGCATTCGAGAACAGTTCGATGTTCATGTGCGGCAGCCGGTCGGCGCGGTGGATGACTGCGGTGCCCTTGGCCTGGATGCCGATGGCATAACCCGAGCCGGAGAGGCGCGCCGCGGTGAGGCCGAGGAAGGACGTGTCGGCGGTATGTCGGATGCGGACGAGGCGCGGCACGCCGCCGCCCTCGCTCACACCATCGGTCAGGGCCAGCACCACGTCGATCAAGTCGTGGCCGGCTGTCGTTTGCGTGAGCTCGTTGCCGAATGCGGGGCTGAGGCCAATCACCACCTCGCGCGGATCCGTGCCTTTGCCGGCCTCGCCGCCTGGAATCAGCCATGGCTCCGAGGTCGGGTCGACGCGACGCTCGCTCTCCAGCACCTTCTCGCGTGTCTGAACATCGCGCACGCCTCGGACCGCTTCCCATCTAGCTTCGGACATCCGATATCCGCTGCCCGGCCCCCGGTAGTCGTTGGGATCGTTGAGCGCGCTGATGACCTTGCCGTCGCGCAGGATGGCCGACGTCTGCAGATAGTCGCCGGAGATGCGCTGGCGAAGCATCAGCAATAGGTTCTCGGCCTCGCGCCCGAAGCCCCGTTTGTGCAGCGCCCGCACCACATCCACCGCCGTTAGTCCGCGATCGCGAATGGCTTCGCTGATGCGCGTGACCTCGCCTGTCGAGAAGGTTTCGGTATCGAGCGAGCCCGAGGCGGCGGCGACGGAGAGCATCCAGGCTTCCGGCACTTCGGCGAGGCCAAGCTCCTGGAAGACGGCGGCCAGCGCCTTGATCGCTTGCATGCGGAGCTCACGGATATTGCTCTCCTCTATGGGCGTCAGCCCGCCATCCGCCTCGAGGTCACGCTGCAGAGCGAGGAAGTCCTCGACGTCCTCGCCGTTGAACAGGGATGGGTTGAACGAATTGTCGTATTTGCGGATCGATCCCATGCCGGAACACAACAGGTCGGAGCCGGCCATGAGGAAGGGCGTGATCTTGGCGCCAACCCGGATCTCGGACTCGCTGACGCGGGTGTCGTTGCCGGAGGCGCATTCAAGGCCGAGCCAGACGGCGATGAGGTTTTCGGCCATGAGCTCGCGCATGCCCCCGGCCATCGAGACGGTCAACGGCGCGCCGTCGATGCCGCCGTTCTGCGTTCCCTGTACGCCCATGGCGCGCTGCAGGCAGAGGCAACGGGCTTCCAGGTAGAGAACGGACTGATGTTCGTGAAAACCCATCAGCAGCTCGGAGGATGCGCCAGACGTGCAGCGTGCCTTGATGCCGCGCGAGGCGTAGGCGGCGGTGAGGAAAGCCTTGGACCAGGGTGTGTCGTCGCCATCGACGAACGCAGCTTCCGTGCCATAAACCGATACCGTCTCGGCATAGGAAGTGAAGCCAGCCATGCCGATGCGCAGCTCTTCCGCTTCCTCGATCGAGCACTGGAACAGCACGCCGCCACGCCCAACCGACGCGCCGACGGCGCAGGCGACGGCGTTGGCCCAGGAGTTCGACGCAACGCGCATCGTCGTCTCGATCTCGTCGAAGCCGAGCGCCACGGCAACGGCGGCGTCTGCTGCAAGCTGCAGAGGATCATCCTTAGCGTTGGTGACGTGCGCCTGGTTTCCCGGCGTGCGGCGCTGCCGCATTTTGGAATAGGCGAAGGTGATCTCCAGTGACGATAAGTGCGACACGACGGAAGCCAGCTTCGCCGGCGTCATGCCGCGAGCCAGCCGCTCGAGCCTTTCGCGCGGCATGTTGATGTCGACCAGCATGCGGGCGACTTCGCCCGAATCCATCGCCATCGCCTCGTCGATCACGTCGAGATCGAGATGATGTGCGGCGATGAAGGAATCGAGGATGTCGAAGTCGGCTTCCGGCTTACCGTCGATCTCGACCACGCGTCCGTTCTCGACTCGCGCTGACGGCGCGGGGTCCCACGGGCTGTGAAAGGTGGCAAAGCCCGCTTCCGGATCCTCCGCGGCAAAGCGGTCGTGCCGCAGCGGCCGCGTGTCCCATTCGTCGAAGCGGCGCCAGCGCGGGGGCGAAGTCATTGCGTCCCTCCCATATGTCGAGCGCTCAGAACCATCGCAGCCACACAAGCTGGATGAGGATTAGCACGATCACGTCCCAAAAGATCACCTCGCCGATCGTGAACCAGCGCTTCATGCGGTTGACGCGCCAGAAGCCGAGCCAGACGATCGCTGCCAGGATGAGCGGGACAAAGCTGGCGGCGGTCACTCGACCCTCTTTCCCGTGGCAGCGTCGAAATAGTGCAGCGCCTGCTTCGGGAAGGAGACGCTCACCGGCTGTCCCGGCTCGATCGCATCGCAATTCGTCTGCGTCCGCAGCGTGATTGCCTGCCCGCCCGCGTTTTGGAAGATCAGCAGCGTGTCGGGTTCGATCGCTTCTTTCACGTCCACGGTGAGCGTCATAGCTGCCGGTGCATTCGACGCCATGAATTCGATCTGCTCCGGCCGGATGCCGAGCGTGACCGGCCCGTCGGGGCGATCGACCGAGCAAGCCACCGCGCCAGCCTTGAATATGCCGCCTTTGACCACTCCGTCGATCGTGTTCATCGCCGGGCGGCCCATGAACTCGGCGACGAAGCGGTTGGCGGGCCGGCGGTAGATCGTCTTCGGCTCGTCGAACTGCACTAGCCGGCCCTCCTTCAGCACGGCGATGCGCGTCGCCAGTGTCATCGCCTCCTCCTGGTCGTGCGTGACGAAGACGAAGGTTTTGTCGAGCTTGCGATGCAGGCGGTTGAGCTCGGTGCGCATATGCAGGCGCAGCAGCGCGTCCAAGTTGGAAAGCGGTTCGTCCATGAGGCAGATCGCCGGTTGCCAGACCAGCGCGCGCGCTACGGCGACACGTTGCGCCTGGCCGCCGGAGAGCTGCGCCGGCTTGCGCTGCAGATAGTGGGCGATGCGCAGAAGCTCGGCCATGTCCTTCACCGAACGCTCGATTTCCGCGGCGGCCACTTTGCGGATGCGCAGGGGATAGGCGATGTTCTCGAAGACGGTCTTGTGGCTGTAGAGTGCGTAGTTCTGGAACACCATGCCGATGCCGCGGAAGCGCGGCGGCACGTTGGTCACGTCCCTACCTGCGATCTCGATGCGGCCGCTCGACGGCTGCTCCAGCCCGGCGAGCAGGCGGCACGCAGTTGTCTTGCCAGAGCCCGAGGGCCCAAGCAGCACGATGAATTCGCCGAGATCGAAGTCGAGATCGAGCCGATCGAGCGCGACGGTGCCGTCCGCAAACCGCTTCGTCACTTCCTTGAACGAGACCGCCATTGGATGCTCCGCTGGTCCTTAGCCCTTCACCGCGCCGAAGGTCAGGCCGCGCACGAGGTGCTTCTGGACGAGAAAAGTGAAGACGATGATCGGCAGGGTGGCGACCACTGCCACCGCGGCGACCTGCCCCCACAGGGTGCCGTGTGGCGTGATCAGGCCGGGAATGCCGACCGTCAGCGGCCGCCCCTCGAACGCCACGAGGATGAAGGCGTAGAGGAATTCGTTCCACGACATGATGAAGCAGAGCACCGCCGTTGCCGCGAGTCCGGGCGCGGCCAGCGGCACGATGACGCGCACGAATGATCCGAGCTTCGAGCGCCCGTCCATCATCGCCGCCTCGTCGATCTCCTTCGGTATCTCGGCGAAGAAGCCGCGCATCATCCAGACGACCAGCGACAGATTGAAGCTCGTATGGGCAATCACCACGGCGTAGATCGTGTCGGTCAGGCCGATTGTCGTGAAGAACAGGAAGAGCGGCACCGCGATCGCGATCGGCGGCGCCATGCGCGTCGTCAGGAAGAAGAAAAACAGGTCTTCCTTGCCGGCGAAATCCGTGCGCGCGAACACATAGGCGGCAGGCGCGCCGATCAGGATCGACAGCGCAGTCGATCCCAGCGAGATGACCAGCGAATTGAAGACGAGGGGGAGATATTCCTTATCGATGAAAACCGCCGGATAATTGGCGAAGGTCGGCATGAAGAACCAGGTCGGCTGCGTCGAGAGGATATCGAGGCGGCCCTTGAAGGACGTCAGCAAGATCCAGACGTACGGCGTGAGCGCAAGCACCAGGACGCAGGCGAGGATTCCGATCGCGAGGATCTTCCAGGATTTGCTCATGGCCTAGCCCCTTGTTCCGCCGACTTCCAGTACACGGCCTTGTAAAAGACCGAGCACATGATCAGCACGACGAGGTAGACCATGAACGAGACCGCGGCGCCGTAGCCGAGATTCCAGGTCTTGAAGTTGACGCGGTAGGCGTAGATCGAGAGCAGTTCCGAGACGGTACCGGGGCCGCCGCCGGTCATGATGAAGACCTTGTCGAACTCTTTGAAGGCGTCGATGCCGCGCAGCAGGAGCACCAGCGCGATGATCGGGCGCATCAGCGGCAACAGGATGTCGGTGAACTGCCGCCACGGCCCGGCACCGTCCATTGTCGCTGCCTCGAAGGGCGAGCGGGGCAAGCTCATCAGCCCGGCCAGGATGATCAGCGTCACGAAAGGCGTCCACTGCCAGACGTCGATGGCGATGATGGTGGGCATGACGAGGCTGGGCGACGAGAAGACGGCGCTGGATTGCGACAGCAGGCCAACGGCCCGCAGATAGTGCGTCGCCATGCCGAAGTCGCCCTGCAGCAGCAGGCGCCAGATCAGCCCGACAGCGACAGGAGCTAGCATCATCGGCACCAGCAGCAGCGTCGTCAGCAGGCGCTGCCGCTCGATGTAGCGCCAGATCAGCCATGCCAGCGCGAAGCCGAGCAGGAACTCGATCGACACCGCGACCAGGACGAAGCGGATAGTACGCCAGAAGGAGCCCCAGAAGATTGCATCCTCACGCACCAGCCTGCGAAAATTGTCGAAGCCGATGAATACGCCCTTCTGGTCCGGATTGGCGAAACTCAAGTCGGTCATCGCCGTGTAGACCATGTAATAAAAAGGCCCCACGAGGAAGACGAGGACGAGCAGCGCCGCCGGCAGGATCAGGGGCATAGATGCGCCGCGGTCGAGCAGGAACTGTCCGCGCGAAGGTCGAGTGCCTTTGGTCATGATATGCCCGGCGTTCTCCCGGGGGTTGTCCCCACGGGATTAGGATAGCAGCCCTCACTGCACCGGATATTTCATCGGTGCGCAGGCCCCGAGCAGCGCCGAGATCTCCTTGGCCGACTCATCGAGCGCCGCCTTTGCTTCCTTCTCGCCGGCGAGATAGGAGGACAATTCGCGCACTAGGATGTCGGTCATCTCGCTCGCCTGCGGGATCGTAGGCTTCGGCTTGGCCACCTCATTGGACGCCATCGATGCCTTGGCATACGGCAGCTTCTGAACCTCGGCGGATGCATAAACATCTGGCCTTGCGGAAGCGCCGCCATTCAGATGCTGGTTGAGCTGTTGTTCGTACTCCAGCATCCACTGGATGAAGAGGTATGCGGCCTCCTTGTTCTTGGACGCCGTTGGAATGAGGTATGACCAGCCCTCCACCTGAGCGACCTTGCCGCCTTCACCCTGCGGCACGATGTCGAAACCCATCTTGCCGACGACCGTCGACACATTCTCATCGACGGCGACGGCGTAGGTCGCGTCGTTCCACATGATGAGCTCGGCGACCTTGCCCTGCTGCATCAACGCCATGACGTCGTCCCAGAAGTAGTTGAGCGTGTCCGGTGGCGAGAAGGCCATCAGGCTCTTGTAGTATTCGGTCGCGGCAATGGCCTGGGGGCTGTTGACGATGACCGGGCCGCATTCGGAGCCCGACTTCACCTCCAGCATGTCGCCGCCGAAGGAGTAGAGGAAGTTCAGCCACTCGTACCACAGCGCTTCGTGGCGCTTGCCCTGCAGTGCGGTGCCGTAGAGACCTTGGTCAGGGCGGTTGAACCATTCGGCGATGTCGCGATACTGCTTCCAGTCCTGCGCCGGGCCGAGGTCGTAGCCGTACTTGGCCTTAAAGCCGTCCATCTCCTTGGCGTCGGTCAGGAGATCGGACCGATACCAAGCGTACATTGTGAGCGCGGTGAACGGGAAGCCATAGGCCTTGCCCCCGTACCAAGAGATTTCCTTCCAGAGACCCTGGTACAGCTGTTCCTCCGGCTTGAACTCGGGGTCGCGCAGCGTCGCCGAGGTCATAAACTGCTCGATCGGCTCGACATGGCCGTTGGTGACAAACTTGCCGACATTGCGGTGCTGCTGGAGGATGAAGTCGTAGCGGCCGCGCTTTGAGTTGAGGTCGAGCATCACCTTGCTGGCGGTCTCGGACGCCTCATACATCTCGATCTCGACCGTGATGCCGGTGCGCTTCTCGAACTCGGGCGCCAGCTTCTTCATCGCCTCGAGCGGCGGCAGCGCCTCGCCAATAGTGCGGATCGTGGTTCCCTTGTACGGCGCCGCCGCTTCCTCCAGCGTCCAGGCACCGGCCTGTCCGGCAATGCCGAGCGTCGCGAATGCCGCGAGCGCCGGTGCCGTTATCAGCATGCGTAGGCGTGAACTGTCTCCAAACATCGAGATTCCCCTTTGGTTAATTGTCGTTGCGGTGCTGTCCAACTTGGCTGGGCTTGAATGCTGGTCCGCCGGGGGATCGGGCCGTGCCCGGGCCGCCCGTGAGATCTATGGCGTGTTGGCGGCGATCCGCCATTCAAGTCCTCCACCACTGCGCGCGGAATCGCCCGACTTGTCCGCGAGGCCTCAGGTCCACAAGGCCTCAGGGTGTCAGTATATGCTATCGACGCCTGCCTGCGTAGCTCTTGGTACGAAGAAGGCATATTCCACAAACTAGACAAAGCCTATAAGAGCATGCCGATCATGGGATATTTCCCTTACAGTGTAATCCAAAACGCATATGCATTTGGGGATAGGAGCGACGGTGAGGGACGAAGCCTCTGCAGCAGCGTCAGGCAGGCGCCTGCTGTCGCATCCCGAATGGTTTGACGCCCTTGGCGAACTTCTCGCGCAGGTGGGATCGCACCAGTTCCCCGACGCATTCGCCAAAACCATCCATCGTCTCGCACCATTCGACTACACGGTGAGTTTCGCCTATAGCGGCCCGGGCAAGCCGCTGTGCGTGCACCACACCTTCGCCCCGAAGCAGTTCGACATCCACGTTCGGGAATACGAGATCGGGCCTTACCTACTCGATCCGTTCTATAAGGCGACGGCGAACGGCACGCGGTCGGGAGTTTACCGGCTGTCCGACCTTGCGCCCGACCAGTTCTACAAGAGCGAATACTACAAGTCCTATTATGTGCAGACCGGGCCGGTCGACGAGATCGCCTTTTTCTCCCCCGGCAAGGACGGGTGGATCGTAGCGACGTCGCTGATGCGCGCGCCCAGCCGCCAGAATTTCACCGCGCACGACCTGCGCACGCTGCGTATCGTCGAGCCCTTGGTCCGGCGCATCGTTGAGATGCACTGGCGCACCGACGAAAGGCTCAAGACCGCGACGCCGGTCGAAGACGACAAGGCAGTGATGCGGCGCACCGTGCAGGATGCATTGGAGGCACGCGGCATGCCGCCGCTGACCCCACGAGAACTGCAGGTCGTCGGCCTCGTTCTTGAAGGTCACTCCTCCGAGTCGATCGCCAACCTGCTGGGCATCTCAGCCGGGACGGTCCGCATCCACCGCAAGAATATCTATGCCAAGATGCGCATATCCTCTCAGCGCGAACTATTTGCAATCTTCGTCAAGGCGCCGGCGACCACCTCGTGGCCGGTCACGTCTGGGTAGGCTGGTGCGGCTGGTGCCGCTATTTCGCGGCCGATCGACGAGCCAGGAAGATGGATGCTCCAACATCCGCTCTTGGATGAAGGGAATGTTGGCCTCTGCTGGCGGAATGGGGCGCCTTTCCGAGGACGGCCTTGCGGCTGCTAGCAGACGGACGGCTTTCGATCGTAGCATGGCAATGTCGGCCATGTAGTAGTAGTCCATGCGAATCACGCTTTCCGATCAGTCAATTGAGGCGCTTGCACAAGTAATCAGTGCCGGTGCAGCCGGCGCACAAAACTCCGTTGGCGTATACCGCCAAGGCTGGAAGCTGAAGGCTCTCCTCAAGAACTATGGGCTGCACTACGAGCTCGAAGGCACGTCGCGCGTTTCGGAGACCGTCCGCGCACTGATGTCGGCTGGCATGTTTCCCGATGCTGATGACATATACGAGAAGCTCTTAATCAAGGGAGTCGATCCTCGAGATTATGTTGGTCACGACGACCGGCATGCCGAAGCAATGGACTATCTCAATGCGCGGCTTGCCTTCGACGATCTGCGGCTTGAACGTGATGGCATGCACGTACGTCTCGTCAATTTGGGGCGACATGCCCCAATCGTGAGCGCTTTCTCAGCGGCTATTCAGGCCCTCGACCTCGATACGGTCCAGCGCGATCTCCAACGCGCCTTGGATAGCGCCGAGCGCGATCCCGAGGATGCGGTTACGGCGGCATGCTCGGTCGTCGAGAGCGTGTGTCGATCGATACTGATTGAGAGCAATCTTGATCTGCCGGCGAAGCAAGATATCTCTGGCCTCTATCGCGCCGTGCGGGAACCGCTGGGACTATCACCGACCAAAGAAGGGTTACCTGATGCAATCGCCGAGGATGTGCGCAAT
The DNA here is from genome assembly GCF_055811775.1 of Mesorhizobium sp. WSM4844. Classification (NCBI taxonomy): domain Bacteria; kingdom Pseudomonadati; phylum Pseudomonadota; class Alphaproteobacteria; order Hyphomicrobiales; family Phyllobacteriaceae; genus Mesorhizobium; species Mesorhizobium sp. WSM4844. The sequence goes on along the minus strand of NZ_JBVVQB010000041.1, from coordinate 1,184 downwards.
ACGCTGTCTGGTCTGATAACCGCGGTGCAGTCGATCGGTGCGCTGCGAACCCACGGCGGCGACGCACATGGTCGCGAACGCGGGTTTAAGCGGGTCGACGCGAGGATCGCACGGCTTGCGATCCACAGCGCTAGCGCCGTAAGCCTGTTTCTGATCGAGACGTGGAAGCTCAAATTCCCAGAGAGGGCTCTCCGGAAAGAATAAGCCGCTGAGCAGTCGCCATAGTGGCAACCACCGGCGTTTCACTGATCCCGTCCTAAATGCCGGGGATATCGCCCGGTGCTCATTTTGCTTCGGGCAGAGCGCCTTTCGTGGGCCGCCGCCAGCTCCGCCCGGCGGCTCTGCGATGCTCAGGTGATGTCGTCCGGACGGTCGTCCTCGGCGACGATCCGCTTCTCGACCATGGCCCGCAAATCGTCGTTAATACGGTCCTGCCAGCCCGGTCCGTCGCCCTGGAAATAATCCAGGACAGCTCGGTCAATCCTGATTGAAACAAGCTCTCTGACATTTGGAGCAGCTGCGGTTTCGCGAATCGGTGCGATCGGCTTCTTGGCAGGCTTGAAGGCGGCTTCGGCGGCAGCCATTGGATTTGTCGGTCGGCGCGGAGGATTTGCCATTGATGGTCCTGACTCAAGATAATGAAAGGAAGAAGACATGCAACGCAAAACGCATCTGAGTGCCTCGGCCCACTGCCTGGAACAGTGAATCGAATGTCGACGCGAGAGGCAATGGTCTCGCCTCCCCAGGAGGAGGAAATGCGCGCCATTGCATTCTTTGCCGGCGTGTTGGTGGCTACGCCCTTGATGACGGCGGAGCAGCTGATCTTTACACTGCCAATTTTCCAGATGCCACCTCGGTCCAGCTCAGCATCCTGAACAACAGCGTCTCGCGAGATGGGGACTATGACTTCGACGTCGCTATTGGCTTAGTCGAAACAGACGCGAACGGCGCCATCAGGTATGAAGATACCGGCAAGCTTCGTGCACGCGTTCGCTGCAATTATCCGGCGTATGGTGAGCGTGGGCGCGCGAAGATATCCTATAGAGATGCCTCTAAGCCGTTCCGCAGCTGACGATTGGAAAGAGAATCTCTGGATAACATTCTGCGCGGTCCAGCGCGATCTCCAACGCGCCTTGGATAGCGCCGAGCGCGATCCCGAGGATGCGGTTACGGCGGCATGCTCG
>NZ_JBVVQB010000040.1:0-63666 GCF_055811775.1 Mesorhizobium sp. WSM4844 | reverse complement strand
GTAAGCAGTAGGGCAGTAGGTATGCGCGCCGACGCTAACCTCGTTACTCCCTACTCCCCTACTCCCCTACTCCCCTAGCAAAGAGACACCATGACCTCAGACCCGGAATTCCCGGACGATTTTCGCGCCGATCTGGCCAATCTCTTCCTGTGGCGGCGGGATGTCAGGCGATTCAGGCCGACACCGCTCCCCGAAGGCGCGCTGGAACGGCTGCTTGACCTCGCCAGCATTGCGCCCTCGGTCGGGCTGAGCCAGCCCTGGCGTTTCGTCATGGTCGAGAGTGCGGAATGCCGCGCCGCCGTCAGGACATGCTTCGAGCGCTGCAATGCGGAGGCGCTCGCATCGTTCGGCGGCGAACGCGCCGCGCTCTACGCGCGCCTGAAGCTTGCCGGCCTGAACGAGGCGCCTTGTCAATTCGCGGTCTTCGCCGACCGCGGGACGCAACAGGGGCATGGGCTCGGCCGCCTGACCATGCCCGCGACCATCGAATATTCGGCGGTGATGGCGATCCATACTTTTTGGCTGGCAGCGCGCGCCGAAGGAATAGGCATGGGCTGGGTCTCGATCCTCGACCCGGCCGAAATGGCGACGATCCTGGACGCGCCGCCGGAGTGGACGCTGATCGGCTACTTCTGCGTCGGCTACCCCTGCGAGAACCACAGCGTGCCGGAACTGGAACGGGAAGGCTGGGAAGTCCGGCGCGCTGCGATGGTGATAAGGCGGTAGGGCAACGGCATGCTGCCATCCTCTTTTGCAGGGAAGAATGGATATCATGGTTGATTTCGCCGGTCGCCGGCGTTGCCGACAAGACACCATGGCAAAGCCAGCCGTGACGGCCTTGATCTGAGGAAGGGCACAAGATGTTTCGCTACGACGTGCAGGCCGAGATCTGGGTCTATCCAGGCAAGGGCGGCTGGCATTTCGTGACGCTGCCGCCGGAGCTTGGGGCACGGATCAAGTCGGCAATGGCGGGGATGGCACGGCCCTGGGGCTCGCTTGGCGTGGAAGCCGTCATCGGCCAGACCAGATGGCGAACATCGCTGTTTCCCGACAAGAAATCCGGCAGCCTGCTGTTGCCGATCAAGACGGCGGTGCGGGTCCGCGAAGGCCTTCGGGCTGGCGACACGGCCAATCTGACGATCGAGATGCAGTTATGACAACATTGGTTTTGGCTGACGGCGACACGCTTGCGGCGGTTAAAGCGCGTCGGCGACGCGCTTAAGTTCTTGTTTTTATGCATGTCGTTATCGCAAAACCGCTGCGCGCTTTGGCGCGAGATGCATTAGCGCCAGCCCCTTGGCAAGCCGGCGGGCGGCTTGTATAGAGCCCGCCACCGTGAATTCCACCCTCCATCACAAGGACGACCCCATGGCGCTCGAACGCACCTTTTCCATGATCAAGCCGGACGCAACCCGGCGCAATCTCACCGGCGCCATTACCCAGATACTCGAAGAAGCCGGCCTGCGCGTCGCCGCCTCGCGCCGGGTGTGGATGAGCCGCCGCGAGGCGGAAGGTTTTTATGCCGTGCACAAGGATCGTCCGTTCTTCGGCGAACTGGTCGAGTCGATGTCGTCGGGTCCAACGGTCGTGCAGGTGCTGGAAGGCGAGAACGCCATTGCCAAAAACCGCGACGTGATGGGCGCCACCAACCCGGCCAACGCCGCCGAAGGCACCATCCGCAAGCTGCACGCGCTGTCGATCGGCGAGAATTCCGTGCACGGCTCCGACGCGCCGGAGACCGCCGCGCAGGAGATCAAATACTGGTTCTCGGACACCGAGATCGTCGGCTGAGCCGATAAGTCACCACGTCATATGCAAAAGGCCGGCGCAATGCCGGCCTTTTTCGTTGCGGCGATCCGGCACCGGACGCCGGGCGCCGACACCCGCCAACTGCGCATGATGCTCAAAAACCGAAACCGGTTATCAGCTCGCGGCGTTGAAGCGCAGGATGACGCGGTCGTCTTTGTCGACGATGATGAGCTTGCCGGCGTCGACGTGATACGATGCCGCCTTGGCCAGCGCCTCGAACAGCGCCTTTTCCTCGGCCATAGTCTCGGGCGCGCAGGCCTTGAAGGTCGAACCGATGTCACTGATGGCAATCGTCGAACCATCGACTTTGGCGGTGGCGAAGTAGACGTTGCAAGGCCCGCTGCCGCCGGCCTTGCCGGCCTCGTCGATCCTGAACGTCGCCTGCGGTTCGGCGATCACACCGATGCCGTCGATATACTCGATCAGCCAGATCTGCCCGACCACCGGGGCCGACGCCGGCTGCTCGCTCGACGTCACCATCTTCAGCATGATGGTCTGCGGCGCGTCGCTCAGTGGATCGACCTGGTGGCGCATATCGGAGATGAACAACAGCCTGTCGTCGACGGTGATGCGCGCCTCCAGCGCATAGGTCATATGGGGCCGGATCACCTGGGGATCAAAGCTGATCTCGAACTTGATCGGCACCTGGCCGGCCGGCGCCACCTTGCGCTCGCCGATGACAGCGGCCGTCGCGTCGGCCAGCGAGACATCGGCAAGCTGCACGGAAAGCACGGCGTTGGGCGGCAGAGCGATGCGCTCGCGATACATCACCTCGCCCTTCAGGGTCTTCTCGGCGGCGACGGACAACTCAGGCACCACCAGTATACCAACGACCAGCGGCACGACACCGAAGATGAAGAACTCGGCGATCCTGCCCAGCATGATCCTGCTCCCCATAATGCGCCAAACTGGTCGGAAGGTCTCGCAGGATTGCGGTGGTTCCGTGGCGCCCCACACGGGCTGTTCACACGGCCGTGCCTTCCGGCGGCTCGTTGCCCTGTGGTCGACCTCCTTGACGTGACAGGCGAAATATTGCTCACGCCAAGTCCCCAGGTGATCACAAAGTCGTGTTCCAAAAAGATGTAACGCAGGGAACCTCCGAACCGAACTGACCAATGCGCGCTTGAGGAACGGCGCGCGCAACAACCCAAGCGGAGGTGAAATCATGTCGACAAGATCAACCGTGAGCGCGGCCTTCCTGGCCGGCGCCGTTGCCACGGCCCTTGCTTCATTTGCGGCGGCTGCGCCGCTGTCCGAGGCAGAGGCCAAGGCAGCGATGGATGCCGGCAAGGAGAAGTGCTTTGGCGTCGCCCTGAAGGGGCAGAACGACTGCGCGGCAGGACCTGGCACCACCTGCCAAGGCACCTCGACTGTCGATTACCAGGGCAACGCCTGGAAGTTCGTCGACGGCGGCACCTGTACGACGATGGACCTGCCCGGCGACCGCAAGGGCTCGCCCACGGCGCTGACCCGCGACATTCCGTCCTAAGCAATGCAAGCTGCCCGGAAAGCGGAGATGAAGATGAACGGACTGGCCCCGGCATCCCGCATATCGAAAACCTCGCGCTTTCCGGCGCACCCGATCGCCGGCCTTGCCGGCACCAGTTTCAAGCACGAGCATCTGCACGCGATCCTTGGCGACGGCCCAAAGGACGGCTTCTTCGAGGTCCACGCCGAAAACTACATGGGCGCCGGCGGTCCGCCGCACGATGCGCTGGCCAGGATTCGCCGCGACTATCCCGTTTCGCTGCACGGGGTGTGCATGTCGATCGGCGGACCGCGGCCGCTCGACAAAGTGCATCTCGGCCGTTTCAAGGCGCTCGTCGACCGCTATGAGCCGGCGCTCGTTTCCGAGCATCTCGCCTGGTCGACCCACGACACCACCTATTACAACGACCTGCTTCCCCTGCCCTATACGCCGGCAACGGTTTCGCGCGTGGCGGATCACATCGATGAAATGCAAGCGACGATCGGCCGCCCGATCCTGCTCGAAAACCCCTCGACCTACGTCCTTTTCGCGGAATCGACGATGAGCGAGACGGATTTCATCCGCGCGCTGGTGCAGCGCACCGGTTGCGGCCTGCTGCTCGACGTCAACAATGTCTTCGTTTCGGCCACCAATCACGGCTATTCAGCACTTTCCTACCTCGCGGATTTCCCGCTCGCGCATGTCGGCGAAATCCATCTGGCCGGGCACGCCGAGCAGGAGGATGACGAGGGCGACCTGCTGCTCATCGACAGCCACGATGGGCCGGTCGCCGACGCGGTCTGGAAGCTCTTCGATATCGTTATCGGCCGATGCGGACCGCTGCCGACGCTGATCGAGTGGGACAGCAGCATTCCCGACTGGCCGGTGCTCAAGGCGGAGGCCGCCGCCGCCCAAGCGATTCTCGACCATCACGCCGACAGCAACCATGTGTTCGGAAAAGCCCATGCCGCAGGATGAACTCCAGTCGGGCGATCTTGGCCACCGGTTCGACTATGCCGCGGCATTCACCGCCGGTTTGCTCGATCCTGACCGTGTCCCGCCTGACGCTGTCTCGGGGCCGAACGGCAAGGCAGCGGTCAAACGATACGCCGTCTACCGCAACAACGTCACGGTCAGCCTGATCGATGCGCTGGCCGCCAGCTTTCCAGCGACGCTGCGCATCACCGGCCCGGACTTCTTTCGGGCGATGGCGCGCTTCCATATCCGCGAAACGCCACCCACTTCGCCGCTTCTGTTCGAATACGGCCACGACTTTCCCGACTTCATCGAGCGCTACGACTATGCGCGGCCGATGCCATGGTTGGCTGACGTGGCGCGCCTGGAGCGGGCCTGGCTCGACGGCTATCATGCCGCCGACGCGGAACCGCTGGCTTGCGTAGCACTGGGCTCGATCCCGCCCGAACGGCTGGCCGATACCGTGTTCGTGCCACACCCGGCAACGCGTGCGATGCGCTCGCGCTATCCGGTCGTGACGATCTTTGCGGCGAACCGGCGCGACCGCCCTGTCGGGCGGATCGAGGCGGACGGCCCTGAAGATGCGCTGGTCACGCGGCCCGGGCTCGAAGTGTTTGTTCGCCATCTCCCGCCCGGCGGCGCAGCTTTTCTGGATCGTCTGATGGCGGGCGAGCCGCTCGGAGCGGCGGCCGCGGCAGCATTTGCGGAAACTGCCGAATTCGACCTTGCCGCCAACATTGCCGGCCTGCTGCAAGCAGGCGCCTTCACAGCGGCAGACCAGGGAGGGTGAGCATGACGAACCATGGATGGAACGCCAGCACCGAGCCGCGAGGGGCTGCCACCCTCGTCGAGAGGGTGAATGCCGCGCTGCGCACGAGTGCCACACCTTCGCTGACGCAACTCGTCCTGCGCTGCGCCCTCGCTGTCCCGTTCTGGCGGTCCGGCGTCAACAAATGGGACGGTTTTTTGCAGCTGAACGATGTGGCCGTGCTGCTTTTCAGTTCGGAGCTCAAGCTGCATCTGCCCGGCGGCCCCTACGATTTTCCCGCGCCTGGGCTGGTGGCCTTCGTCTCAGGATCGGCGGAAATCTTGCTGCCAATTCTCCTCGTTCTCGGCCTGGCGACACGCCTGGCGGCATTCGGCCTGCTCGTGATGACGCTGGTCATACAACTCACCGTGCCGGACGGCTGGCCGCTGCACATCACCTGGGCGGCGATGGCGCTCGGCATCGTGGCGTGGGGACCCGGCCGGATTGCGCTCGATCACTGGATCGGCACTGACAAGGGCTGATGGTAGGCCGAAGGCTGATCGGGGTTGATGTGAATCTCGCCCTCCGGCGGTGACGCGAAGCATCAATTTCGTTTCGGCATGGCCTGCTTCCAGCGGCTGGCGGCCTCGTCGTCGGCCTCCTTGGCGTCGACCCAGCCGCCTTCCGAGCCGTCGGTGTGGTGTTCCTTCTTCCAGAACGGCGCGCGCGATTTGAGATAATCCATCAGGAAGTTCGCCGCCTCGAACGCCGCCTGCCGGTGCGCGGAGGCAGCGACCACCAGCACGATGTTCTCACCGGGCGCGATCCTGCCGTGGCGATGGATGGCGGTGAGCCCCTGCAGCGGCCAGCGGTGAACCGCCTCGGTGGCGATGCGGCCGATCTCGGCCTCGGCCATGCCGGGATAATGTTCGAGCTCGAGTGCCGCGAGCCTGCCTCCCTCGTCGCGGCAGAGACCCGAGAAAGTAACCACGGCGCCGATGTCGGCGCGGCCTTGCGTCATCTTGGCGATCTCGGCGGCGACATCGAAATCCTCCGCCTGGATGCGCACCGTCGGCACCACCGCGCCGGGCATTTCAGCCACCCGTCATCGGCGGGAACAGCGCGATCTCGCGCGCGCCTGATATCTTCTCGCGGTGCTCGACATGTTCCTGGTTGATGGCGACGCGGATCACGTCAGGATATTGCAGCGCGTGCTCGTACTCCTCGCCGCGCGATTTCAGCCAGCGCAGCAGGTCGGCCACCGTCTCGATGCCGGCGGGCAATTCGACGTCCTCTTGCGGCTTGCCGATCCGCTCGCGCACCCAGGCGAAATAGATGAGCCTCGTCGACATGCTACTCGTCCATGATGTGCTTGAGGCCGGCGCGGAAATAGTCGTAGCCGGTGTAAAGCGTCACCAGCGCGGCGATCCACAACAGCACCAGCCCGACCTGCGTGGTCAGCGGGAAAATCTTGTCGCCGGCAGGTCCGGCGAGCAGGAAGGCGATGGCGATCATCTGGATGGTGGTCTTCCACTTCGCCAGCTGCGTCACCGGTACCGAGACCTTCAGCGCCGCCAGATATTCGCGCAGGCCCGAGACCAGGATCTCGCGGCACAGGATGATGATTGCCGCCCACAGCGACCAGCCGGCGATGCCGGCATGCCTATCGGTATCGGCCGCCAGCAGCAGCAAGCATGTGGCGACCAGCAACTTGTCGGCGATCGGATCGAGCATCTTGCCGATATTCGAGGTCTGCTGCCAGGCGCGCGCCAGATAGCCGTCGAAATAATCGGTGATCGAGGCGAGCAGGAAAATGACCAGCGCCGACCAGCGGGCGAAGTCGCTCGACTTCAGATGGCCTTCGAGAAAAAAACACAGCACAACCAGCGGCACCGCGAGGATGCGGACGTAGGTGAGCATGTTGGGCAGGTTGAATGCGCGCTGGGCCATTTCTTTGGAACTCTTTCTACCTGCCTACTCAAATCAGAAGCGAATGTGGGGGGTCAACAGATGATAGTCGATGGACCAGCCGAAAATAGCCGAATCATCAGCTCTCGTGAAAATGGTTGTAGACCAGCTTGGCGACCTGCTCGGATATGCCATCGACCTTGACCAGATCCTCGATCGCGGCGCGGCTGACCGCCTTGGCGGTGCCGAAATGCATGAGCAGCGCGCGCTTGCGACCGGGACCGATGCCGCTGATCTCGTCAAGCGGGCTCTTGACCATCTCCTTCTTGCGGCGGGCGCGGTGGGAGCCGATGGCGAAACGGTGGACCTCGTCGCGCAGCCGCTGAACGAAATAGAGCACGGGGTCGCGTACGGGGAGCGAAAACGGTGGCTTGCCCCTGACGAAGAAGCGTTCGCGGCCGGCGTCACGGTCCTGGCCCTTGGCGATGCCGATGGCCTGGACGCGGTCCTCGATGCCGAGGTCGGCGAGGATTTGTCGTACCGCCGTCATCTGGCCCTGGCCGCCATCGATGAGGATGACGTCTGGCCAGGCCGGGAAGCCGCCTGCATCCTCGATATCGTCGCCCTGTTCGGCCAGGATGTCGTCCGCCGCCTGTTCGCTCCGCGGCACATCGCCATGTTCCTTCAGCAGGCGGGAGAAACGCCGCTCCATCACCTCGCGCATCATGCCGAAATCGTCTCCCGGCGTGATCTCGGTCGAGCGGATGTTGAATTTCCGGTACTGGTTCTTCACGAAGCCTTCCGGCCCGGCGACCACCATGGCGCCGACGGCGTTGGTGCCCATGATGTGGGAGTTGTCGTAGACCTCGATGCGCACCGGCGGTTTCTTCAGGCCGAAAGTCTCGGCGAAACCGGTGAGCAACCGCCCTTGCGTCGAGGTCTCGGCCAGCCGGCGGCCGAGCGCCTCACGGGCATTCTGCAGGGCGTTGTCGGTCAAATCCTTCTTCTCGCCGCGCTGCGGCACCGAGATCGCCACCTTGCGACCCGCGCGGGTGGAGAGCGCCTCAGCCAGCAATTCCTGGTCCTCGACGCCATGCGACAACAGGATGGCGCGCGGCGTCGGCTTGTCGTCATAGAATTGCGCCAGGAACGAGCCCAGCACCTCGGCCGCCTCCATCGCCGGATCGGCCTTGGGGAAATAGGCGCGGTTGCCCCAGTTCTGGCCGGTGCGGAAGAAGAAGACCTGGATGCAGACCTGGCCGCCTTCCTGATGGATGGCGAAGACATCGCCCTCGTCGACGGTCTGCGGGTTGATGCCCTGATGGCTCTGCACATGCGACAACGCCGCCAGCCGGTCGCGATAGATGGCGGCGCGCTCGAAATCGAGATTCTCCGCGGCCTGCTGCATGGCGGCGGAGATGTCGGTCTTCACCTTCTGGCTGCGGCCGGACAGGAAGTCCTTCGCCTCGGCGACCAGCCTGGCATAGTCACTATGCGAGATTTCGCCGGTGCACGGGCCGGCGCAGCGCTTGATCTGGAACAGCAGGCACGGCCGGGTGCGGTTCTCGTAGAAGGAGTTGGTGCAACTCCTGAGCAGGAAGGCGCGCTGCAGCGAATTGATGGTGCGGCCGACGGCGCCGGCCGAGGCGAAGGGGCCGAAATAGTCGCCCTTGCGCGAGCGCGCGCCGCGATGCTTGTAGATGCCGGGCGAGACATGATCGCCGGTCAAAAGGATGTAGGGAAACGACTTGTCGTCCCGCATCAGCACATTGAAACGCGGCCGCAAGCGCTTGATAAGATTTGCTTCCAGCAGCAGCGCTTCGATCTCGGTGCGGGTGACGACGAACTCCATCGTCGCCGTCTCGCGCACCATGCGGCCGATGCGGCTGGTGTGGAAGCGGCCTTGTGCGTAATTGGTCACCCGCTTCTTCAGGCTGCGCGCCTTGCCGACATAGAGCACGTCGCCTGCGGCATTCATCATGCGGTAGACGCCGGGCGCGTTGGGCAGCCGTTTGACCAGCGTCTGGATGACTTCGGCGCCGACCATGCCGTCGGCATCGCCGGCATGCGGCGTCCAATCGATGGCGGTGAAGGCGACGTCAGGGCCACCGGGACCGGGCGTTGACGGTTCGACGATCTCCTCCGCCACCTCGTCCTCGAGGTCGACATCGGGCGGCAGGTCTACGGCAGCGCCGCCGCGTTTGTGTTTCTGGTCCATGGGACTCATTCGACAATGCCTGTCACATCCGGCGTCTGCCATGCAAGGTGCTGGCCGCCGTCGAGCGCGATCATCTGGCCGGTGACCGAGCTTGCGCCCCAGAGATAGCGGATGGTGGCGCCGAATTCAGGCAATTCCGGGCCGCGCTTCAGGATCAGGCCGTCGACCTGCGCGGCAAAGTCGCTGTCTTGCTGACGCGCGCTCTTCAGCGTCGGGCCGGGACCGATGGCATTGACGCGAATGCGGGGTGCCAGCGCCTGCGCCATCATCTGCGTCTGCGTCCACAATGTCGATTTCGACAGCGCATAGGAGAAATAGCGGGGCGTCGGGCGCCAGACGCGCTGGTCGATCATATTGACGATCAGCCCTTCCTCGCCTTTCGGCAGCGCGCGGGCGAATTGTTGCGCCAAAAATGCCGGCGCCTTCACGTGGATGGCGAAGTGACGGTCCCAGGAAAGCCAGTCGACGTCCTGAACCGTATCGTCCACGAACAGCGACGCATTGTTGACCAGCAGTGTAACAGGCCCGAGCGCAGCTTCGGCGCGGCCAACGAGGTCCTCGACCGCGGCAATGTCGGTCAGGTCGGCGGCGACCACAGCAGCGCGGCCACCCTGGCCAAAATGACCGCCGTTGATCCGCGCGGCCAATGCTTCCGCCTCGGCCCGCGAGCGGTTGCAATGGATGACGACGGCAAAACCGTTCGCGGCGAGATCCTCGACGATCGCCTTGCCGATCCGCTGGCCCCCGCCCGTCACCAGCGCCGTTCCAGCGGCCTTGCTCATCCTGTCAATCCTCAATGGGGCTCGATTTTGAGCCAGCCGGCAAAATATGGCCGGCGAAGCGTTAAATGCCGTTCGGACCTTGGGCAGCATTGTGGCAAAGCGGCCGGATCGGTCTTTCGACTGTGGCCGGGACTCGGCCTGCCAGCCGCAATATAGGACTACGGACCCCTTGCTCCAAGCGTCGTTCAGCGCGGCACGGCTAAGCCTCCTGACACCATCTGTTGCGCAGATGCAACGTCAAAGTTCAGCCATATTCGTGCCAGGTAATGACCCAAGTTCAGGTTCGCTTCAGCCGTATTTTGACACGACATTCGGAACCGTTGAGCGCCAGACCCGTTTTTCCCCCCGGCGGGTTGAGGGCGCTTGTGAAAAGCAAGCCTGTGCCTGTGGCTTAAGGAGTAAAGAACAATGCAAGCCAATCTTAAATTTGCGCGACCGCTGGCGGTGGCGTTCGGGCTCTTCGCCCTCAGCGGAACCGCCTATGCTGCTGACGTCATCGCGGAAGAGCCGCCGGCCCCCGCCCCGATCGCCGAACTTCCGGTCGCTTCATGGGCCGGTCCCTATGCCGGTGTAAGCGTCGGCTACGGCTTCAGCGGTCACGCCGATGCCGAGGATATCGGCACTGACGTCGACACCGATGGTTTTGTCGGCGGCGTCTTCGGCGGCTATCAGTGGCAGGCGGAGAACTTCGTCTACGGTGCTGAAGCCGATATCGGCTATAGCGGCATCGAGGGCGACGATGGCGGCGTCGAGGCCAAGGGCGGCTTCGAAGGCTCGCTGCGCGCCCGCCTTGGCTACGCCGTCACCCCGGAAATCCTGCTCTACGGCACCGCCGGTGGCGCGCTCAAGAACCAGGAGATCGAAGCGCTCGGCGCCAGCGACGAAAACACCATGCTCGGCTGGACGGCCGGCGTCGGTACCGACATCAAGATCACCGACAATGTGTTCGGCCGTGTCGAGTATCGCTACACCGACTTCGGCGACAAGGACTTTGACGGTATCGGCAAGGTCAAGTCGACCGACAACCGCGTCACCTTCGGCGTCGGTATGAAGTTCTAAAATCGTCCAAGCCACGACACGAAAAAGCCGGGCCTCGTGCCCGGCTTTTTTATGACCCCTTCTCTGGCTGCCGCTCACGCCGGGATGCAGGGTTTCAGCTCGGGAAACTTCTCGTCAAATCGCGCCGCCCAGCGGACCAGCCGATTGCGGCCCTTTTCCCATTTTCCGGCAAAGCGCAGTGAGAGATAGCCAAGGCAGGCGCGCAGCGCCAGCTGGCCGGCGGTGATCTTCTTTGGCAGTTTTGGCGGATTGGCGTTGAGCAGATCGAGCGCGCTGGTGATCTTCGCCCACTGGCGGTCGAGCCACGGCTGATAGACCATATCCTCGGGGCGCGTGCGCCGCTCATAGACCATCGACAGCGCGCAGTCGCAGATGCCGTCGGCCAGCGCTTCAAGCACTTCCGCATCGAGGCGCTTGTCGGGATTGCGCGGAAACAGCGCGTTCTTCGACATGCGGTTGAGGTGCTGGGTAATGGCGCGGCTATCGTGGATCGAGCGGCCGTCGTCGAGCACCAGCACCGGGATCTTGCCGAGTGGATTGGCGTCGATCAGATCAGCCGGTTTGTCTTCGGTTTTTATCGGCACGAGCTCGACGGCGATGCCGGCATAAAGCGCGGCCATGCGCACTTTGGAACTATAGGGTGACGTGGACGCGTAGAGCAGTCTGGGCATGATCGGGTTCCTGTTTGCCGAGTACAGAGCATGGACGCGCAAAGGCCGCTGTAGCACTTTGAATTTGCGTATGATCCATTTCCGCGACACTGTTGGCCGGACATCCCGACATGATCAACAGCCCACAGGCGGAAAACCAGGCGCCACGGCGAACGACCGTCCTCTTCCACGATCCGCAGGCAGATGAGCGGTACAGTGCCAGCCTGAGAGCATCTGAACAGGTCAGACGGGTTCGAAACCGAGCCAACTCGGTTTTGCACCAAGAATTTCTCTCCGGGCACAGAGAAATGCCCCACCGGACTTCGCCATAAGGCGAAGTCCTGGGAGCTGCGAAAAGCTGTCTTCCCTCCGCCTCTGTTGCTGCCCGAGCACTGACCCTGCGAGCGAGGCGCCTATCCGGCACCCGCCCTCAACCGTCCTCAGCACTGTCCTCCGCGAGCGAAGAAGCGCGATTACTTCTTGGCCTTCGCGGTCGCGGCCTTCGCCTTTGGTTTGGCCGCAGGCGCTGCTTTCTTCACCGCTACCGAAGACTTCGCTGCCGCCGCTTTCTTTGCCGGCGCAGCCTTCTTTGCGGGTGCAGTCTTGGCAGGCGCAGCTTTCTTCGCTGCCGGCTTGGCCGCGGCCTTTGCAGCCGGCTTCTTGGCCGGCGCTGCTTTTGCCTTGGCGGGCGCAGCCTTGGCCGGTGCTGCTTTCTTCACTGCCGGTTTTGCCGCAGCCTTCGCAGCCGGCTTCTTGGCCGGCGCTGCTTTTGCCTTGGCCGCGGCGGCCTTCGGCTTGGCAGCAGGTGCTGCTTTCTTCACAGCGGCTGCGGCCTTTGCCGCCACTGCCTTTACTGGTGCTTTCTTTGCCGGTGCCTGCTTTGCCGGTGACTTGGATGCCGGCGCTTTGGATGACTGTTTAGCCATATCATGCCCCTTAGTTGTGCCGACGGCCGTTAATGACCCGGCGCGTAATGCATATCTGACTCGCGCTTGTCTAGCCAGCGAAGCATCATCATGATTTTTTCAGTTTAAGTTTCGGTTACAGGCGACACTACGCTCGTGCTGATTTCGCAAAATGCCGGCGCTGCTCTTCGAGTTTTGCCGACCGTTTGCGACAGACATTCAGCGCGCATTGCCGGAACCAATCCCACTTCAAGGCGCTGAAGCTTAGCAAGCCTTTTTTGTTCGTTGATCGTCGACCGACACCACCATGACGGCTGCTTCATCGATCTCATCTTCTTGTTCTAGCAGGCGATCTACACAAGCTGCAAAAGCAAAGCGCGGCAATTCCGCTGCCATGATTTGTCCGCGGTTGACAGATTACTCTATTTAGCAGAGTATTCTGAATCATCTGGAAGAGCGCATGTCATTCGCGCAATATCGGGCGGCGCTGTCCCAGATCAGTGAGACTGAACGCCGGACACCACAGCAGGCCCGATAATGGCTGCCGACGAAATCATCCACCAGAGCGTGCGGCTCAGGATCATGGCGGCGCTGAATTCTCTGGAACGGCGCGAAGCGCTGGAATTCACCCGATTGAAGCTCATCGTCAATGCGACCGACGGCAATCTCGGCGCGCATATCGATACGCTTGCCACGGCGGGCTATGTCGATGTCGAAAAGCTGTTTGTCGGACGTCGACCACAGACGCGGGTCAGGGCGACGTCAATCGGACGGCGCGCCTTTCGCGGTCACGCCGCCTTCCTTCGCGCCATGCTCGATGAGGCGGAGCAGCCCGGCAAACGCAATCAGCGCAGGACGCGGCAGCGGCCGTTGTAGACCATCCAGCGGTCGAAGCCCGCGACGCAGAATTCGACATTGTCGCCGATCGAGGCAAAGCCCTGCCCTTCCTCGATCAGATACCAGATGGTGCGGGCGTGGCCGTCGGACAGGCTGACGGTGGCGCCGCAATAGCGGCGGCCGATCGGCCAGGTTTCGTTGGCTGGCAGATAGCGATGCTGGTGGATGCCCTGGAAATCGACAATCTCGACGTCGGGCAGATTCGGCACGTGGTGCACCTGGTAGGAGAAGCGGTTGGTGATCTTGTTCAGCACCCAGGCCTCACCGCAAACGCCGCTGTCTTCTTCGGTATAGACGACGGCAAGGTCGGCCGCCTTTGCTGGCTGGATGACAGCGAGGGACGTGCCGAGCGGCGTGCAAAGCGCTATCAGTGCGGCAAGGGCGGATTGGGCGAAGCGAGTCATGGCAGCCTCTTATGGTCGACTGCGCGCACTGTGCGGATTCGCTTGCGCGCGGTCAAGCGGTTGTAGCGACAATGGTTTCCTAGTTCGAAATCGCCTTCAACCAGGACAGGCGCGCGGATAGCTCTGCCGCCCTACGCCGCCAGCCATTCCAGCGTCCAGTGCGCCGGTTTTTCAACGACAAGCAAATTGTGCAAAGCCGGCAGCAGCGTGCGCAATTCGCCTTCCAGCGTGAACGGCGGGTTGACCACCACCATGCCGCTGCCGTCAAGGCTGGGCTCGGCCGTTGGCGGCCTGATCTCGAAGCCGATGTCGAGCTGCTTCGGGACACCTGACTGCGCCAGCGCCTTGCGGAAGGCGGCGACCGCCTTGCGGTCCTTGACCGGATACCAAAACGCATAGACGCCGCCGGGCCAGCGCTTGTGGGCTTTGCGCAGCCCGTCGACGAGGCGGTCGAACTCGCCCTCCTCCTCGAAGGGCGGATCGACGAGTACAAGGCCGCGCTTTTCCTTCGGCGGCAGATGCGCGCCGAGTGCCAGCCAGCCGTCGAGCTCGATCACCCGGGTCTGGAAATCGCCAGCGAATAGCGCCCTCAGCTTCGCGGCGTCCTGGCGATGCAATTCGACCGCCGACAGCCGATCCTGCTTGCGCATGAGATGACGCGCGATCAGCGGCGAGCCCGGATACTTTTTCACGCCGCCTTCAGGATTGAGCGAACGAACGGCTTCCAGATAAGGCGCCAGCAGTGCTGCCGCCGGCGCATCAAGCGCGGCATCGACCAGTCGGCCGATGCCGCCTTGCCATTCGCCGGTCTTTTGCGCTTCAGTCGACGACAGGTCGTAGCGGCCGATGCCGGCATGGGTGTCGATGACGCGAAACGCCTTGTCCTTCTGCTTCAGATATTCGACGAGCCGGCTCAGCACGACATGCTTGACGACATCGGCGAAGTTTCCGGCGTGATAGGCGTGGCGGTAATTCACGATCTAGTTCGAGCCCCTGCCCCAGCGTGGCGGTGGCGGCTGCGAGTTCGGATTTTGCGGCCGGCGGCCGCCGAAACGCAACGCCAACAGCAGCCCGATCAGGCCGGCCGCTATCAGCGAGAAGCCGACCGGCCGCGCCCGGCGATCGATTTCGCCGACGCCGGAACGCAGCACGAGGTCCACCGCCCGCATCTCGATGCCTTCGGCGTCGCCCGGGCCAATGGTGAAGAGGTACGGGCCGGGGCTGACCTTCGCGATCAGGCCGGCTTCGTCGCGAAAGATCTTGTCCGGCAGTTGCGGGCTGACCTGGCGCGGATTTTCCGAATGGTTGAATTGCAGCGTCGAGGCGAGCACCGTCCTGCCGCCGGTGGCGGCGGTCAGCGTCAGTACGGTGCGCTGTTGCGAGACGATGCGTTCGGTTCTCGCGGTGAGGTCGACCAGCACCCGCACCGGCGCGTCGCGAGCGGCCAGCGGCACCGTCGCCGGCTTGAACCGGCCCTGTTCGTAGACCCGCCAGGTGCCGATCTCATGGCCGGAGAAATTGGTCATCGCCCAGGGATAGACGACGCCGATGCTGATGCCGGCGAGCAGGATCAGAAGAAACAGAAAGCGCATGCGCTCGACTACCTTGCCGGATATTAGCATTAGCGCCGCGCGGGCGCGTTCCATCTCGTCCCAGGAGCCATGTCGAGGCCGAGATCAAATGTCGTATCGAATTCGGCGGTGCCAAGATAGACAATAGCATCGGACCCAAAGGTGGGAACCGGTTTTGGGAGAATCCGAATGATCTGAGCGCCCGATAAGGACGATCAGCCCTTCCCCTGCTGGAGGCTCGTTTCCAATGCGCGCATTCCAGTCTCGTCGAACAAATGCAGATGTTGCGGCGGGAAAGCCACCGTCACCGTCGGGCCAGCCGTCAGCGCCGCCCTGTCCAGCGTGAAGACGTTGAATGGTAGGCCATGCAGGCCGAGATGCAGGATGATGCCGAAGCCGGTCGGCTCGATCAGGTCGACCGTCGCCCTCAGGCTGCTCTCCGAGCCCGGCGACATCTCGACGTGCTCCGGCCGGATGCCGAGCGTCACCGCCGCGCCTGGCTCGAGTTGATAGGCTGACGAAAGCGCAATCAGCGTTCCATCGGGCAATCGTGCGCCGGCCGTGCCTGCGCCGATCTCATAGCGCGCCGACAGAAAATTCATTGCCGGCGATCCGATGAAGCCGGCCACGAACAGGTTGGCAGGGCGGTCGTAAAGCTCCAGCGGGCTACCGACTTGCTGCACCACGCCCTCATGCATGGCGACGATCCGGTCGGCCAGTGTCATCGCCTCGATCTGGTCGTGGGTGACATAGATCGAGGTCGCGCCGAGATCGCGGTGCAGCTTCTTGATCTCTGCCCGCATCTGCTCGCGCAAGCGCGCATCGAGATTGGACAGCGGCTCGTCGAACAGGAATGCCTTGGGCTGTCGCACGATCGCGCGGCCCATCGCCACGCGCTGACGCTGACCGCCCGACAGTGCCTTCGGCCGCCGCGCAAGCAGCGGCTGCAGCTCAAGCTTCCTGGCTGCATTGCTGACGGCGGCCGTGATCGTCTCGCGGGCAGCCTTGCGGATGCGCAGGCCGTAGCTCATGTTCTCGGCGACATTCATGTGCGGATAGAGCGCGTAGGACTGGAACACCATGGCGATGTCGCGGTCCTTGGGCGCCCTCTCATTGACGCGCATGCCGTCGATCCGGATCTCACCTTCGGTCACCTCCTCGAGCCCGGCGATCATGCGCAGCAGCGTGCTCTTGCCGCAGCCCGAAGGCCCCACCAGCAGCACGAACTCGCCGTTCTCTATCGACAGGTCGACGCCATGCAGCACGGAGACGACGCCGAAATTCTTGCGGACGTTGCGGATGTCGATCGATGCCATGGAACCTCACTCAGCCCTTGACCGCGCCGGCCGTCAGGCCCTGGACCAGATAGCGCTGGATGAACAGGAAGAAGAGGCAGGCCGGGACCAGCGCCAGCACGCCGGCCGCCATCATCTGCCCGAAATCGACCGAAAACTTCGACACGAAGGTGAGCAGACCGACCGGAAACGTGGCGGCGCTGTTGCCCGAAATCAGCATCAGCGCGAACAGCAGTTCGCTCCATGCGGCGGTGAATACAAAACCCAGCGTCGCCGCAATGCCGGGCAGCGTCAGCGGCAGGACTATCTGGCGAAACGCCATGAACTGCGTGGCGCCATCGATCTTGGCCGCCTCCTCCAACTCCTTGGGAATGCCGTCGAAAAACGACTGCATCAGGAACGTCGCGAAGGGGATGTTGAAGGCGGTGTAGACGACCACCAGCCCGGTCAGGCTGTTGGTCAGGCCGAGTGGCGAGAGCATCTTGAAGATCGGCGCGACCAGCATCACCAATGGAAACATCTGGGTGAGCAGCATCAGCGCGACCAGCCAGTATTTGCCGCGGAAGGTGAAGCGCGACAGCGCATAGCCGGAGAGAGACGCAAGCAGCGTCACGATCACGGCCGTCGCGCCGGCAACGATCATGCTGTTCCTGAAGAAGACCGGGAATGCGCTGTGGGCCAGCACGAAGCGGAAATGTTCAAAGCTCATCCGTGACGGCCACATGCGCACGCCCTCGGAATAGAGCAGGTCGTTCGGCGTGACCGATACTTTCAACAGCCAGAACAGCGGGAACAGTGCAAAGAGGACGTAGCAGAGGATCGCCAGGCGGTGCAGCGCGGTGCCGAAGGTCGAATAGCTGTTCATCTGGTCATCCCGATCAGGCCCGATCCATCAGGACTTGCCGCAGCATGACGATCAGCATCGAATAGGCGAGCAACAGGACGAGCAGCACCAGCGCAATGGCCGAGGCATAGCCGAAATCCAGGGCCCTGAAGGCTTGCGTGAAGATGTAGCTCGCGACGATCTGGGTGCGGTCGGCAGGCCCGCCGCTGGTCATGACAATGATCAGGTCGGCGAAGTTCGAGATCCAGACGGTGCGCAACAGCACGGTGATCGCAATGGTCGGCGCAAGGAACGGCAAGGTGATCGACGTGAACCGCCTGAATGCCCCGGCGCCGTCGATCGCCGCCGCCTCGTAGAGGTCGCGCGGGATGGCCTGGAGCGCGGCCAGCAGCGTGATGGCGAAGAAGGGAATGCCCCACCAGACGTTGGCGATGATCGGTCCCCACATGGCAAGCTGCGGATTGGAAAGGATGTTGGCCGGCTCATTCATGAGGCCGATCGCATAAAGCCAATGCGGCAGCGGTCCGATGACGGGGTTGAACAGCCACGCCCAGTTGAGCCCGGTGAGGAAAGTCGGTACCGCCCAGGGCAGGAACACCAGCGCCTGCGCTATGGCGCGGCCGGCGAACGGCCGGTCGAGCAACAGCGCCAGGATCAGGCCGAACACGAATTGCAGCAAGACGGACGCGCCGGTCCACCACAGCGTGTTGCGCAGCGCCCGATAGAAATTGTCGTCGTCATAAAGGGTGCGAAAATGATCGAGCCCGACATACCCGCCGGAGAAGGGATTGAGCAAGTGCACGTCGCGGAAAGCGTAGGACAGGCCTAGCACCAGCGGCGCCAGCATGATGGTGACGATCAGAATCAGCGCCGGGGCGGTGTAAAGATATGGCTCGGCGTGGCGCGTGATCCGGTCGACCAGCGACCGGCGGCGCGATTCCGGGAACCCGGCGGTGGCGTCAAAGACCATCAGCTAACGCTTTCGCTCCAATTGGCCATCCGTCCAATCGACCATCCTTCCAATCGACCCTCCTTCCAATTGACCATGGACGAGACGTATCGGAGCCGCCCGCGATGGGCGGCTCCGATGCCTGGCGTCCGCCGTTTATTTCTTGGCCAGGTATTTCTGCTGCGCCTTGGTCAGATAGTCGGCCCACTGGTTGGCCATTTCCTCTGGCGTGATATCGCCAAGCAGTGCCTGTTGACTGGTCTTGATGACCATCGAGTCCTTGAAGAAGGCGAACTCCTCGAGATAGGTCGGCATGACCGTTGGCACCGCATCCTTGTCCTCGAGTTCAGCGAACCAGCCCTTGAACTGCTCGCTTGCGTAGAAGGGGTCCTTTTCGGCCGACTTGTGGACCGGCAGCGCTCCGGTGCGTTTGTTCCACTCGACATTGCCCTCGGGCCCTTCGAGCGTTTCGATCAGCTTCCAGGAGAGGTCCTTGTTCTGGCTGGCCGCCATCATCGACCAACCGGCATAGCCGATGGTCGGGAACGTCTTGCCGCTGGGCCCCTTCGGCATGGTCGTGACGCCGTAGTCTTCCGGCTTCATCCGCTCGGCTATCGCGATCAGCGCGTCTGGATCCTGATCAAGCATTGCGCATGTGCCGGTGTAGAATCCGGCGACGATTTCGTTAAAACCCCAGTTGACGCTGTCCTTCGGCGCCAATCCCTTCTTGTACAGATCGACGACCCAGGTCAGTCCCTTGACCCAGCCCTCGCTGTTCATCGTCGAGGTGCCGTCTTCATTGAAGAACTTGTTGGAGCCGGCCATGGTTGCGCCGAACATGATCCAGCCGTTGAGGCCGCCCGGTCCGCCGCGCAGGCAGTAGCCATATTTGCCCGGAAGCTTGGATACTTTCTCCGATGCCGCCACGAACTCGTCCATCGTCTTGGGCGGCTCGGTGACACCAGCCTCCTTGAACAGCTTCTTGTTGTAGAACATCGCCCGCAGATAGAAGCCGTAGGGCAGCATGTAGGCGGTATTGTTCACGTCGCGGCCGAGTTCGAGCGCGCGATCGGTGAGGCCCGAGGTGTGCTCCCATTTGGCCAGATAGGGTTCGAGGCTTTCGAGAAGGCCGTTGTTGGCATAGAGCGACAGCCAGGTGTCCGGCATCTCCATGACGTCGGGGATTTCGCCGGCAGACACCATGGTCGCGAATTTCTGGAACGCCTCGCCCCAGGGCAGCGAGATCACCTCGACCTTGGTGCCCGGGTTGGCCGCCTCGAATTTGGCGACGATCGACTTCAGGGTTTCGGTACGCTCGGGGCTGGTGATCACCTCCACGAGCTTCAGCGTCGTGTCGGCGAGTGCAGCACCCGACATCAGTACGGTGGCGAATGCGGCGATAAGAAGCTTCTTCATTTTCCGTTCCCTTCTTGTCTGGTTGCTTCAGGTCTTTTCTTCGGAAGCGGCGTCGATCGCCGTTTCCAGGTCACTCCACAGCGCCTCGGTTCCCTCGAGGCCGACATGGAGACGCACGGACCGCGGATGGACGCCGAACGCCATCGCGGAATTGGGTTGGGCCTTCTGCTGCAGCACGACCTCGCCGGGCACGATGAGGCTTTCGTGGCCGCCCCACGACACGCCCAGCTTGAACAGCTTGAGGCGGTCGGCAAAGGTGCGGATGTCGATGCCGTCGCGGAAGACAAATGAGAACAGGCCCGACGTACCGGTGAGCCCCGCGGGAAGCAGGTTGGCCAACCCTGGATGGCAGACCCTCTCGACGATTGGATGATCCCGCAGGCGCCGTGCGATTTCGAGGCCGGAGGCCTGATGAGCGCGCATCCGAATCGGCAGTGTGCGCAAGCCGCGAATCAAGAGCCAGGCATCGAATGGCGACAGCTTGCCGCCGAGATATGGATAGGCTTCGCCGCGGATGCGGCCGATCAATTCCTTCGAGCCCGCGACCACGCCGGCCACCACGTCGCTGTGGCCGCCCAGGTACTTGGATGCGGAGTGGACCACAACGTCGACGCCGAGCGACAGTGGCCGCTGAAAGACCGGGCTGGCCCAGCTGTTATCGATGATGGTCGGGATGCCGCGGGACTTTGCCAGCGCAGCGAGCGCGCCGATGTCATGCGTTTCCATGACCCAGCTGGTCGGGCTTTCCATATAGAACAGCCTGGCGCCAGGCAGGGCGCTCGCGACAGCCGCCTCGTCGCGCCCGTCGACATAGGTCACCTCGATGCGCATGCGCGCGAGCAACGTCCCGAACAGCCGGAACGCGTCCGGGTAGATATGCCTGACCGCGACAATGCGGTCGCCCGGTTCGACGAAACTCAGCACGGCCGATGAGATGGCGGACATGCCGCTTGCAAAACCGATCGCGTCCTCGGCGCCCTCCAGCTTTGCCAGCATTTCCTCGAACATGCGCACCGTCGGGTTCAGCCCGCGCGTGTAGGTCGGCCGCACTTTTTCGCCGCGGTATGTTTCGAGCATCTCGTCATAATTCGAGAAGGTGAAGAGCGAGGTCTGCACGATCGGCGGGACGACGGCATCGAAGGCGTTGCCCTCGTCATGGGCAGCGATCAGCGAGGCCTGGTCGAAAAAATCCGGGCCGTTCATTTCGACATTTCCTCGATATCCTGTTCCACGATCTCGAGGATCTTCAGCGTTTTTCCGCGCGCCAGCTCCGCGTCCCCGGCGACGATGGCATCGAACAGCTCACGGTGATACGGGAACGATCGCCGCGCGAAATCCTGCCGGTCGAAAGGATGGTCCCAGAAGCGCTCGAACGCTTCGCGCATCTGCCCCAGGAGCTGCCGGAAAAGCGGGTTGTGCGTGGCATCGTAGACCGCCAGGTGAAAGGCTAGGTCTTCCGGCCCCGACGTGCCGGTGGCGAGATGGACGCGCTCCATCTCGATGAGTTTTTCCTCGATCGTCCGCAGATCGTCGACTGTCCGCCGCCGCGCCGCAACCATGCTTGCCTCGGCCTCGATGCCGCGGCGCACCTCGAGGGTATGCAAGAGACCGTCGCGCAGCTCAGCCGTATTGAGCGACAGCGGCAAATGGATCGTGCCGGCGGATATCGGCTTGAGAAGATAGGTGCCGCTGCCTTTGCGGGTCTCGGTGACGCCGAGCGCTTCGAGACGCCCCATCGCCTCGCGAATCGTCGAACGCCCCACGGAAAGCGCGGCCATCAATTCGCGTTCGGTCGGAAGCCGGTCACCGCTCTTCAGCGCAGCGCGCTCGACATAGTCTGCCAGCGCTTCCATGACTTGTTTGCCGCGGTCCAACGGCGGGAGCGTGGCGATTGCCACACGCGTGGCAGGTGCCCCGGGCAGTTCGCCGCGCATACGCATGGGTACCTACGCCCGAAATTGGTCTGACATCTTACCAGTTTTGCGCGCCGCCGGCCTTTCGTCAAGTGGCCTCGGCAGTGCAGAGGTTGCATTTCGGCTCACACCCATTGCGGAACCCTGGACGTTGCCGCGTCTTCTGCGACCTTGCAAAAATCAGCTGCAAAACTGTGATTTTAATCAGCGATTTTGCGACAGTCGCTTTCAGCCAAAGCTACCGTTCAGCCTCATTTTGGAGAGAGGCCATCGAGCAGGAAGCCGAGGCCATTCCTGAAAGCGCCGTCCCAATCATTGTCCAACAGCAGACGAGAGCGTTCGATTGTCGGATAACGTTCGCTGAGACGTGTAAGGCGCTGCTGCGCAGCGGCCCTGTCGTCGTCCGAGAGGTCGAAGCTCGCCCGGGTGATGGTGGCGCCCATCACATAGTTCCAGAGCGACCATATCGCAGCGTTCACATCTGCGTCCGCAACGCCGGCTCTGGACAACGTCTTGCTCAGCAGTTCCAAGCGACCGAGGATGTTCGGGCCGAGCGCCCGGCGCGGCAACAGCGTTGCCGACCAAGGGTGGCGCAGCATGCTGGCGCGCCAGTCTTCGAGCACATGAACGACTTCTCCGCGCCAGTCTTGAGCTATTTGCGGCGGTCCGCGATATTCAAGCACCGAGTCGAGCGCCAGATCAAAGACATCCTCTTTGTTGTCGACGTGCCAATATAGGCTCATCACGCCCGAGCCGAGGCGATCGGCCAGCCGACGCATCGTCAATCCGTCGACTCCTTGAGTGTCAAGCAGTTCCACCGCGGTCGCCACGATACGTTCCCGAGAGAGCGGCGGTTCACTGCGCGGCTCCTGCAAGGGCTGGAGCCGCTCATTTATCCCTCGTTTGCTCCGGCCGCTGCGTTTGGCCGCCATCCGTCTTCCTCGCTGTTCAGAACGTCGATTTTGAGCGGCAACGCGAACGAATGTCGATCTGAACGATTGACTCGTACGGCGTACCATACGATGACTCGTACGTCGCACGAGTCATCGTATGGGCGACACGGTTAAAGTTCAATAATGCCGGCCGCGAGGGTACGTTGCTCGCATAGCCAAGAGAAAATCATGTCACGCGCAATCAAGCATCTGCTTATCGAAGGGCTAATCATCATGACCATGGGAGTTCCCACTGCCACGACAGCCAATGAGAAGGATCTCAAGCTGACCATCGTCAATCCACAAAACCTCTACGACCCGTCGCCAAATGGCTACAGCACGGCGGTGATCACGCCGCGCGGAGCCCGGGTGGCCTACATCTCCGGACAGGGCGGGCAAGACAGCACGGGAGCCTTGTCGCCCGACTTCGCTGTCCAGGTTGAGCAGGCCTACACAAATTTGCGCACCGCCCTCGATGCGCTCGGTGCGAGGCCGGATCAGGTCGCCAAGCTCACCGTCTTCGTGGTCGATCACGATATGTCCAAGCTCGAGGTGTTGACCAGGAACGTCAAAAAAATGTTCGGTGAAGCGCTGCCGGCGCAGACTCTGATTCCCGTCCCCAAGCTTGCAATTGACCCCATGTTCTTCGAGGTGGAGGCCGTCGTCATTCTGGAATAGTGGTGCCGCTCGCCACTTGGAGTTCACGGACGAGGCGATGCCCAGCGACCGAGCCCAGAAGATGATCTGGGAGTACTTTCAGCGGGATCAAAAGGTAATGGGACGCCGGGTCGGCCTCGCATTTGGAGGCTGCGATCTTGAACTCTCGTTGAGAAGCGACGGGTTCAGTTTTCGTTGGTGCCCGCCCTCGACGCCGAAGGGCCATCACTCGTTTACGATCCGAGTGATCCACAATACCCCTTCAAGGGTCACGGTCCGCAAAAGATCTGGCTCAAGGCAAACGAATGAAGGAGGGTGGGCGCGATGGTGGCGCCCGCCACCCTTCCGCTCATGCCGGTACCGGGTTGTTGCCGGCGCCCAGGCCACTGGAATATTGCAATCTAATTGGCACAGCCGTCATAGCGCGTAAGCCCGACCGCATCGCCGAGCAAATCGGCAAGGCCGTGAAAAAGGGGAAAACGAGGCAGGCGACGAAAGAAAAATAATGTGCGGATCAAGGAGCCGAATGTGATGGCATTGGATGGCGTACGTGCGTTGGTATTCGACGTGTTCGGCACTGTTGTCGATTGGCGCAGCGGCGTGGCGCGCGATGCTGAGCCGTTCCTGAAGCGGCATGGAGCAGGATCCGCTATCCCTACCGCTTTCGCGGATGCGTGGCGTCGCCGTTACTCTCCAGCGATGGAGGAGGTGCGCAGCGGCCGGCGGCCCTTTACACGGCTCGACGTGCTGCATCGGGAGAATCTGGAAGCCATATTGCCAGAATTCGGGATCGACCCGGCTTCGGTGCCAGCGTCCGAGTTGGACGAACTGAACCTGGCATGGCACCGATTGGAGCCATGGCCGGACGTGGTGGCCGGCCTTGCACGGCTCAGGGCCCGCTATATCATCGCGCCGCTCTCGAACGGCAACATCGTCCTCATGCTCAATATGGCGAAGCGCAGTCGCATCCCTTGGGATGCGATCCTCGGCGCCGAAGTCGTGCAAGCCTACAAGCCTGCGCCGGAAGCCTATCTTCGCACCGCTGACGTCCTGTCAATGAAGCCGGATGAGATCTGTCTTGTGGCCGCCCACAATGGCGACCTTGCAGCGGCTCGGGCATGCGGATTGCGAACAGCCTTTGTCCCGCGTCCGACCGAGCACGGGGTAGCGCAGACCACGGATCTGCACCCTGATCAAGCCTGGGACCTGGTGGCCAGCGACTTCATTGACTTGGCTGAACGACTTCAGTTGTAGCAACCCCAGGTTGCTGATCGCCCAGGCGGCAGGCGTTACTACGCCTTGCGTTCCCAGCGCCGGTCTGAGGTCTGCTGCCAGTAGGTGACTGCGTGGCCGGCTTCCTTCATCGTCTTCCAGTGCGTGCGCGCCGCCTCGAGCTGGGCCGCATCGTGGCCGTCGAACAGGAACACGGCGCGCTCGTAACCGGCAAGCTTCGGCGGCACCGCGCCGTCAACCAGGAAGCGTATCTGCGCCTCGTTCGGATTGTCATGGCTGGTTGTCAAAAGGATCGGCTGCTCGGCCAGATAGGATTCGCGGTCCGTCGCATGCGCCAGGAAGGAATCGTCCCTGAAGGTCCAAAGATGCTGGTCCAGCGCGTCGCGCCGTTCTTCGGAGCCGGTCTGTACCACGGCGCGCCAACCGCGATCGACACTGCGCTCGAGCAGGCCGGGCAACGCATCCTCCAGAGTCGATTCGGTCAGGTGGTAGAACAGGACGTCGGCCATGATCGCGCCTTGAAAGGCCTCACTCCTCGTAGTTGTCGCGAACCAGCCGGTCGAGCAGCCTGACGCCGAAGCCGGAGGCCCATGACTGGTTGATCTCGCTGGACGGCGCGCCCATCGCGGTGCCGGCGATGTCGAGATGCGCCCAGGGTGTATCCCTGACGAAGCGCTGCAGGAACTGCGCCGCGATGATGGCACCGCCATAGCGGCCGCCGATGTTCTTCATGTCGGCATTTTTCGAATCGATCAGCTTGTCGTATTCGGTGCCGAGCGGCATCCGCCACACGCGTTCCTGCGTCGCCTGCCCGGCGCTCGTCAGCCTGTTCGCCAATTCGTCATTGTTGGAGAACAGCCCGGCATAGTGCTGGCCGAGCGC
Organism: Mesorhizobium sp. WSM4844; assembly: GCF_055811775.1. Classification (NCBI taxonomy): domain Bacteria; kingdom Pseudomonadati; phylum Pseudomonadota; class Alphaproteobacteria; order Hyphomicrobiales; family Phyllobacteriaceae; genus Mesorhizobium; species Mesorhizobium sp. WSM4844. Next base: position 38,151 of record NZ_JBVVQB010000040.1, on the reverse strand, counting down.
GACCATGGTGGCGCCGGTCAGCGTCGCCAGATTGACCATGAATTTCGGCTGGAAGCGATCGCTGCAGTACCACAGCGCATCGGCCAGAACGAGACGGCCTTCGGCGTCGGTGTTGAGCACCTCGATGGTCTGGCCCGACATCGAAGTGACGATGTCGCCGGGGCGCTGCGCATGGCCGTCGACGGCATTTTCCACCAGCCCGATGATGCCGACGACATTGGCCTTGGCCTTGCGCGCGGCCAGCGCGTGCATCAGCCCGGTCACCGCGGCCGCGCCGCCCATGTCGCCCTTCATGTCCTCCATGCCGGAGGCCGTCTTTATCGAATTGCCGCCGGTGTCGAAAGTGACGCCTTTGCCGACGAAAGCAATCGGGCTGTCCTTGGCCTTGCCGCCGTTCCATCGCATGACGGCCAGGCGCGCGCCACGCGGCGAGCCTTGTGCGACGCCGAGCAGCGCGCCCATGCCGAGCTTCTTCATCTCCTTCTCGACCAGGATCTCGACCGTGACGCCGAGCGCCTCCAGTTCGTTGACGCGGGCGGCGAATTCCACCGGCCCCAGTATATTGGCCGGTTCGTTGACCAGATCGCGCGCCAGGAGCACCCCGTCGATCACCGCCACCTCGTCGGCGAAGGCCTTTTTCGCCGCCGCCGGATCGGCGGTGTGGATGGTCACCTTAACCGGCTTTTTGGGCTCGGCCTTGTTGCCGTCGCGCTGGCCGTCGCCATTGTCCTTTTTCGTCTTGTACTTGTCGAAAGCATAGCTGCGCAGAAGAATGCCCGCGGCAAGCTGTGCCGCTTGCCTGCCGCCGACGTCAGCACCCGGCAGATCGAGCATGACCGCCACCTCCGTCGCCTTGCGCAAGGATGCAGCGATGGTGCCGCCAAGCTTGAGCCAGGCATAGTCATCGAGCGCCGAGACCTTGCCGGCGCCGACCGCCACCAGCCGGTCGAGCGATGTGCCCTCCGGCGCCAGCACTTCGACCAGGCCGGCGAACTTGCCGGAAAAGTCGGCCACCGGAAACGCCCGCTCCAGGGTCTTTGCCGGATCGCAAGCCTTTGCCGCGTCGCCGAGACCGCCATCGTTGGCCGCCAGCATGAAGACGCTGCCTTTTTTGGGCACTGCGAACCTGGCAAAGGCGATCGAAGGTCTCGAAGTCATCATGTCCTGCTTTCGGGAAGGGCGTTGGGTTTTCGGGGGAGTGCCTTGACGAACCAGATATTTGGCTGTTTCCGACCGGAAGCACCACCCCCATTTTCAATCATCGCCCCTGCCTGGCGATCTGCTGCGTGATTGTGTTGGCGCCGATCACGACCGCACCGTTAAAAATCGATTCCTCGCCGGTTTGACTCCACAATTCTGTCACTTCTGCCTTCATGCCTGTACCTGTCGCAGCCGCGGCGGCCATGTCAGTGACCGGCGCGACATTTGGTCGTTTTCCGGCATTTGGCAAGACTTTGCCGGAATCCGATCCCATATGGCAGATGGAATCGATGGCGATTCGTCGCGGCACGGCCCCGCTTTACTGCCGCAACCTGTTGTTAACCATTGATGTTCGCCCTTTTTTATCCAATGCCGCCGACACTCCGGCCACCGGAAACAACGATGTGGGACGGGAACCAGATCGAACCGCCAACGGACCGGTTGTGCAGGCGTCGCCGGGCGACTACCTTGTCTGGAGGCATGATGCCGTTCGGCAAAATCGAGAAAAGCCTTCATGAAGGTCGTTGAACGCTACATCATGCGTCGTGCGTTGGCGGTCTTCCTCGCAGCGCTCATCTGGACGCTGGCGATCGTGTGGACGACGCAGGTGCTCGCCCGCATCGATCTCGTGACCGACAGTGGGCAGTCGGCGCTGACCTTCTTCGAGGTCGCTGCGCTGATCATTCCGTCGATCGTCCCGATCGTCGTGCCCTTCGCCCTGGTGGTCGCGGTCGCGCAGACACTGAGCGCGATGAATTCCGATTCTGAGCTTGCCGTCTTGAACGCCGCGGGCGCTTCGCGCTGGACCATCGTCACGCCGATCATGCTCCTGGCACTGGCGGCCAGTGTTTTTTCGTTCGCCGTCGACAACGGCGTCGACCCCTATGCACGACAGAAAAACCGCGAGCTGGTGGCGTCGTCGCGCGCCGATCTTCTGTCGCTCATCATCCAGGAAGGCACCTTCCACAAGATCGACGACGGCCTGTTCCTGCAGATCGGCCAGCGGCTTCCGGACAACCGCCTTGGCGGCATTTTTGTCGCCGATTCACGCGAAGAAGGCGTCAACCTCATCTACTACGCCAAGAGCGGCGCCATCATCGAAAGCGGCGACGAGAGGGTGCTGATGATGAACGACGGCGTCATCCATCGCAAAACGCTGGCCGGCGATCTTTCGGTCATCCGGTTCACCTCCTATGCCTTCGACCTGTCGGCCTTCATGTCGGCCTCATCGGAGGTATTGCTGTTGCCGAAGGACCGGACGACACAGTACCTGCTCAATCCCAGTCCGAACGACAAGATGTTCCAGAAAAGGCCGAACAAGTACCTGGCCGAGGTCCACCAGCGTTTCTCCGAATGGTCCTATTCACTCGTTTTCGCGCTGATCGCGCTTGCGGTCGCGGGAGACGCGCGTTCCCATCGCGAGGCGCGCATTCATCCGCTGATCACGTCTATCGCAATTGCCCTTTTCGTGCGCTGGCTCGGTTTCTTTGCCGCTGGGAAGGCCGACAACATTCCGCAATACGCCTATATGGTCTACGGCGTTCCTATTGTGGCCTCCGCAGTCGCGACATGGTTCATCGTCTCCAACCGGACCATGGAATTGCCGGTCGCCTGGGCCGACTGGATGACGAATTTCGCCGGCCGCTTCGGTGACGGCTGGAGCGCCCTGAAGCTCCGCTTCGCCAGGCGCGGCGCTTCTGGCCAAGAGGCCGGCTAATGGGCTGGACACGCTAATGGGCTGGACTCTGGGCAGATACTTCTTCTTCCGCTACGTGACGATCACCATTTGGTTCTTCATCGGCCTCCTGGCGCTTGTGTTCCTGATCGATTTCACCGAGCTTTCCGGCCGCACGACCGGCTTGCCGGGTTTTACCTACGGCACGGCGTTTGCCATCTCAGGGTTGCGAATGCCGATGATCATGCTGCAGACGGTGCCGTTCGTCGGCCTGTTCTCGGCGATGGCCACGCTGGTCTCGCTTAATCGCAGGTATGAACTGGTCATCGCGCGTTCCGCCGGCGTATCCGCATGGCAATTTCTGCTGCCGTGCTGCATCGGGGCGCTGCTGTTCGGGGTGTTGTCGGTCGGCGTCATCAATCCGATCGCCGCGTATGCGTTTTCCTGGTCCGAAAAAATCGAAACCCAGCTCCGCTCCGGCAAGTCGAACACCGTCTCGGCTGACGCCGAGCCCTGGATCCGGCAAAAAACCAGTTCCGGCGATACTATCATCGGCGCGCGCGCCATCCTCAATCAAGGCCTGGAGATGGCCGACGCCGCCTTCTTCGTCCTCAACCCGCAAGGCGACATCGTCGAACGCAAGGACGCGGCGCACGCCTATTTGCGGGATGGTTACTGGGAACTGCAGGACGTCAAGGTGTTCCGGGACGGCAACATCCAATCGGTGGCAACCGACCGCATACCGACCGATCTCAAGCCCGAGTTCGTGCAAGAGCGGCTGGCGCGCCCGGAAACCATCCCTTTCTACGATCTGCCCGGGAAGATCGAGGTTGCCCGCTCCTTCGGCCTCAAGGCAAATGCCTTTGCCATGCAATTTGATTCACTGGTAGCGCTGCCGTTCCTTCTCGTCGCCATGACTTTGATCGCCGCAACGGTGTCGATGCGATTTGCGAGGATGGGACAATCCGCGACGATGATTCTGGGTGGCGTCCTGGCCGGGTTTCTGCTTTATGTCGTGACAGTGCTGGTCAAGGCATTCGGCGTGGCGGGATTCGTACCCACAGTCGTCGCTGCATGGGTTCCGGTTGTCGTGGCTATGTTCTTCGGGGTGACTTTCTTGCTGTACAAGGAAGACGGCTAGTGAGGGGGGCGGTTTTGCGCATCCATAGGCATGCCGATTCGGCGCGCCTCTATGGGGCGAGCGCCTTGGCGTGCCTGCTCGCTTGCGTCGTTCCGAGTATCCCGGCTTTTGCCCAGGATATCAGCGGCATGGCAGCCGACGTTCCCACCGGTTCGCAAATGCTGCTGGCGGCAGATACGCTGGTCTATGACAATGACAACCAGACCGTAACGGCCGTCGGCGGCGTGCAGATCGATTATGGCGGCAACCGCCTCGTCGCCCAGCGGGTGGAATACAATCGCAACACCAAGCGGCTCGTCGCCAGCGGCAATGTCGAGGTCATCAACAGCGACGGCACCAAGATCTATTCGCAGCATGTCGACATCACCGACGATTTCGCCGACGGCTTCGTCAACGCGCTGCGTGTCGAAACCGTCGACAAGACCTATTTCGCCGCCGAAAGCGCGGAACGCATGGGCGGCGTGCTGACGACGTTCCACAACGGCGTCTACACGGCCTGCGAGCCGTGCGAGGACAAGCCGGACAAAGCGCCGACCTGGCGCATCAAGGCCAGAAAGATCATCTGGAACGGCGAAAAGAAGACGGTTCGCTTCGAGAATTCGAATTTCGAGTTCTTCGGCTTTCCGCTCGCCTATCTGCCGGCCTTCGAGATTGCCGACCCGACCGTCAAGCGCAAGAGCGGCTTCCTGATCCCCAGCATCGCTTACAAGAGCGACCTCGGCCTCGGCGTCAAAGTCCCCTATTATTTCGCGCTCTCACCAACCTACGACCTCACCGTCACCGGCAGCGGCTATACCAAGCAGGGCTTTCTCGGCGAAGCCGAGTGGCGCCAGCGCTTCAACAACGGCCAGTACAGTCTGAAGATCGCCGGCATCCGGCAAGAGGATCCCGACGAGTTTATCGACGACGACGGGCGCAATGTCGATTCGGGTGCGGCCGGCGACCCGAACGAGTTCCGCGGCATGATGGGCACCAAGGGCCAGTTCGCTATCAATCCGCGCTGGGACTTCGGCTGGGATGTCCTGCTGCAGACCGACAAGAACTTCTCACGCACCTACGCCATCGAAGACTTCGGCGACAGCGTGCATCGCTCCTCGATCTACCTGACCGGCCTCAACGGCCGCAACTATTTCGACGTGCGCGCCATGCGCTTTGTGGTCCAGGAAGAGGCACTCCCTGACGATCCGACCGCGCGCGCCGGCAAACAGCCCTGGGTGCTGCCCTCGCTCGACTACGCCTACATCCCCGACATGGCGGTGGGCGGCGGGCAGCTGTCGCTCAATGTCAACGCGCAGGCTATCAGCCGCGACAGGCTGGATAGGGCCCTTGCCGATCCGAACAACGCTGCGTCCGTCACCAGTGTACGCGGCATCGAGGGCCAATCGGGCCGTCTCACTGCCGAAGCGGAATGGAAGCGCACCTTCACCACCGATGGCGGGCTGCTGCTGACGCCCCTTTTAGCGCTGCGCGGCGATGCCGGCTATGTCAACGCCTCTTCGGGATCGCTCAATGCCATCAATCAGATGGCGTCTAACCTCGGCGTCGACGACGATACACGATCGTCGCTCGCCCGCTTCATGGCAACCGCCGGACTGGAAATGCGCTGGCCGGTGCTGTTCTCGTCGACCAGTTCCAGTCACATCTTCGAGCCGATGGCGCAGGTGTTCGTGCGTCCGAACGAGCAATATGTCGGCGGCCTCGCTGTTCCCAACGAGGACGCGCAGAGCTTCGTCTTTGATGCCACGACATTGTTCGAGCGTGACAAGTTCTCCGGCTACGACCGCTTGGAAGGCGGCACGCGCGCCAATGTCGGGCTGCGCTATTCCGGCGCCTATGACAATGGCTGGAGCACCAACGCGCTATTCGGCCAATCCTACCAGCTTGACGGCCAGAACTCCTTCGACGCGCCGGACCTGGTCAACGTCGGCGAAGATTCGGGCCTGGAGACCGCGAGCTCCGATTATGTCGGCCTTGTCGGCTTCAACAGCCCCGGCGGGCTTTCCGGCTCGGTCAGCGGTCGCTTCGACGAGCAGAGCTTCGAGATTCGCCGCGCCGAGGTGAAGGCCGCCTATTCCGGCCTGCCGATTTCGTTCAGCGCCAAATACGCCTTCATCCAGGCTCAGCCGCTCTATGGTTTCACGACCGATCGTCACGAGGTCACGCTCGGCGCCTCGGCGCAACTTGCCGAGAACTGGCGTGTCTTCGGTACCGGCACCTACGATCTCGAGCAAAGCGTCCTGGTCAAGGACGGGGTCGGCTTTGCCTATAGTGATGATTGCTTCACCTATTTGATGACGTTCTCGGAATCCCGCGACCTGAGCACCAAGGAAGTGTCGCAGAATATCGGTTTCAACCTGTCGTTTCGCACGCTCGGCGATTTCGGCTCGACGCAAAGCTCCTTCAACACTGTCCAGTAGCAGACCACTGGCCAATAACGGACAGGCGGAATGGGCGGCCGGCCAACGCACCAGCCCGAAAAATTCAAAGTGTCTTGAGCATACGTCGTGCGTGGACGCACATCGCAGCTAACGACATCGTTTCGCCGCATAGGGCAGGCACGGGTTCCAGTTCCCTCAAAATGCGATAAAATTGGGCCGCAACCGAGATAGGATTGGGATGCTTTCGATGAGGAAATACCTCTTTTCGGCAGGGTTCGCGCTGCTGGTGGCGGCGACCTCAGCCTCGATCACCATGATGACGCCGCCGGCTTTCGCCAGCCAGATCAAATACGTCGTCAACAACGTACCGATCACCACTGGCGACATCCAGCATCGGGCTGCCTTCCTGCGCCTGCAGCGCAAGAAGGGCAATGCCGCCGAGGAAATGATCGAGCAGACGCTGCGCGTCGCCGAAGCCAAGCGTCTCGGCATCCGCATCAGCGACGCCCAGGTCGAGGCCGCCTATCAGCGCTTTGCCACGACCAACAAGATGCAGCTCAAGCAGCTCGATGGCGTCATGGCGCAGTCCGGCGTCGGCAAGGAGCATTTCAAGGAGTTCATCCGCTCCCAGATGGCCTGGAACCAGGCGCTGACCGCGCGCCATCGCTCGGAGAGCGGCGGCTCCGTGAGCGAGCAGGACGCAGTCAGGCGCATGCTCGACAAGGGCGGCAACAAGCCGACCGCCATGGAGTACATGCTGCAGCAAGTCATCTTCGTCGTGCCGGCGGCCGAGCGCAGCGCGACGCTGTCCAAGCGCAAGCGCGAGGCCGACGCCATGCGCGCCCGCTTCAACGGCTGCAATACCTCGCGCGAATTCGCCAAGGGCCTGATCGACGTCACTGTTCGCGATCTCGGCCGGATACTGGCGCCGCAATTGCCGCCGGACTGGGCCGACCAGATCAAGGCCACCAAGGTCGGCGGCGCCACCCCCACGCGCGAAACAGACCGTGGCGTCGAGTTCATCGGCATCTGCTCGTCGCGCGAAGTATCCGACGACAAGGCCGCCCAGATGGTGTTCCAGAGCGAAGGCTCGAGTGGCAAGGACGCCGACGAACTCTCCACGAAATATGTCGAGGAGTTGCGGAAGAAAGCCCGCATCGTCGAGCGCTGAAGCCGCCAGAGGCAGCGCTGGCGCTGAGCGCCGGTGATCCATCCGGCGTTGGGCCGGAAATCGCCATTGGCGCCTGGCAGGCGCGCGACAGCGCAGGTGTGCCGCCCTTCTACCTTATAGCCGATCCGGCGCTGATTGCCGCACGGGCGCGCCTGCTCGGCGCCGATGTGCCAATCATGGAGACAGTGCCAGCCGAAGCGGAGCGCGTCTTTGAGCGCGCCCTGCCCGTCCTGCCGCTTGCCGCCCGCTTCGTCGACGACCCCGGCCGGCCGGACCCGGCCAACGCCGCCGGCATCATCGAGGCCATCGACCGCGCTGTTGACGACTGCCTTGGCGGTCGCGCGGCGGCGGTCGTTACGTGCCCGATCGCCAAGAAGCCGCTCTACGACGCCGGCTTCCGTTTTCCCGGTCACACCGAGTATCTGGCGCATCTGGCGACGCTCCACACCGGCGCACAAGCAATGCCGGTGATGATGCTTGCCGGTCCCGAGTTGCGCACGGTTCCGGTCACCATCCACATTGCGCTGCGCGAGGTGCCGGAAGCGCTGACGACGGAATTGATCGTCGCGACCGCCCGCATCACCGCCGCCGACCTCGAATATCGCTTCGGCATTGCCAAGCCGCGGCTTGCCGTTGCCGGCCTCAATCCGCATGCCGGTGAAGGCGGCGCGATGGGCGCCGAGGACGAGCGCATCATCCGCCCGGCGATCGAAAGGCTGAGGGCGGAGGGCATCGACGCTTTCGGGCCGCTGCCGGCCGATACGCTGTTCCACGCCCGCGCCCGAGCCGGCTACGATGTGGCGCTGTGCATGTATCACGATCAGGCGCTGATCCCGGCCAAGGCACTGGCGTTCGACGAGGCGGTCAACGTTACGCTCGGCCTACCCTTCATCCGCACTTCACCGGATCACGGCACCGCTTTCGATATCGCCGGCAAGGGCATAGCCCGGACCGACAGCCTGATCGCGGCGCTCAGGCTCGCCCGCAGGCTTGCCGACATCGGTGCGAAGGCTGCCGCCGCATGAGGCTTTGCATGAGAGCGGTCGCATGAGCATCGACGGGCTGCCGCCGTTACGCGCGGTGATCGAACGCCATGGGTTGCAGGCAAAAAAGGCGCTCGGCCAGAATTTCCTGCTCGACCTCAACCTTACCGGCAAGGTCGCGCGTGCCGCCGGCGACCTGACCGACGCCACGGTAATCGAGGTCGGTCCGGGTCCAGGTGGCCTGACCCGGGCGCTGCTGTCCCACGGCGCGGCCCGGGTCATCGCCATCGAGCGCGACGAGCGCTGCCTGGCAGCGCTCGCGGAGGTGTCAGATCACTATCCGGGCCGTTTGGAAATCATTGCCGGCGACGCGTTGAAGACGGATTTTGCAGCGCTTGCCGAAGGCGCACATGGAGGCAATGGACCTGTGAGGATCGTCGCCAACCTGCCCTACAATATCGGCACCGAACTTTTGATACGCTGGCTGACCGTCGCCGAGTGGCCGCCCTTTTACGCATCGATGACGCTTATGTTCCAGCGCGAGGTGGCCGAGCGCATCGTCGCCCGCCCCGGCAGCGATGCCTATGGCCGGCTGGGCGTGCTGGCAGGCTGGCGGACGGAGGCAAAAATCGCTTTCGACGTGCCGCCGCAAGCCTTCACGCCGCCGCCCAAGGTGGTATCGTCGGTGGTGCATCTGGTGCCGCGGGCAAATCCGCTGGCCGCCGAAGTCAAGAAGCTCGGCCGCGTTACCGAAGCGGCCTTCGGCCAGCGCCGCAAAATGCTGCGGCAGAGCGTCAAGAGCCTCGGCGGCGAAGCCCTGCTCACCCGCGCCGGCATCGATCCGACGCGGCGGGCGGAAACCTTGAGCGTCGAGGAATTCGTGCGACTGACCAACGCGGTGTGATTGCGCCGGCCCCTAGTCCGTCTTCTCGTCGAGCAGCCCCGAGACGAAATCGAACAGGCCGGGCCGGCGGTCGCGTCTGAGCCGCTCGGCGATGACTATGCCGCGTACCTCGGCGAAGGCACGGTCGAGATCGTCGTTGATGATGACGAAATCATATTCCTTCCAGTGCTCGATCTCGTTGCGAGCGTTCTTCAGACGCGTCTCGATCACCGATTCCTGGTCCTCGGCGCGGCGCTTCAGCCGCGCCTTCAACTCTTTCATCGAGGGCGGCAGGATGAAGATCGAGACGATGTCGGCGCGCATCTTCTCCTTGAGCTGCTGGGCGCCCTGCCAGTCGATGTCGAACAACATGTCGCGGCCCTGTGCCAGCGCCAGTTCGGCCGGCTCACGCGGCGTGGCATAGCAATTGCCATGCACTTCGGCCCATTCAAGCAGTTCGTCCGAATCGCGCAGCCGCTCGAACTCACGCATAGTGCGGAAATGATAGTGGACGCCTTCGATCTCGCTGCCGCGGCGCGGCCGCGTGGTGACGGAGACCGACAGTTCGAGACTGGAATCGCTCTCCAGAAGATTGCGCGCGATCGTCGACTTGCCGGCGCCGGACGGCGACGACAACACGAGCATCAAACCCCGCCGGCGAATGCGGGAACCCAAATCCCTGGCAACCATAGGCTCCTTGGCGACCATCAGGGTTACTCCAGATTCTGGACCTGTTCGCGAAACTGGTCGACGACCGCCTTCAGCTCCAGCCCTATGGCGGTGATCGCAGCGGCGTTCGACTTCGAACACAGCGTATTCGATTCGCGGTTGAATTCCTGCGCCAGAAAATCGAGTTTGCGGCCGATGGCGCCGCCGCCTGCCAGCAGCACCCGGCCGGATGCCACATGTGTCTTCAGCCGGTCGATCTCCTCGCGGATGTCGGCCTTGGTGGCCAGGAACGCCGCTTCCATATGCAACCGGCTGGCGTCGAGATTGGCGGAGGCATCCATCAGCAGCCGCACCTGCTCGGTAATCCGTTCGCGGATCACCGCCGGCTCGCGCGACGGATCGGCCTCGGCGCGCAGTGTCAGCGCTTCGATAGCGTCGATATGACCGGACAGCAGCGAGCGCAGGGCGGTGCCCTCGCCCTGGCGTGCCTGCTCCAGCCCGCCCAGCGCCACTTCGAGCGCCGAGAGTATCGCGCTGTCGAGCGCCGCCCGCGCCTCTTCGGTTTCGACGGTTTCGGGGATGTCGAGCACGCCGCGCAGCGAAAGCAGCCCGTCGGCTGTCGCAGGCGCTGCGCCGAACATCTCCTGCAGCCGCTTGGCTAGCCCCGCCAGATCTCTCAGGAAAGCCTCGTTGACCACTGGCTGCGCCTGCTGGCCGGCTGCGCGGCCGACGGTCAGCGTTGCCTGGAAATTGCCGCGCGCAAAGCGCTTCTGCACCGTCTGCCTGACGGCCGGCTCAAGCCGCTCGAGGCCTTGCGGCAGCCGCAGCCTGACCTCGACGCTCTTGCCGTTGACCGACTTCACTTCCCAGGCGATCGACGTGCCGTCATGTTCGGCGACGGCCCGTGCAAAACCGGTCATGCTCTGCAAATTCATGATGCCCTTGCTTCCCCCTGGCGCATGATCCCGGAAGCGGTTCCGGGCCAGATCGTGCGCGGCTTCAAAATCCGGAGCGCCTGTTCGCGTCGAATCGGACGCAGGGCGCTCCTGATGACAAAATCAGCACGTCCCGGCCGTCAGACGAATCGGAGGGACGACTTCACAACCGTCCGGCGCTACTGCGCCGCCGCTCCGGCGTCGCCATCGCCGTCGTCAACCGGCGCGTCAGTCTGACCTTCCACCTTGGCGGCGTCGGCCTTGGCAGCACCGGCCTTGGCGGCTTCATCGGCCAGTTCCTTCTGCAGCGCCCGGTAGCGGGCGACGTTCTCGTTGTGCTCGGCCAGCGTCGCGGCAAAGACGTGACCGCCGGTGCCGTCGGCAACGAAATACAGGTCGGCGGTCTTCGACGGATTGGCGACGGCTTCCAGTGCCGCACGGCCAGGATTGGCGATCGGCGTCGGCGGCAAGCCGTTGATCAAATAAGTGTTGTAGGGCGTCGGCTTCTTGATGTCAGACTGATAGATCGGGCGGTCGGCGGGTTTGCCCTTGCCGCCGAACAGGCCGTAGATAATGGTCGGATCGGACTGCAGCCGCATGCCCTTGGCCAACCGGTTGAGGAAGACGGCCGCGACCCGCGAGCGTTCGTCGCCCTTGCCCGTCTCTTTCTCGACGATCGAAGCCAGGGTGACGAAGTCTTCGACACTGGCCAGAGGCAGATCGGAGGCGCGCCGCTGCCAGACTTCCTCGACAAGCTTCTTCTGGTCCGCCAAAAGCTTTTCGACCATCTGCTGGCGTGTCGCGCCGCGGGTGAAACGCAGCGTGTCGGTAGCAAGGCTGCCCTCGGGTGGAATGGTCCCCGGCATATCGCCATCGAGCGCTGCCTGGTCGGCGATGCGCTGCAGCGCCTGCTCGACCGTCAGCCCCTCAGGGACGGTCAGCGAATACATCACCGACTTGCCGCTCTTCAGCAACTCCATGATGTCGCGCATCGAGGCCTGCGGCTTGATCTCGTATTCGCCGGCTTTCAGGGCGGAATCATTGCCAAAAGCGCGCACGCCGAGGCGGAAGATGCGCGCGTCGCTGATCAGTCCGCGCCGCTCGAGCTGCTCTGCAATCTCCTGGACGCCGGTGTTCGGCTTGACCAGGAAGGTGTCGGCATTGGCCGAAGGGCCGGGCTCGTTGAATTCCTGCTTGCCGAAATACAAGGCAAAGCCAGCCGCCAGAACCATCAGCATCACCAGGGAGATGACGAAGTTCATGAACACCACGAACTGGCTGCGCGAGGCGCGCGAGCGCTTGGGCGGCGGCGTGCCGGCTTCAGGCCGCAATGCCTCGCTGGCCGTTTTCGGCACGATCGGGCCCGACGGTGCGGACCGTTGCCCGAATTGCCCGTTGTCCGCCGAATTTGTGCTCATGGCGCCCTACCGTTTGACCTTGCAACGAATCCCCTTGGGCACAGTAGGGGCGAATATGGCAAAATTGACGACACGCATAGACCGTGCCGGCCGGCGGACCGGTCAGCCATTGTAGCGCTGGAAGACCAGCGAGGCGTTGGTGCCGCCGAAGCCGAAGGAATTGGACAGCGCCACATCGATTTGGCGGGCGCGCGGCTTGTGCGGCACCAGGTCGATCGCCGTTTCGCGCTCCGGGTTGTCGAGATTGATGGTGGCCGGCGCGATGTTGTCGCGAATGGCGAGGATCGAAAAAATCGCCTCGGCGGCGCCCGCCGCACCCAGAAGGTGGCCTATCGACGACTTGGTCGACGACATCGATATTTTCGACGCGGCGTTGCCGACCAGCCGCTCGACGGCGCCGAGCTCGATCGTGTCGGCCATGGTCGAGGTGCCGTGCGCATTGATGTAGTCGACGTCTGCGGGCGTCAGCTTGGCCCGGTTCAGCGCCGCAACCATGCAACGGAAGGCGCCGTCACCATCTTCGGCCGGCGCGGTGATGTGATAGGCATCGCCGGTCAAACCGTAACCGGTGACCTCGGCATAGATCTTGGCACCGCGCGCCTTGGCGTGTTCCAGTTCCTCCAGAATGACGACGCCGGCGCCCTCGCCCATGACGAAGCCGTCGCGGTCGCGGTCATAGGGACGCGAGGCCGTTTCCGGAGCGTCGTTGCGGTCGGTCGACAGCGCCCGGCAAGCGGCGAAGCCGGCGATCGACAGCCGCGTCACCGGCGCTTCCGTGCCGCCTGCGACCATCACGTCGGCATCGCCCCACATGATCAGCCGGGCGGCATCGCCGATGGCATGCGCGCCAGTGGAGCAAGCGGTGACGACGGCGTGGTTGGGGCCTTTCAGGCCATGCCGGATCGAAACCTGGCCAGATACGAGATTGATGATCTGGCCGGGGATGAAGAACGGGCTGATGCGGCGCGCACCGCGCTCCTTCAGGATCATCGCATTCTCGGCGATGCCTTCGATGCCGCCGATGCCGGAGCCGATCAGCACGCCGGTGGCGCACTGCTCCTGATGCGTCTTCGGTGCCCACCCCGAATCATTCAGCGCCTCGTCGGCGGCCGCGATCCCGTAGAGGATGAAGTCGCCGATCTTGCGCAGTTCCTTCGGCTCGAGAACAGTCTCGGGATTGAAGGTGGCACTCTCACCATTGCCGCGCGGGATGACGTGGGCGACCTTGCAGGCAAGATCCTCCACCTCGAACTCGGTGATGCGCTTGGCTGCGCTGCGGCCGGTCAGAAGTTCCTTCCAGCCATGCTCAAAGCCTACGCCGAACGGCGAAAGCAGCCCAAGGCCCGTGACGACGACACGCCTCATCGCAGGTCCTCCTCGGTGATGACTGCAAATAGCGTCAGGCCGAAGCCTTGTCGATGTACTTCACCGCATCGCCGACAGTCAGGATGGTTTCGGCCGCATCGTCCGGGATCTCGACGCCGAATTCTTCTTCGAACGCCATGACGAGTTCGACCGTGTCGAGACTGTCCGCGCCCAGATCATCGATGAAGCTCGCCTGCTCCGTCACCTTGTCGGCATCGACGCCAAGGTGCTCGATAACGATCTTCTTGACGCGCTCTGCGGTGTCACTCATTTGGGCATCCTCGTCTTTTGTTTGTCTGTCTTCGTTAGCGGGCAGAATGCCGCTAATCAAGCTGAAAGATAGTCCTGTCGGAAACGCAACGGCACCGGACCGGTTTTTGCCCGAACCGCCGGGTTGCGGGCCGCATTACACGAAAATAGGCCGGGCTCCAAGGTGAAAAGGGGTGTTTTCCCGCAACTGTCAAATCATCGCCATGCCGCCATTGACGTGAATGGACTGGCCGGTGACATAGGCGGCTTCATTGGAAGCAAGGTAGGCGACGGCGGAGGCGACTTCGGCGCTGGTGCCCATGCGCCGTGTCGGAATCGCCGCCATGATCGCCTCTTTCTGCTTGTCGTTGAGCTTGTCGGTCATCGCCGATTCGATGAAGCCCGGGGCGACGCAGTTGACGGTGATGTTGCGCGTGGCGATCTCCTGCGCCAGCGACTTGGAAAAGCCGATCATGCCGGCCTTGGAGGCGCAGTAGTTGGTTTGGCCGGGATTGCCGGTGACGCCAACCACAGAGGTGATGTTGATGATGCGGCCATGCCGGCGCCGCATCATCGGATGGGTGAGTTCGCGGGTCAGCCGGAACACGGCGGTCAGGTTGACCTCGAGCACCGTATCCCAGTCGGCGTCCGCCATGCGCACGAACAGCCCGTCCTTGGTGATGCCGGCATTGTTGACGAGAATGTCGACGCCTTCGAGATCGGCCTCGGCCTTCTGGCCGAGGGCCTTGACCTCGTCGCGATTGGAAAGGTTCGCCGGGAACAGCTTGACCCGGTCGCCGAGCTCGGCCGCCAGCGTTTCCAGCTTCTCGACGCGGGTGCCGTGCAGGCCGACGACAGCGCCCTGCGCATGCAGCACCCTGGCGATCGCCTCGCCGATGCCTCCCGATGCGCCTGTGACGAGCGCCTTGCGGCCGGTCAATTCGAACATGTCTTTGATCCTCTTCCAAATCGGACAGGCCGGCGAATGTGGCTACCTGTAGACATCACTGCGGTGGCCCTATTGTAACCACCAGAATGACGAGCCGCTTGTCCTGCACATCGCAGATAATTCGATAATCCCCAACCCGGTACCTCCAAAAAGTCGCTAACGGTCCCTTCAGCGGCTTGCCGGCTTCACGCGGATTGTCGAGGGCGGCCATACGGTTCTCGATGAAGTCGCGGAGCCGGTGACGTGTCTGCGGATCCAGTTTTTCAATAAATTTGCGCGCCGAGCGGGCATACTCAAGCGTCCAGGCCACGCCAGAAGTCCTCGGCTGTCATGACGTCCTCCTCGCCACTTCTGATCCGCTCCAGCACTTCGGCCGCGAGGTAATAGTCTTCCACGTCCTCAAGACCGCGCTCGATGAGTTCGCGCAGATAATAAGCTTTACTGCGGCCAGTCCTGGCCGCGAGAAAATCCAGACGCTCTTCGATTTCGGGGGCAAGTCGGATTGATGTCGGCATTCCGATCTCCTGTGAATACATGTATTCACATATCCCGACGAGGCTAAGAATTCAAGCGCCCGCATCAGCCGGACGCGCATGGTTCAATCGAGCGCCGCCAGCGCCGCCTCGACATCGGCCGGCGTGCCGACCGCACCGGTGGCGATGTCGCGGTTGATGCGCCGCGCCAGTCCCGACAGCACCTTGCCGGCGCCCACCTCGTACAGCGTCGCAATGCCGTTGGCGCCAAACCATTCCACCGTTTCGCGCCAGCGCACGCGCCCCGTCACCTGTTCGACCAGGCGGTGGGCGATTGCATCCGGATCGCTGGACGGCGTGACCGACACGTTGGAAACCACGGGTACGAACGGCGCGTTCTTCGTCACGCCGGCCAGCGCCTCGCGCATGACCTCGGCCGCCGGTGCCATCAGCGCCGAATGGAAAGGCGCCGAGACCTGCAGCATCAGCACCCGCTTGGCGCCCTTTTCCGTGCACAGCTTCGCCGCCTGCTCGACCGCCGCCCTGGCGCCGGAGATCACCAGTTGGCCACCGCCATTGTCGTTGGCGATCTGGCAAATCGACTCTTTGGCCGCTTCAGCGCAGGCGGCTTCGACATCGGCCTGTTCCAGCCCGATGATCGCCGCCATGGCGCCCTCGCCGGCCGGCACAGCCGCCTGCATGGCATTGCCGCGGATACGCAAGAGCCGGGCGGCATCGGCGACCGAAACGAAACCGGCGGCGGCAAGTGCCGAATATTCGCCGAGCGAATGGCCGGCGACATAGGCGACCTTGTGCTTCAGCGAGAGGCCGCGCGATTCCAGCGCCCGGATGGCGGCGAGCGACACAGCCATCAGCGCCGGCTGGGCATTGGCGGTCAGCGTCAGCCTTTCTTCCGGCCCTTCCCAGATCAGCTTCGACAGGTTTTCGCCAAGCGCGTCATCGACCTCTTCGAAGATCTTCCGCGATTCCGGAAAGGCGTCGGCGAGGTCCTTGCCCATGCCGACAGCCTGGCTGCCCTGTCCCGGAAAGGTGAATGCGACGGCCATGCGTGCCTCCCAAGCGGCTGATTTTTCCTGCCTGTGACGCAAGGCGGGCTGACAAGTCAAGTCCGCTCGCAGCCCGACCCGGGCCGCTCCGGCTCGGTATCGCTGGCCGAGTACCTGTTCCAAAAGGCTTTTTTTCGATCACTCATGATGAAAATCGCTCACGATTCGTTTGCTGGCTCTTCTTATTTCAGCCACAGACGCTAGCTTTTCGTGACATATCGATGACAGCTCAATGACACTTTTGTGTATGGTCGGGGGAATTGTAAGGTGGCAAGGATCAAGAAAGGCGTTGGCAAATCCGCGCCGCAGTTTCTGGAAGGCGATCCGGCCACCGGCTATCTGCCAGGCCGGAAATGGCCTGTTATCCGCTATGGCCTCGTCAGCCTTCTCGTCGCCACCATCCTGGTTTTTGCCATCGAACTGATCGTGCGCGGCGACTTTGCCGGCACCGTCGGCTTCTTCCTGCAGCCCTTCAAGCCGGGCTGGACCACCATCATCATCTTCGCGCTGATCCTCATCGGCCTCGATGCCGTGCTCGGCCGCAGCCACCAGAGCCTGATGATCGTCGCGCCGCTGACGCTGGCGCTGGCCTTTGTCGGCCACCAGAAATCGCTCTATCTCGGCGATCCGCTCTATCCGACCGATTTCCTCTATTCACGTCAGATCGTGGCGCTGATGCCGCTGCTGGTGCGAGAACGTCCGGGAACCGCCATCGCTCTGGCGGTCGGCATCGTCGGCAGCCTCTCGCTGCTCGTTTATGGCTGGCGGCTGTGGCGCCGCCGCGTACCGGCGCTCGGTCGCAAGGGGCGCCTGGCCCGGCTGACGCTGACCGTGCCGCTGCTCGCCTTCTTCGTGTCGATCATGGATTACGCGACGTTCTCGTGGACCCGCGACCGGCTGCAAATCATCCCGATCATGTGGGACCAGAAGGAAAATTACGCCTCCAACGGCTTCGCACTGGCCTTCGCCCTCAACGTGCCAATGGCCCATGTCCCCGCGCCTGCCGGCTACTCCGACAAGGCGATCGCGGCGATCGAAAGATCTGGCGTGAAGGCATCGGTGCCGGCCGAGAAGCCAGACATCATCATCGTCATGAGCGAATCCTTCTGGGATCCGACCGAACTGCCCGGCGTCACCATCACGCCCGATCCGATTCCCAATGTGCGGGCGCTGCGCTCCGGCCACGTGTTCTCGCCCGAATTCGGCGGCATGACCGCCAATGTCGAGTTCGAGGCGCTGACCGGCTTTTCCAACGCCTTCCTGCCGGCCGGCAGCATCCCCTACCAGCAATATGTCCGCGCGCCGGTGCCGTCGATGGCGACGTTCCTGAAGAGCCAGGGCTATGAGACGCGCGCCATCCATCCGGGCACAAGCTGGTTCTGGAACCGAACGCCGGTCTATGCCGATTTCGGCTTCGATGACTTCAAGTCCGAAGAAAACATGCCATATCTCGAAAAGCGCGGGCCGCTGACGTCGGACGCGGCGATGACCGACGAGATCATCCGCGAAGCCGACGCCACGGACGATCCGTTCTTCTACTTCGCGGTCAGCCTGCAAAATCACGGACCCTACGAACCGAATCGCTATTACAATCCGACCCACAAGGTGCAGGCTCCGACCAGCCAGTGGGCAAAGGATTCGCTGCTGAGCTTCACGGAAGGCGCATCCGACGCCGACAAGAGCCTCGAGCGCCTCATCGAATGGGCGAAGAACCGGCGGCGACCGACGGTCATCGCCTTCTTCGGCGACCATCTGCCGCCGCTCGGTCCGGTCTATGTCGAGACCGGCTTCCTCAGGGATAACGTCGCGCCACGCAAGGAGCCGCCCGACCAGATGCTGCTGCATCACCGAACGCCGCTGATCGTATGGTCCAACCGCACCGGTCCGGTCGCGGACATGGGCACTGTCAGTCCAGCCTTTCTGCCCTACCATGTCCTGACCACGGCCGGGATCAGCCACCCCTATTACACCGGCTTCCTCGGCCAGATGCGCGAGCGCTACAGCGTCGTCGACCGCAATTTACTATTGACGCCGACGGGCGAGGACACGCCCGACTGGGGGCGCAAGAAGCAAATCGACCCGGCGATTCGCGATTTCCGTCTGCTGCAATACGACATGATGTTCGGCAAGCGCCGTGCAGCGCCCGATTTCTTCCCTGAGACGGTGAACAAGCGGATCCCGCATACAAGCTGAAGATGCCGCGACATGTCGTCCTGAGCGCGGCGGTTTTTCGGCTCGCCCTTGTCTTGCGGCCAAATTCCTGTATAGACGCCCGCAATCTGCCGGTCCTTGCTGGGGGCTGAACGGAGGGCCGGAGGTTTTTCGAAAACCTTCGTGTGGAGCCAGAAGCGCTTCCGCCTCCCGTGTCTCCGCTCTCGACCGTCTCGTCATGCTCCTTTCTTCCCCGCCCCGCCAGGGATCGCCGGGTCAGAGAAGTTGCAGAGGCTTTTGCCGCCGGGACCGGGAGAGAAACAAAGAAAGGCAAAGAACAATATGGCTCTTTACGAACATGTGTTTCTTGCCCGGCAGGACCTCTCGCAGCAGCAGGTCGATGCGCTTGTCGAACAGTACAAGGGCGTCATCTCCGCGAATGGCGGGTCCGTCGGCCGGGTCGAGAACTGGGGACTGAAGTCCCTCACCTACCGGGTCAACAAGAACCGGAAGGCATACTATACGCTGATGGACATCACCTGCCCGCCGGCCGCGCTCAACGAGATGGAGCGCCAGATGGGCCTGTCCGAGGATGTGCTGCGTTTCCTCACCATCAAGGTCGATGCGCATGAGGAAGGCCCGTCGGCAATGATGCAGAAGCGCGAAGAGCGCTCGGAACGCGGCGGCTTCGGCGACCGTGACCGTGGCCCGCGCTCGTTCGGCGACCGCGATCGCGGCGACCGTGGCGATCGCCCGCCGCGCAGCTTCGGTGGCGATGGTGCAGACCGTGGCCCGCGCCGTCCGCGCGAAGCTGTTGAAGGGGGTGCAGAATAATGGTCGACATCAACCAGATCCCGACCCGGCGCCCGTTTCACCGCCGCCGCAAGACCTGTCCGTTCTCCGGCGCCAACGCGCCCAAGATCGACTACAAGGACGTGCGTCTTCTGCAGCGCTATATTTCCGAGCGCGGCAAGATCGTGCCGTCGCGCATCACCGCCGTCAGCCAGAAGAAGCAGCGCGAACTCGCCAAGGCGATCAAGCGCGCCCGCTTCCTCGGCCTGCTGCCGTACGTGGTTCGCTAACACTGATCAGGTGACCATGATCTTATCCGAAAACCGGTTTCCACTTTTCGGGATCATGGACAACACTGACTAGTAGACCATGATCTTTTCCCGAAAACCGGTTTCCACTTTTCGGGATCATGGACAACACTGACTAGTAGACCATGATCTTTTCCGAAAACCGGTTTCCACTTTTCGGGATCATGGTCTAGCCAGCGGGCGGTTCGCCGCCCGCTTTTCCCACGGCGACGGGCGCCGCAGGGTTGCCATCAAATCCCGGGTTGGGGTGAAGACCTCTAACTGCCGCGACAGGCAGGACAGCGACATCGGCGGCGACGCCCTCAGCTTCCTGACCTGTTCCAGTCAATTCGGCGTCGATGCCAGTGATTTGGCGCCCAAACGAAGGAACAAAACCATGGAAGTCATTCTTCTCGAACGCGTTTCCCGCCTCGGCCAGATGGGCGATACCGTCAAGGTCAAGGATGGATTCGCCCGCAACTTCCTGCTGCCGCAGGGCAAGGCGCTGCGCGCCAACGAAGCCAACAAGAAGAAATTCGAAGGCCAGCGCGCCCAGCTCGAAGCCCGCAACCTTGAGCGCAAGTCCGAGGCGATGCAGATTTCGGAGAAGCTGGACGGCAAGAGCTTCATCGCCGTGCGTTCGGCCGGCGAAACCGGCCAGCTCTACGGCTCGGTGTCGACCCGCGACATCGCCGAGTTGCTGACGGCGGAAGGTTTCTCGGTCAACCGAAACCAGATCCTGCTCAACCAGCCGATCAAGACCATCGGCCTGACCAATGTGGCGATCGCCCTGCATCCGGAAGTCGAGGTCACCATCACGCTCAACATCGCCCGCACGGCCGACGAAGCCGAGCGCCAGGCCAAGGGCGAGATGCTGACCACAGCCGAAGCCATCTATGGCGACGACATCAACGACAATGCGCGCCCGGACAACTTCTTCGATCCCAATGCCGAGTTCGAAGGCGGCGAAGACAACGGCTGATTGCACGTCACAAGGCGTCAGAGCGGCGCTTTAAAACGTTTCGTCGGCTTCCAGTCATTTCTGGACCAACGCCCGGGCGCCTCGCCCGGGCTTTTTTGTGCCAAACGGAACTTTTCGACCCCCTATATCTTGATGCAGACTATAGCGCCGCGCGTCGTTTGGACGCGCAAAGGACGCTGCAGGACTTTGGTTCGGCGCATGATCCTTTCCGAAATCGAATTCGGTTGTCGGGTCATGCGCCGAGACAGCGTGTCTGACCGAGAGGGGACATTTGTTCATGAATATTCTGCTGAAACGCATTCTCGACCGCCTGGTGCGCACCGGCAATCTCAAGGTCACCGGACCGAAAGGCCTCTCGGTGACTTTCGGTGACGGCAGCGGCGATCTGGTGCACATGCACATCAAGACCACGCATGCCGAGCGCGCCATCAGCTTCGATCCGATGCTGGCGGTGCCGGAAGCCTATATGGACGGTGAGCTCGATATACTCGAGGGCGGCGTGCTGGGGGTGATGCGCATCGCCTTCCAGAACATGGATAGCGGCGGCATCGATGCCACCTGGTCGAAGGCGATAGAAGGCCTGCGTCACGCTTTCCGCCGCCTGCAGCAGATCAACACGGCGGCGCGCGCGCGCCGCAACGTGCAGCGCCACTATGATCTGTCAGGCGACCTTTACAGGCTCTTCCTCGACGACGACATGCAGTATTCCTGCGCCTATTTCGAGCAGCCGGACATGACGCTCGACGAGGCGCAGGCAGCCAAGAAGCGCCACATTGCCGCCAAGCTCAGGCTGAAGGCCGGCCAGACGGTGCTCGACATCGGCTCCGGCTGGGGTGGGCTCGGTCTCTATCTCGCCAAGTCCTTCGACGTCGACGTGCAAGGTGTGACGTTGTCGACAGAGCAGCATGGCGTCGCCACCGACCGCGCCCATGCGCAAGGCCTGGAGAACCGCGTGCATTTCGAAGTGAGGGATTACCGCGAGCTCAACGAGCGCTTCGACCGCGTCGTCTCGGTCGGCATGTTCGAGCATGTCGGCGTCAACCACTACCGCACCTTCTTCGACAAATCGGCGACGCTCTTGAAGCCGGACGGCGTCATGCTGCTGCACACGATCGGCCGCTCCGGCGCGCCGTGGGCAACCAGCGCCTTCATCCGCAAATACATTTTCCCGGGCGGCTACGTCCCCTCGCTCTCGGAAGTGATGCCGGCGATCGAAAAGTCGGGCCTCATCGTCACCGACATCGAAGTCCTGCGGCTACATTATGCCGAGACGCTGAGACATTGGAGCCAGCGCTTTGCCGCCAACCGCGACAAGGCCAAGGCGATCTATGACGAACGTTTTTGCCGCATGTGGGAGTTCTATCTGGCAGCCTCGGAAGCCGCTTTCCGCTGGCAGGATCTGGTGGTCTTCCAAATCCAGATCGCCAAGAAGAACGACACGCTGCCGATGTCTCGTGACTATATGGCCAAATGCGAGAAGGCGTTGCAGCTGCGCGACATGGGGCATCGTCCAAAAGCCCCTGCCGCCAAGCCCGCCCGGCGCCGCAAGGTGGCGGATATGGAATAGACCGCCGGCGATCACGCCATTGCCGCTTGCCATTGGCGGCCCACATGCTGAAAAAGGTCTCGCCGTCGCCGCGAGACTTTTTTCATGACCTATCTCATCTACATCGTTGCTGCCCTTGCCGAGATCGCCGGCTGCTTCTCGATCTGGGCGTGGTGGCGGCTGGAAAAGTCGCCGCTTTGGCTGGCGCCAGGCCTGGTCTCGCTCGCTTTGTTCGGCTTCCTGCTGGCGCTGGTAGACATCAGTGCTGCGGGCCGCGCCTATGCCGCCTATGGCGGCATCTACATCGCCGCCTCGCTCGGATGGCTGTGGCTGGTGGAAGGCGTGCGCCCCGACCGCTGGGACCTTGCCGGTTCCGCGCTCTGCATCGTTGGCGCCTCGGTGATCCTGCTCGCACCTCGGGGTGCCTGAGCTATGGAACTGCCTATCCCGCTTCGACAGGGCGTCGAGCGTCTCCTCGAAAACGTGCCGCTGCCGACGCTGAAACAAGCGGCAAAAACGCTGTCGGACCGCTATCGCGCCGAACTGCGCGACGGCCGCCTGCATACGGCCGAGGAGATCGCGGTCAAAGCCTATCTGGCGACGCGGCTGCCGGCGACCTATGCCGCTGTCCGTGCCAGTCTCTATGCGCTCAGCGAGGCAAGGCCCGATCATGCACCCAAAACCCTGCTCGACGTCGGCGCCGGCCCTGGCACCGTGCTTTGGGCTGCGCTCGATCTCTGGCCCGACCTCGAGCAGGCGGTGCTGATCGAGGCGAGCGCCGCGGTGCGCCGGGTCGGCGCGGCGCTTGCCGCTGAGGCGATGACGGCCAGGGTCGCCTGGCTGGCCGGCGATGTCAGCCTCGATCTCGGCGATCTCAAGCCGGCCGAGCTGGTCACCTGCGCCTATGTGCTGGACGAGATCGTACCAGCGTCGCTGCCAACACTCATCGACCGGCTCTGGCACCTGACCAACGACACGCTTCTGGTCGTCGAGCCGGGCACGCCGGCCGGATGGCAGCGCATTCTTGCCGTGCGCCGACAGCTGATCGAGGCGGGCGCGCACGTGCTTGCGCCTTGCCCGCATGCGGCTCCCTGCCCGCTCGTGCCGCCCGACTGGTGCCATTTTTCGCGCCGTGTCGCGCGTTCGCGCCTGCACCGGCTGGCCAAGGACGCCGATGTGCCGTGGGAGGACGAGAAATTCATCTATGTCGCTGCCTCCCGCCACGCTGTTGCCCCGCCGCAGGCGCGTGTGATCGCACCGCCGAAATCAGGCTCGGGCAAGGTCCTGCTGAAACTTTGCGAAAAGGACGGCAGCGCCGACGAGAAACTGTTCACCAAGCGCGACGGCGATGTGTTCAAGGCCGCGCGGCGGCTCGACTGGGGCGACGCACTGCCTGAGTGATTGGCAGCTATTTTCCTGTTTTGTTCTCGTCCGAGAACGGCTAGGCTCGCCATCTTGATTCGAGTCAATCAAGATTCTTTCCACCGAAAAATCTTGGCTGTGAATCGCGGGCACCGAAGCTGATTGAATGAAGACTGATGCAGATAAGTCATCACCGACCTATCCCGTTACTGATATCGAGAGACCGGCATCGAAATCGGGGACGTAATGGCAGAGGCAGCACGAAAATTCGGCGTGGCGGAAACACCGCTCTATCGCGAGGCACCGAACAACATCGAGGCCGAGCAGGCGCTGCTCGGCGCCATCCTCGTCAACAACGACGCCTTCTACCGCGTGTCGGATTTCCTGAAATCCGGCCATTTTTACGAGCCGCTGCACAGAAAGATCTTTGAGGTCGCCGCCGAACTCATTCGTATGGGCAAGATAGCAACGCCGATCACGCTGAAGACCTTTCTGCCGGCCGACGAGAGGGTCGGCGACATGACGGTTGCGCAATATGTCGTACGGCTGGCCGTCGAGGCGGTCACCGTCGTCAATGCCGCCGACTACGGCCGCGCCATCTATGATCTCGCCACGCGACGCGCCCTGATCACCGTCGGCGAAGACATGGTCAACATTGCCTACGACGCGCCGGTCGACATGTCGCCATCCGAGCAGATCGAGGATGCCGAGCGGCGCCTGTTCGAACTGGCCGAGACCGGCCGCTACGATGGCGGCTTCGAGAGCTTCACCGACGCGGTCAAGACCGCCGTCGACATGGCCAACGCCGCCTATATGCGCGACGGGCACCTGTCGGGCGTCGCCACGGGCCTGCGCGATCTCGACCGCCGCATGGGCGGCCTGCAGCCGTCCGATCTGATCATCATCGCCGGCCGCCCGGGCATGGGCAAGACCTCGCTTGCCACCAACATGGCCTTCAACATCGCCGAAGCCTATGTGCCGGCACAACAGGCCGACGGTTCGTTCAAGGCGGCAAATGGCGGCGTCGTCGGCTTCTTCTCGCTCGAAATGTCGTCGGAACAGCTCGCCACCCGCATCATTTCCGAACAGACCGAAATCCCGTCGTCGAAAATCCGCCGCGGCGAGATCAGCGAAATGGATTTCGAAAAGCTGGTCGCCTGTTCGCAGACCATGCAGAAGATCCCGCTGTTCATCGACCAGACCGGCGGCATCTCGATCGCCCAGCTGTCGGCGCGGGCGCGGCGGCTGAAGCGCCAGCGCGGCCTCGACGTCATCGTCATCGACTATATCCAGCTGATGCAAGGGTCGAGCGCCAAATCCTCGCAGAACCGCGTGCAGGAGATCACCGAGATCACCACCGGCCTGAAGGCGCTGGCCAAGGAGCTTGCCGTGCCGATCATTGCGCTGTCGCAGCTGTCGCGTCAGGTCGAAAGCCGCGACGACAAGCGCCCGCAGCTCTCGGATCTGCGCGAATCGGGTTCGATCGAGCAGGACGCCGACGTGGTGATGTTCGTCTACCGCGAGGAATATTATCTGAAGAACCGCGAGCCGAAGCCCGGCACCGACGAATACATCAAATGGGAACACGAGATGAACGAGATGCGCGGCAAGGCCGAGGTCATCGTCGCCAAGCAACGCCATGGACCGACCGGCTCGGTCAGCCTCGCCTTCCAGGGCGAGTTCACCCGCTTCTCCGACCTCGCCGAGGAGCATCATATTGCGGAGAGGTTTGAGTAGCTTTTGACTTACCGCCGTGCTCCGTCACACCCCCCTCTGGCCTGCCGGCCATCTCCCCCGCAAGGGGGGAGATCGGCAGCTTCTGCGTTGGCGTCTCTTCTTCAACTTTGGAGATTGGCGAAAGCATTCGTGACATCCAATCTCCCCCCTTGCGGGGGAGATGTCCGGCAGGACAGAGGGGGGTGGGCAGGATCGCCCGCCTCCGGCCATTTGCGAGCGACGCAACGCTGATGGCTAAATCGCGCGTCCAGTTCATCTGCCAGAATTGCGGTTCGGTGCATCAGCGCTGGGCTGGCAAATGCGATGCTTGCGGCGAGTGGAACACGCTGGTCGAGGAAGGCACGTCCGGCGGCATCGGCTCGGGCCCGGCCAATACCCGCAATGCGCGCAAGGGCCGCGCCGTGGTGCTCACGACTTTGTCCGGCGACATCGAGGACGCGCCGCGCATCGTTTCCGGCATCGGCGAGCTCGACCGCGCCACCGGCGGCGGTTTCGTGCGCGGCTCGGCCCTGCTGGTCGGCGGCGATCCCGGCATCGGGAAGTCGACGCTGTTGACCCAGGCGGCCGCAGCACTGGCGTCCAAGGGCCACCGCATCGTCTACGTCTCGGGCGAAGAGGCGGTTGCCCAGATCAGGCTGCGTGCGCAGCGGCTCGGCGTCGCCGATACTCCGGTGGAGCTTGCCGCCGAGACCAATGTCGAGGACATCCTCGCCACCATCGCCGACGGCAAGCGGCCGGACCTGGTGATCCTCGATTCGATCCAGACCTTGTGGACCGACATGGCCGATTCGGCGCCCGGCACCGTCACCCAGGTGCGTGCCGCCGCCCAGGCGATGATCCGCTATGCCAAATCCACAGGCGCGGCGATCGTGCTCGTCGGCCACGTTACGAAGGAAGGCCAGATCGCCGGGCCGCGCGTCGTCGAGCATATGGTCGACGCGGTGCTTTATTTCGAGGGCGAAGGCGGCCACCACTACCGCATCCTGCGCACGGTCAAGAACCGCTTCGGACCGACCGACGAGATCGGCGTGTTCGAAATGTCTGATATGGGCCTGCGCGAGGTCGCCAATCCATCCGAGCTTTTTCTCGGCGAACGCCATGCGAAAGCGCCGGGCGCCGCGGTTTTCGCCGGCATGGAAGGTACCAGGCCGGTGCTGGTCGAAATCCAGGCGCTGGTGGCGCCGTCGTCGCTGGGCACGCCGCGTCGCGCCGTCGTCGGCTGGGACGGTGCCCGGCTGTCGATGATCCTCGCCGTTCTCGAAGCCCATTGCGGGGTCCGCTTTGGCACGCATGACGTCTATCTCAACGTCGCCGGCGGCTACCGTATCTCGGAGCCGGCCGCCGATCTGGCAGTGGCGGCCGCACTGGTTTCCTCGCTCACCGGTCTTGCCCTTCCCGCCGATTGCGTCTATTTCGGCGAAATCAGCCTTTCGGGCGCCGTGAGGCCGGTTGCGCATGCGCAGCAGCGCCTGAAGGAAGCCGAAAAGCTGGGTTTTGGAAGCGCGGTTCTGCCCTTGGGCAGCGAGGAACTTGCCGGGGGGATAGGGGCCGGCGCTTTCCAGCCCACCGAGCTTGCCGATCTCGTGGCGCGCATAGCCGGCTCACGGCGCAGCCGCGCCGACGAGCAAGAATGACGCGGCTCATGAAGTGGGGCAAAAGACATGCCGATTACGCTGCTTGACGGAATTCTCGTCGGCTTCACCTTGGTCTCGGCGATGCTCGCCATGGTTCGCGGCTTTTCGCGCGAGGTCCTATCCGTCATCTCCTGGATAGCGGCGGCCGCGGCAGCGTTCTTTTTCTATCAACCGGTCCTGCCTTACGTTCAGCCCTATGTCGACAATGAGAAGATTGCCATGGTGGTGGCCGCCGGCATCGTCTTCATCGTCGCGCTGATCGTCGTCTCCATCATCACCATGAAGCTCGCCGACTGGATCATCGATTCCAGGGTCGGCGCGCTCGACCGCACGCTTGGTTTCCTCTATGGCGCGGCGCGCGGCATCCTGGTCGTCGCGGTGGCCCTGCTGTTCTTCAACTGGCTGGCCGGCCCCAAGGCTCCGGGCTGGGTCGCCGATGCCAAGTCGCGGCCGCTGCTCGAATCGATCGGCGCCAAGCTCGAAAGCCTGCTGCCCGAGGATCCGGAAAACGCGATCCTCAACAGGCTCAATCCGAATCAGCCGGCACCCGAGACCGGCGCCGAGACACCTCCGGCAGCGGATGCACCCGCGGCGGACGCACCGGCAACCGGCGACGATGCTCCGGCGCCCGACGGCAGCGAGACCGACGCACCACCGGCCGACAATGCACCGGCCAATCCGGCGCCGGCAAACTGACGATCATGTGAAGGCCGCAAACTCTACGTTGCTCTCGAGCCGTCATCACACTATATAGCGACTTTAGCGGAGCTGAAGATGGCAGACGCAGACGACGTGCTTTCCGCCGAGGCTGACGATCATTTCCATGACGAATGCGGCGTGTTCGGTATTTTTGGCCGGCAGGACGCTGCGGCTATCGTCACGCTCGGCCTGCATGCGTTGCAGCACCGCGGCCAGGAAGCGGCCGGTATCGTTTCCTATGACGGCACCCAGTTCCATGTCGAACATCATGTCGGCCTGATCGGCGATACATTCACCAAACAGCGCGTCATCGACAGCCTGCAAGGCAACCGCGCCATCGGCCACACGCGCTACGCCACCACCGGCGGCGCCGGCCAGCGCAACATCCAGCCGTTTTTCGCCGAGCTCGCCGATGGCGGCTTCGCTGTCGCCCACAACGGCAACCTCACCAACGCCATGACGGTGCAGCGCGCGCTGCAGAAACAGGGCGCGATCTTCTCGTCGACCTCCGACACCGAGACACTGCTGCATCTGGTCGCCACCAGCAGGGAACGCGATCTCAACTCGCGCTTCATCGATGCGGTGCGCCAGGTCGAAGGTGCCTTCTCGCTGGTGGCGATGACTTCAAAGAAGATGATCGGCTGCCGCGATCCGCTCGGCATCCGGCCGCTGGTGCTCGGCGATCTCGACGGCGCCTGGATCCTGGCTTCCGAAACCTGCGCGCTCGACATCATCGGCGCGCGTTTCGTGCGCGACCTGAAGCCCGGCGAGATGGTCGTCGTCACCGCCAAGGGCATAGAGAGCCTGTTTCCGTTCGAGCCGCAGAAAACCCGCTTCTGCATCTTCGAATATGTTTATTTCGCGCGTCCGGATTCGTCGGTCGAGGGCCGCAACGTCTACGAGGTGCGCAAGCGCATCGGCGCCGAGCTGGCGCTCGAAAGCCCGGTCGAGGCCGACATCGTCGTGCCGGTGCCGGACAGCGGCACTCCGGCGGCGATCGGCTTTTCGCAAGCCGCGGGCATCCCGTTCGAGCTCGGCATTATCCGCAATCACTATGTCGGCCGCACCTTCATCCAGCCCGGCGATTCGATCCGCCACATGGGCGTCAAGCTCAAGCATAACGCCAACCGCCGCATGATCGAAGGCAAGCGCGTGGTGCTGGTCGACGATTCGATCGTGCGCGGCACCACCAGCCAGAAGATCGTGCAGATGGTGCGCGATGCCGGCGCCAAGGAAGTGCACATGCGCATCGCCTCGCCGCCGACGCGCGCTTCCTGTTTCTACGGCGTCGATACGCCGGAGAAGTCGAAGCTGCTGGCGTCGCGCATGTCGGTGGAAGAGATGGCCGAGTTCATCCGCGTCGATTCGCTCGGTTTCCTGTCAATCGACGGGCTCTACCGCGCCGTCGGCGAGGCCGGCCGCGACAATGAGCAGCCGCAATTCTGCGACGCCTGCTTCACCGGGCAATATCCGACCCGGCTTGCCGACTTCGAAGGTTCGGACAATGTGCGCACGCTCTCGCTGCTGGCGGCGGGCGGGGCGTAGGATTGCCGGAACACCAATTGCCTTCCCGAGTTTCACGCCTGCTCACGGAGGCCCTCGCATGATCCCCACCCCTGGCCTCGACCTTTCCGGCCGCGTCGCGGTCGTCACCGGCGCCTCGCGCGGCATCGGCTACTTCATCGCCCTGGAACTTGCCGCCGCCGGCGCACACGTCATCGCCGTTGCCCGTACCGTCGGTGGGCTGGAGGAACTCGACGACCAGATCAAGGCGGCGGGCGGACAAGCCACGCTTGTGCCGCTCGACCTCGCCGACATGGCCGGCATCGACCGGCTGGGCGGCGCCATCCATGAGCGCTGGGGCAAGCTCGACATCCTGGTCGCCAATGCGGCGGTGCTCGGCGTCATCTCGCCGATCGGCCATGTCGAGGCCAAAACCTTCGAGAAGGTGATGACCATCAACGTTACCTCGACATGGCGGCTGATCCGCTCGGTCGACCCGCTGCTCAGGCTCTCCGACGCCGGCCGTGCCATCGTGCTTTCCTCCAATGCCGCCCATTCGGCGCGGGCCTTCTGGGCGCCCTATGCGGCGTCGAAGGCGGCCGTCGAGACGATGATGCGTTCCTGGGCGCATGAGACGGAAAACCTGGCCCTCAGGGTCAATGCCGCCGATCCCGGCGCCACCCGCACCGCCATGCGGGCGCAGGCGGTGCCCGGCGAGGATCCGGAGACGCTGCCGCATCCCCAGGAGATCGCCAAACGCATCGTGCCGCTGGCCAGCCCGGCGCTTACGGAGACCGGGCTGATCTTCCAGGCCAAGCACAACCGCTTTGTTGCCTACCGGCAGCCGGAGTAGACGCATCGCGCATTTCGACGGAAGAATTGCGCCGCCGCCGACGTTATTGGAATGCCAGATTTTCCGAAACGGAGGACCACCATGCGCAGACTGCTTCTCGTCACCGCCGCTGCATCGCTGGCAGCCATCGGCGTCGCATCCTCGCAGGATGCGACGATGAGCTTCTTCGTCACCAGCGTCGGCTCGGGCAAGGGCGCCGATCTCGGCGGCCTCGCGGGCGCCGATGCGCATTGCGCCTCGCTGGCTGAAGCCGCGGGCGTTACGGGCAAGACATGGCACGCCTACCTCTCGACCAGCGACACCGATGCACGCGATCGCATTGGCACGGGACCGTGGTTCAACGCCAAGGGCGTCAAGATCGCCGACGATGTCGCTTCGCTGCATAGCGATGCCAACGCCATCACCAAGCAGACGGCGCTCAACGAAAAGGGCGAAGTGGTCAACGGCCGCGGCGACAAGCCCAACCGCCACGACGTGCTGACCGGGTCCAAGCCCGACGGCACGAAAATTGCCGACCAGACCTGCGGCGACTGGACGCTCAGCGGAGCGGAAGGTGCGGCAATGACGGGCCATCACGACCGCACCGGTCTCGACGATTCGGCCGCCGCCAAATCGTGGAATTCCTCGCACGCTTCACGCGGCGGCTGCAGTCAGGAGGCACTGAGGAGCACCGGCGGCGACGGCCTGTTCTACTGCTTTGCCGTGAACTGAGGCGGCCCAACAAATGCAGAAAACGCTGGCGTGGCGACCCACCGCGCCAGGCTGCGCTTTCGCCGATCGCCCAGAATTGATAGGATCACCCGACTCCCACAACAAGCGAGGAAACTTCCATGGCTTCGAGCGTAGCGCTGGTCTGGTATCTGGTGATTGCCGGCCCGCAAGGCGGCATGGTGGTGCTGCCCAGCACGTTCGACACTCGCGAACAGTGCGCCTTCGCCGTCACCGAATATCAGAAGCAGCCAACGCCGGCCGGCTGGTCGGTGCAGTGCGTGCCGAGCGCCTCGCCGTTCGCCGACGAGGGCGAAAGCGAGTAGCCGGCGGCGCGCGTTCAGCGCTGAGCGCTGACCGTCAGTTCCGGCCTCGTATTGATGGTCTGAAACACCACGCAATAGCGTTCGGTCAGCTTGAGCAGTGTGTCGACGCGCTCTTGTGGCTCGTCGCTGTCGAGGTTGAAATTCAGCCGGATGGCGCGGAAGCCGACCGGCGCATCTTTTGCCACGCCTAAGGTGCCGCGAAAATCGAGATCGCCTTCGGCCTCCACGGTGGCGGCGCCGAGTTTGAACTCCAGCGCCGTCGCCACTGCCTTCAGCGTTACGCCAGCGCAAGCGACCAGCGCCTCCAGCAGCATGTCGCCCGAGCACAGTTCGAGCCCGGAACCGCCGGTAGCCGGATGCAGACCGGCAACGGCGAGCGCCCTGCCGGTCTCGACCTTGCAGGCGATCGACTGGTCGTCGACCGAGCCCTTGGCCCGAAGCGTGATCAGCGCGCGCGATGCGTCGTCGCGATACGCCTCCTTGAGCGGCGCCTGCATGGCCTTCAGTCCGGTGGTGTCCATGTCCAACCCTTTTCGGCAGTCATTTTCATCGCTCGTCACAATACTCGAATAGAACCGGTACGGCCTAAACCTTGATTTCACGACATTTGGATCGGAGTGACAAGCTGTCCAGACATTGCTGCGTCGTTAGACTTGATGCCTTTCATGCGGCCTGGGGCCGCCGCGCGATGACGCCGTCCGTCCGCGCCCGCACCTCGGGTGAGGCCAGGCAGGTGGCGACGGCCTCGTAGCCGGGAGTGCCGGGGTACCGGGCGACGTACGTTGGCGGGCTGTGATTGGCGGGGCAGAGGATGATCGCTTCGTCGGTGCCGACAGCCGCCAGGTCGAGTATCGCGCAGGAGCGCGTGAGCAGAAAAAGCGGTCGACCGCCGGAGCCGCGGCGACGCAAATGGGCAATCAGGGCTTCTTGCGAGGCTTGATCCAGCCCCTGTTCGATCATGTCGACGACCAGGATGGCCGGACCTTCGGCTTCCAATCCGACGAGTAGAGCGATCATTGCGTCGGACACCGCGGCACCGTCCTCGACGAGCCAGGCCAGCGTCTGATCGACCCGCGACCTGAGAGCTGGGTCGGCGTCCACACGAGCCAGAGCCGCCGCACAGCCATTCGCCAGTCGATCCAAGCCAAGGAAGGCGGCGTCAGGCAATGTCTCGGCCAGGCGCTGAGCCAGCCGGGTCTTGCCACTGCCCAGCGGGCCGATGATGTAGTTCAGCGGTCGGATCTGTCCCAGTTCGAAGCGCTCGCCTCCCCAAGGCCAGGGAAGGTCGAAAGCGACGCTGAGCGTAGCCTCTGGCGCCAGCAGGCGCGCCAGTTCCCCGGCGCTTGGCGCTTCGCCTCGAGCGAGGTCGTCCCGCAGGCTACCGATCTTCTCTATTACGCCGACAAGCTGGCGCAGCCGGCCCTCGAGTACCGCCTGGTGTGCGGCCAAGGCCGGCTCCATGCCCCGGGAGTCACCCTCCATCACCCGCGCCACCTGGGCCAGGCTGAAGCCAAGCGCGCGCAGGGCCGCGATCTCGGCGGCGCGGCTCATTTCGACAGGACCGTAGGCGCGCCATCCGGCCGCAGTGCGGATCGGAGCGATCAGGCCGCGCTGCTCATAAAGCCGCAGGGCCTTGGCCGACACCCCGAGCCGGCCGGCGGCTTCGGAAGCGTTCAGGAACTGGGCGGAAGAGTTCATGAATCACCTTGTTGCTGTTGACCGCCTTTCTATCGGGGCTGACCCTGGGGCCGAGTCAACAGGGATGTTCGCGGTCCGCAGGAGCCGTGGGAGAGGCAAGATCACTTCGTGTCGAACTGACACATCGGCTTTGATGAGATGAATCGACTTGCAAAAGGGCATTTCCGCAGCGGCTGCAGGATACGGCAACCCCTGCTGACAGTACGGTGTCAGGACAGGGCAGCATAGTCTGGTGACATGACCGAATTCCCAACCATGCCTGACACCGCCGCCGAGCGCACCCTTGGCATCATCCTGGTTTCGGCGTCGGCAGCCGTCTTCGGCCTCACCGGCGTGCTAACCAAGTCGATCCATGCCGATCCGCTGACCATCACCTGCTGGCGCGGCTTCGTTGGGTCGATCCTGATCACCCTCTATGTGCTTTGGCGGCGCCGTCAAATCCGGTGGGCGTGAAAGCCTGCGCCTCGGCTGGCGCGGCTGGCTGTTGGCGAGCGAGGGCGCGCTAGCCAGCATCGCCTTCATCTCGGCGTTCAAGTTCACCTTCGTCGCCAATGTTGCGATCATCTACGCCACTGCGCCCTTCGTCACCGCGCTGCTTGCCTTCATTCTGGTTCGTGAGCGCTTCCGGCTGCAGACGCTTGCCGCCGCCGCCGTGTCGCTCAGCGGCGTGGCGATCATGGTCTGGTCCGGCTTCGGCACCGGCCATCTGTTCGGCGACGGGCTGGCGCTGCTGATGACAATCGGCAGCGCGCTCTACATGATCATGGTGCGCGCTTTCCGCGACACGCCGGTGGTGTGGGCCGGGGCGGTGTCGGCATTCCTTTTGTTCGTGCTCGGTTGGTTCGTCACCGATCCATTGGCCGTCTCGGCCAGGGACGCAGTGTTGCTCGTCGCCTTCGGCACGTCGTTCGCGCTGGCCTCTATTTTGTGGACGGAGGGCGCGCGGCTCATTCCGGCTGCCGAATCCGGCCTGCTGGGCTCGGCTGAAGTACCGTTCGCGATCCTGTTCGCCTTCCTGTTCCTGGCCGAGGTCCCGCCAGCCGCCAGCATGATCGGCGGCGCCATCGTGCTCTGCGCGGTGTTCGCCCATGGCGGGCGCGACTGCCAAGCGGCCAGGCAGCGCTCTGCCTGAGAAAAATCTGCCGCCGAAATAAATTTGCGGGTGCAAATAAATTAGCAAGGTCATGGAACCATCAACAGGTTCAGGCATTGTTGGCTTTGACGGGTCATCCAAGTCCCCCCAAACCCCTCGGCCCGTCTAACCTATAGCCGATCGCAAGGTCGGCTTTTTCTTTAGCGAAATCAGCTCGGTGCGCCTGGCAAGGCAAGGTTGCCGCTGAACAGCGCAGCCAGATCCTGGGCCGGGGGCTCGGCATCCTGGCGCAGCCGGATGGCGAACTCGGCGATGGGAACCTGCGGC
Source organism: Mesorhizobium sp. WSM4844 (assembly GCF_055811775.1). Classification (NCBI taxonomy): domain Bacteria; kingdom Pseudomonadati; phylum Pseudomonadota; class Alphaproteobacteria; order Hyphomicrobiales; family Phyllobacteriaceae; genus Mesorhizobium; species Mesorhizobium sp. WSM4844. The sequence goes on along the minus strand of NZ_JBVVQB010000040.1, from coordinate 3,897 downwards.
AGGCCAAACTCGCGCGGTGCCTCGACGATGCCGGAATGGGCAAACCGCGCCGTCCGCAGCGTCAGAGCAATGCCGGCATTTACCGCCGTGCGCAGCCCGGCCAGGCTGGCACTGCCGGCGGCGATGCGGTAGCGACGGCCTGCCCTGTCGAGTGCCGCGATCGCCGCTTCGCGAAAGCCGCAATGCGGATCGAGCAGCGCCAGCGGCAGTTCGTCCTGGTGTGTGGCCAAGCCTCTTTGCGAACAGAGCCACATCATCGGTTCGCGGAGCACGCCGATCTCGTCCGGCGCCGGAGCCTGTCGCATGGCGACCATCAGATCGAGGATGCCGGTTTGCAGTGCCTCGGCCAATTCGGCGGAGCGGCCGACGCGCAGTTCGATCCTGACGCGCGGATAGCTCGCGGCAAAGGCCCTGAGCAAATCCGGCAGCCCGCTGTCGGCGAAATCTTGTGTCGTGCCGATGGCCACGCGCCCATCGGCTCGCACGCCCTTGAGGGCCAGCCACGCTTCGCGATGCACAGCAAGGATGCGCCGCGCATGACCGGCCAGATCTTCGCCCGCCGGCGTCAGGACGCGCCCTCTTCCCTGCGGCGCCAGAAGTGGTTCGCCGACAATATCCTCAAGCCGCTGCATCTGCGTGGTCACCGCCGACGCCGAGCGCCCGACAAATGACGCCGCCTGCGCCAGCGAGCCGCGGTCGACGAAGGCGAGAAAGGTTTTGAGGAGGTCGGGGTCGAGCATTGCCATAATTCGACAGTATCAAAGTTTTCCCTGAAAACAATTCGATTTTTATAACGCAAGAACGATGGCAAAGATTTCTGACGGCGAAGAGACGCCGCGTAACCCGAGGAGAGAAATTATGCCGATCATCAATGTCAGCGTCACCGGCAAGCCCGATGCCGCTTTGTCCGCCGCTATCGCCAGGCAGGTGACCGAACTGACCGCCACGCATTTGCGCAAGGATGCGACGATCACAGCGGTGGCCATTTCCTACCATGACCCCGAGCACTGGTTCGCTGGCGGCAAGTCGTTGGCCGAGCATGACGCCAACAGTTTCTGGCTCGACATCAAGGTGGTCGACGGCACCAACACCAAGCTTGAGCTGGAGGCCTATCTCAAGGCGCTCTTCCTTGGCTTTGGCAGCCTGCTGGGCAAGGTGCATGAGGAGAGCTATGCCTTCGTGCATGAAGTCCCGGCCGCCGCCTATGGCTATGGTGGCAAGACACAGGAATTCCGCTTCATCAGCGGGAGGCTGAAAGCGGCGTGAGCCGCCCCCATCAATCCAGGCTCATGCCGCAGGCGCTTTCTCTGCCGCAAGGAAACATAGACACCGCACTTTTCATGGCCGGCCAGGCCAGTAATGCGAAGGTACCGCACCTCCGCATTGACGTTGAGCCCACTTCGTCTAGGTTCTCATCGAAGCGGTCAGGAAGAGCCGCGAGGTCAAAATCTGTTGGGAGAGACGCGGCATGATCCTGACACTGGCGCTGCTTGCGGGTCTCGTCGCGGCCTGGCTGCTGATCGGCGTGGTGGAAAAATTCCGCCTCGGCCTGCGCTTCACGCAGGCGCTGCTCTATGTGCCGTTCAAGCTCGCCTACCGGATTGCCGATGATCGTATCAAGATCGCCCGCAGAACAGCCGCCCCGGTCATTTACGTCATTTCGCACCAGTCGCGCCTCGAACCGGCGCTGATGCTGTCACTGCTGCCGGAAGACACGCTGCACATCCTCGACGAGGTCTCGGCGCGATCGCCCTGGCTCGAACCATGGCGCGAGCTTGGCCGCACTATCGCTTTCAACGCTGAGCATGTCTTCGTCAGCCGCCGGCTGGTGCGGGTGCTGAAGGGCAAGGGCCGCCTTGCCGTCTATCTGCCGGATGCGGTCGAGCCTGATATCAAGACATTTCGCCTGTTTCGCGCCGTCACCCGCATCGCCATGCAGGCCGACGCCCGCATCGTGCCTATCTTCGTCGCCGGCGCGCGCACTCTGCCGGTATCACTGACTGCGGCGGACAAGGCGCCCCGGCGCTGGTTTCCTCTCCTGTCGATCAGCGTGCTGGAGCCGATGACCATCGCCGAGTTGGTAGCGCGAAACCCTGATCAATCCTCGAACACCAATGCGCTGTTCGACCGTTTCGCCGAAGCCCGGCTTTTCGGCAGCGATCTTGACCGCGGCCTGTTCCTCGCCATACGCGACGCCGCCGACCGAGTCGGCGCCTCGCATCCCATCGTCGAAGACGTGGTCAGCGGCACGCTGAATTACAGAAAGCTGTTCATCGGCGCGCGGGTGCTGGGCCGCCGCTTCGAGGCGGTGACGGCGCCGAATGAAGCGGTTGGAGTGCTGCTGCCCAACGCCAACGGTGTCGTGCTGTCGCTCGTTGGCCTGTTGTCAGCGAGCCGGGTGGCGGCGATGATCAACTACACCGCAGGCCCGGCCAGCGTCACCGCCGCCGTGCGCACGGCGGAGATCCGCACCGTGGTCTCGTCGCGCGCCTTTGTCGACAAGGCCAGCCTCGCTGACATCGTCGCGGCGGTAGAAGAAGGCGGCGCCAGGCTGTTGTGGCTGGAGGATGTGCGGGCCAGCGTAACCGTACTGGACAAGCTCGCCGCCGCCTTGCTGTGGCGCTGGCCGCTGCAGCCGCAGAATGCGGCCAAGCCAGCGGTGATCCTGTTCACCTCAGGCTCGGAAGGCACGCCGAAGGCGGTGGTCCTGTCGCACAGAAATCTTCTCGCCAACGCCATGCAGGCTGAGGCCCGCATCACCATCTCGCCGGCCGACATCCTGCTCAACGTGCTGCCGGTGTTCCACTCGTTCGGGCTCACCGGCGGCACCATCCTGCCGCTGGTCACCGGCGTGAAACTGTTCCTCTACCCCTCGCCGCTGCACTACAAGCTGATCCCCGAGGTCGCACGCAAGGCAAGGCCGACGGTCATGTTCGGCACCGACACGTTCCTCGCCAACTATGCGCGCACCGCCAAGGACGGCGATTTCTCCAGCCTGCGCTTCATCGTCGCCGGCGCCGAAGCGGTGAAACCGGAGACGCGCCGCGTCTACCGGGAGCGCTTCCAGGCGGAGATCATCGAAGGTTTCGGGCTGACCGAGGCAGCGCCCGTCGTTGCCGTCAACACCGCCATCCACGGCCGCGACGGCACGGTCGGGCGACTGTTGCCGGCCGTGCGCATGAAGCTCGAGCCGGTCGAGGGCATCAGCGGCGCCGGACGGTTATTGCTCAAGGGGCCGAATTTGATGATGGGCTACATGACCTCAGATCGGCCCGGGGAATTGCAGCCGCTCGACGGCTGGCACGATACCGGCGACATCGTTTCTGTCGACCGCGAGGGCTTCATTACCATTCGCGGCCGGGCCAAGCGCTTCGCCAAGATCGCCGGCGAGATGGTGTCGCTGGGCGCGGTCGAGATGCTGGTGCAGTCGCTGTGGCCGGAAGAGCACCACGCTGTGGTGGCGGTGCCGGACAGGCGCCGCGGCGAGCGTATCGTGCTGGTCACCACCGCCGATGAGGCCGACCCCGATGAATTGCGCAAATTCGGCAGACAAGCCGGCGCCGCCGATCTGATGGTGCCGAACGACATTGTCAAGGTCGAGGAAATCCCGGTGCTGGGCTCTGGCAAGACCGACTACGTCTCGACCCGCAAACTGGCGATTGAGCGTCTGGGGATCAGCGCGGCGGCCTAGCGCCTAGAGGACCACCACCGACAACAGCAGGATGAACCCGACCGCCATCATCAGCAGGCCCGGCCAGTTCTGCGACAGGCCGAGGAAACCGAGTCCGCGCCGCCGCGGCTCAAGTGTCGGGCCTGGCGTTGCATTACTGGCTGCCTGCGGGCAAGCGCCGCTTCGTCTCGATCATACCGGGCATCATCTTCACGCTGATTGCCTGG
>NZ_JBVVQB010000039.1:0-64545 GCF_055811775.1 Mesorhizobium sp. WSM4844 | reverse complement strand
ACACGATCGACCATCCAAATCATCTCCCTCTCTTCCTTGCCCACGGAATCACCAATCCGATTCTGTGCAAAGCCCTCCTTGTGGGAGAAGGTGGCCGAGCGAAGCTCGGTCGGATGAGGGGTGCTCCAGCTTGACGCAAACTCTCGTATACATCGGCAAAATCACCAACGCCTCATTCCGTCCAACACCCCTCAACCGTCTCGGCGCTGCGCGCCGATCCACCTTCTCCCACAAGGGGAGAAGGGAAGGAGCCCTCAACTCCCCAGTGGACCCACCCCCAGCGTCTTCGGCGCCGTCAGCCCGCCATGTCCCGATACGGCGTTGCCGGCATCGGGCGCCAGCCGCATGAATGACAGCGATGCAGCGGCCGACACCGCCGCGACAATGAAGAACGCGATGTGGAAGTCGCTCAGCGTCAGCGCCCCGCCATGGATTGTCGTCGACACTTCCAGAATGCCGCCGGCCAGCGCCACGCCGAGCGCGATCGACAGTTGCTGGAACACTGCGGCGATCGGCGTTGCCCTGCTGGTGTCGGCGGTCGAAATCTCGGCATAGGCTAGCGCGTTGATGCCGGTGAAGAACATCGAGCGGATGAATCCGCCGGCGAGCAAGGCGGCGAGGATCAGCAGATACGGCGTCTCGGGCGTCAGCAGGCCGTTGATGGCAATCGACGCCGCCGCGATCAACGAGCCGAAGATCAGCACGCGGCGGAAGCCGGCGACCCGGAAGATCAGCGCGGTGACGAATTTCATGCCGATGGCGCCGATCGCCGCCACGAAGGTGATCATTCCCGACTGGAACGGCGTCAGCCCGAAGCCGATCTGGAACATCAGCGGCAAAAGGAAGGGTACGGCGCCGATGCCGATGCGAAACAGCCCGCCGCCGAGGACCGAGGCGCGGAACACCTGGTTGCGGAACAGTTCGAGCGCCAGCAGCGGATTTTTGGAGCGGCGCGCATGCAGGAGGTAAAGCACGGCTGAAACCAGCCCGACAGCCACGGTGAGGAAGCCGGCAATCGGCGGCAATGCCGGCAGGCTGACCACCGACAGGCCGAAAACGATGCCCGATGCCGCCAGGCCGCTCAGCACGAAGCCGATGAAATCGAGCGGCGGCGTCGGCGCCGCTTCGGTCTCCGGCAGGAAGCGCGTGGCCAGCCAGATGCCGATCAGCCCGATCGGCACATTGATCAGGAAGATCCAGTGCCAGCTGAAATAGGTGGTGATGAAACCGCCGACCGGCGGCCCGACGAGCGGCCCGACCAATGCCGGAACGGTCAGCCACGAAATCGCGGCGACGAGCTCGCTCTTCGGCGTGGCGCGCACCAGCACCAGCCGTCCCACCGGCGTCATCATGGCGCCGCCAATGCCTTGCAGGAAGCGTGAGACGACGAAGGCCGGCAGCGAATTCGACACCGCGCAAGCGACCGATCCGACGATGAACACGGCAATCGCGGCGCGAAACACGGTCTTGGCGCCAAAATGGTCGGCCATCCAGCCGCTGATCGGAATGAACACCGCCAGCGACACCAGATAGGCGGTCAGCGCCAGCTTGAGCGCCACCGGGCTGGTCTGGAGGTCGACGGCGATCGCCGGCAGCGACGTTGCGATAACGGTCGAATCCATGTTTTCCATGAAAAGGGCGACCGCCAGGATAAGCGGAATGGTGCGGTTCATGGAGCGCGTCCGGATTCGATTGTTGCCGACCGTGGCAAGCCGACAGGGAGGGCGGTTACCACGGGGTGCATTGGATGTCGCCTTAACTTGCTGTCACATTTGTGCGACCGCGCAGCGGGCATGCTCGAAGCCGGCAAAGAATGGCGCCCAAATAAAAAACCGCCTCGGCGGCGGGTCGCTGGCGCAAATCCGCCAATTCTCGACGTCGGCACCGCCCCTCATCGCCCTGCCGGGCACTTCTCCCCGTATAGTGACGGGGAGAAGGGGCTGGCCGCACGCTCGGCGTTCTTTCTGCGACGCTGGAGATTGGCGAAATCCTTTGCGAAGGCGTTCCTCTCCCCGTCACTATACGGGGAGAGGATGTCGGCAGGCAGGTTAGGGGCGGCGCAAACCTGAAGCGATTGCCCGCCGGCCTGCCCAGGCAACACTCAATCCGCGCAGAGCAGCGGTGAATGCCGGTCGCCATCCGTCACCGCGAAAGGCATTAGCTGAGTTCGCGGCCCTGTCGTGCACAAGCAATCGGCTTTTCAACGGCGACCGGACGTGTTACGAGCCAGCGCCAATCCTGAAAGGGAAGAAGACGAGTCGGCGCTGTCCATCCGGTCCAGCGCTTTTCATGCATTCCGAGGGCTGGCCATGGCAAAGATTATCGAAACGTCCACGGGCGCATTGGCGCTGACCTTTGACGATGTGCTGCTGCAGCCGGGTCATTCCGAGGTCATGCCCGGCGAAACCGATATCCGCACCCGCATTGCCGGCGACATCGACCTCAACGTGCCGATCCTGTCCGCCGCCATGGATACCGTCACCGAGGCGCGTCTCGCCATCGCCATGGCCCAGGCCGGCGGCATCGGCGTCATCCACCGTAATTTCTCGCCGGCCGAACAGGCCGAGCAGGTGCGGCAAGTCAAGAAATTCGAATCCGGCATGGTGGTGAACCCCGTCACCATTGGCCCCGATGCGACGCTCGCCGACGCCCTGGGGCTGATGCGCACCTATAGCATCTCGGGCATTCCGGTGGTCGAGAATGGCGGCGCTGGCGGGCACACGGTCGGCCGGCTGGTCGGCATCCTGACCAATCGCGACGTGCGCTTCGCTTCCGACCCGGGCCAGAAAGTCTACGAGCTGATGACCCGTGAGAACCTGATCACGGTCAAGGAAAATGTCGATCAGGACGAGGCCAAGCGGCTCCTGCACCAGCACCGCATCGAGAAGCTGGTCGTGGTCGATAGCGGCGGCAATTGCGTCGGATTGATCACCGTGAAGGACATCGAGAAGTCGCAGCTCAACCCGCACGCCACCAAGGACGTGCAGGGGCGCCTGCGCGCGGCGGCCGCCACCAGCGTCGGCGATGACGGTTTTGAGCGCGCCGAGCGGCTCATCGATGCCGGCGTCGACCTTTTGGTGATCGACACCGCGCATGGTCACTCGCAACGCGTGCTCGATGCGGTGACGCGGGCCAAGAAACTGTCCAATTCGGTTCGCATCCTGGCCGGTAACGTCGCCACTTCAGAAGGCACGCTGGCGCTGATCGATGCCGGCGCCGATGCCGTCAAGGTCGGCATCGGGCCGGGTTCCATCTGCACCACCCGCATTGTCGCCGGCGTCGGCACGCCGCAGCTTTCGGCGATCATGTCGGCGGTCGAGACGGCGCAGAAATCGGGCGTCTCGGTCATCGCCGATGGCGGCATCAAATATTCCGGCGATCTCGCCAAGGCGCTCGCCGCCGGCGCCAGTGCCGCCATGATCGGGTCGCTGCTGGCCGGCACCGACGAGAGCCCGGGCGAAGTCTATCTGCACCAGGGCCGCTCGTTCAAAGCCTATCGCGGCATGGGCTCGGTCGGCGCCATGGCGCGTGGCTCCGCCGACCGCTATTTCCAGGCCGAGGTTCGCGACACGCTGAAACTGGTGCCGGAAGGCATCGAAGGCCAGGTGCCTTACAAAGGACCTGTGTCCGGCGTGCTGCACCAGCTTGCCGGCGGCCTGAAAGCCGCTATGGGTTATGTCGGCGGGCGCGACCTTGCCGATTTCCGCGACCGCGCCACCTTTGTACGCATATCCAACGCCGGACTTCGTGAAAGCCACGCCCATGACGTCACGATCACCCGCGAAAGCCCGAATTACCCCGGCGGAGCCTAACCAGATCGCACGAAGCCTGACGGCAATGATGCTGCGGCTGTCGCGCCACGCTGCCGCGCTCTGTTTTGTCTGCGCGGCGGTTTTCGTCGCCATGACGGCGATGGAGTTCCTCTATTTCCGCCAGCTGAGCGGCGGCCTGCCGTCGCTCGATTTGCGCTTTGCCGGGTTCACCCCGGACGAGGGCATGGCCTGGCTGACGGCGCTCGGCCGGCGCGGCAGCGAGATCATCCTGGTCTGGCACTACCTGACCTTCGACCTGCTGTTCCCGGCGCTGCTGTCGCTGACATTGGTCAGCCTGATCCTTGCCGCCGGGCGGCGGCTGAAGAACTTCCGGGCTCTGTCCGCCCAGATCCAGTCGCTGTTCGCGCTCGTCCTGGTGCTGCCCTACACGCTTGCCGATTATGCGCAGAACATCGCGGTGGCCCGCATGCTCTCCGATTTCCTGTCGGCCAATCCGGACTCGCTGTCCTTCGCCTCGGCGCTGATCGTCATCAAATTCGCGCTTCTGGCGATACCGGTGATCGTCATCGCGGTTCTCCACCTGGCCGCTCTGAAACAGCGCTGACTGCCCTTCTCCCACAAGGAGGGTTTTGCACAGAGATTCTGTTCACGAGACGTCTCAGAATCAGACGCGAACAAACCAGAATCGAAGACGGAACCTTGTTCTTCTGTGCAAAGCCCTCACAAGGGGAGAAAGTCTGGCGACTGCTACAAATCGAACAGCGCGATCTTGCGCTTGTCGAACTTGATGGCGAGCTCGCCGCGCACCAGTTTGAGCGCCGCCTCGCCGAACACGGCGCGTCGCCAGCCTTGCAAGGCCGCCACGTCGGCGTCCTCGCCCTCGGCGGCGATGCGGTCGATGTCGTCGCTTGAGGCCAGCACCTTCGAAGCGACGCCCTCCTTTTCTGCGACGATCCGCAACAGCACTTTCAGCAGTTCCGCGGCGGCGTTGGAGCCTTCGGGCGGCTGAAAACTCTTCGGCAGCTTCGGCATCTCTTCCCTGGGCAAGGCAAGCGCGCTGTTGACCGCGCCAAGCAGCGCCGTTGCCGTCGCCGAGCGTTCCCAGCCTTTCGGCGTGGTGCGCAGCTTGCCGAGTGCTGCCGCATCGCGCGGCGCCTGCTGCGCCACCTCGTAGATGGCGTCGTCCTTGAGCACCCGGCCGCGCGGCACGTCGCGTTCGCGCGCCTCACGCTCGCGCCACGCCGCCACCGCTTGCACGATCGCCAGCTCCTGCGGCTTGCGCAGCCGCATCTTCAGCCGCTTCCAGGCGTCCTCCGGATGCGGATCGTAGGTTTCGCGGGCGGTCAGGACGTCCATCTCCTCGTTCAGCCAGTGGGCGCGGTTTTCCCGCACCAGCTCGGCGCTGAGGTGCTGGTAGACCTCGATCAGATGAGTGACGTCGGCAAGCGCGTAGTCGAGCTGTTTCTCGGAAAGCGGCCGGTGGCGCCAGTCGGTGAAACGTGAGGACTTGTCGAGCCGAGCGCCGGTGATTTTTTGGACGAGCTGGTCATAGGAGACGCTGTCGCCGAAGCCGCAAACCATCGCCGCCACCTGGGTGTCGAACACAGGATGCGGCACCAGATCGCCGAGATGAACGATGATTTCGATGTCCTGGCGCGCCGCATGGAAAACTTTGACGACCGCCTCGTTGGCCATCAGCCTGAAGAACGGCTTCAGGTCGATATCGGGTGACAGCGGGTCGATCAGCGCCGTCACCCCGGGCGCCGCCATCTGGATCAGGCAGAGTATCGGCCAAAAGGTCGTCTCGCGAATGAATTCGGTGTCGACGGTGACGAAATCCGACTTTTCGAACGTGGCGAGAGCGGTCTCGAGTTCTTTTTGGGTGGTGATGACGTGCATCAAATCGCTTTTGGCAAAGTGTAAGGTCTCCTTCAATTTCAGCCGCGCGGGCTTTCGTCAAGCCGCTGTCCGGGTTTCAAGACCTGGCGGGCCGTCATCATTGCCTGGCAGGCCCGTCGGAATCATCGTTGCGCTTGGCCAGCCGGGCGAACACCGTCGATGTGCGCAAAAGGCCGATGAAACGGCTGCGATGGCCGGCCGGCACGCCCGATCGCACCTGCATCCGGTACAGGATGACGACGACGAAGATGGCGTAGACGGTGGCGGTGAACACGAACAGCGCGCTTGGCCCGAAATACTGCATCGCCGTCGAGGCGGCGAACGGCCCGCCAATGGCGCCGAAGGAATAGAACAGCATCAGCGCCGCGTTGATCAGCACGAACTCGCCCTTGTCGGCGCGGTCGTTGGAGTGCGCCGCCGACAACGAATAGAGCGGCATGGCGAAGCAGCCGAAGATGAAAACGATCACGAAGTTGAGGGACGGATCGCTGCGCGCCCAGAACACCAGCGCCAGCGACGCCAGCAGCGCGCAGCACGTCGTTATCAGCAGCACCGAACGCCGGTCCCAGCGGTCGGACAGATAGCCGAGCGGATACTGGATGATGGCGCCGCCGAATATGCCGACGCTGACGAAGGTGACGACGTCGGTGACTGACATGCCGATCTGTTCGGCATAGACCGGCGACAAGGTGCGAAAAGCGCTGTTGGTGACGCCGACGGCAATGCAGCCGAAGCAGCCGAGCGGCGAGATCCGCCAGACGCGGGCGAGGTCGAGCTTGACGTCTTCGGGCGGGGTCGGGTTGGAGCGATCGCCGAGCGACACCGGCACCAGCGAGAGCGTGATCATGATCGACATGACGGCGAAGATGGCGAAACCGCCGGCGCCGACGATCGGGATCAGGAACTGTGCGCCGGTGACCGAACCGATGTCGACCATCCGGTAGATGGCCAGCACCCGCGCGCGGTCCTTGTTGGCGGCCCCGGAATTGAGCCAGGCTTCCATGATGGTGAACAGGCCGGCGAAGCAGAAGCCGCCGACGAGACGCAACGCGCACCACATGACCGGGTCGACGACCAGCACCAAAAGCAATGTCCCGGCCGAAGCGATCGCCGCCAGCGCGGAAAACGCGCGGACATGGCCGACGGCCTTCATGATGTGGGTGACGGCGAGGCAGCCGAGCAGGAAGCCGGCGAAATAGAACGTCCCCATCAGGCCGATGGTCGAGGCCGAAAACCCCTCCTGCGCCCCGCGCAATGCGATCAAGGTGCTCTGCAGGCCGTTGCCGCCGAGCAGGATGCCGGCGGCAATAAGGAGCGGGATCAGCGGGCGCATGGAGGACATGAAGGAGGGCCTGTCGTTGATCCTTCTTGAACCATCGCCCACGCCAATGCCAGCGGCAATTGCCGGCGGTTAGCAGGCCAGCGCCGGCTATCAACGTATCAGTTTGATTTTAGCTGGGAATCCTTCGCGCTGCCGATGGCGCACTCGGGTGGCTTGCCGCCCTACCGAAGAATTCTGTTTGTCATCAGCCATTTGACGGAGCGGGGCCACGCGTGATTCGCACCCATCCGCAGATCGGTAAAACCCTGCGAAACAGGTTGCCCGGTATCAGCGTCGAGGATGCGAATGAACATCGTATGCTCTGTTCGGCTGACGCGCGTTACGACGCCCAGCAAGGCAAGAGACGCGCCGTGCTCTTTGGCGATCTTGCTTTCACAGCCGCCGCAATTGCGCAATCCGTGCGGCGCCGCCTGCTCATCCCCGGCTGGCACATCAAGCACTGTAAAGCGCCCTGACTGGGAGAGCATGTCCTTCGCCATTTGTGCCGACTCGGACAGATAGCGCCTATCATGTTCATCCGGCGGAATTATGCCTGCGCCAGCGCTCTTGTCTTCCAATTCGAAAGGAAACACCTCGATGGACATCGGCTTTGTCTGTGCGTGTGCAAATGCGCAGGTGCCGACAAGCAGCATCACCAGGACAGTCAATGTGCGAATGCGCATGGTAGTCCTCCCGCCAATGTGACGGCCATTGTACACGGCTCGGCCACGCTGATCACGATCAGGCGGAGGAAATTCTACACTTTGACTGTGGTGCGGAGTTTTCACACAGCCACGGACGAATGCCGAAGTTCGAATCAAGGTGCTGCCCGGGCGACGCCTGCCTTGACAAAGGCGGCCTCTCATGTGCTTTTCGCGCAAATTTTCGGGCCGGGCCATCATGCCTTGGCCGCAATCAGACATCCGGACTTACCCATGACAATGCATCGTTACCGCAGCCATACCTGTGCCCAGTTGAGGAAAAGCGACGTCGGCTCTTCCGTTCGCCTTTCGGGCTGGGTGCATCGCGTACGCGATCATGGCGGCCTGCTGTTCATCGATTTGCGCGACCACTATGGCCTGACGCAGATCGTCGCCGACCCGGATTCGCCGGCTTTCAAGATTGCCGAGACCGTGCGCGGCGAATGGGTCGTCCGCGTCGACGGCGAGGTCAAGGCCCGTCTGGCCGAGACCGCGAACGCCAATTTGCCGACCGGCGAAATCGAGGTTTTCGCGCGCGAGATCGAAGTGCTGTCGGCGGCCAAGGAACTGCCGCTGCCGGTGTTCGGCGAGCCGGACTATCCCGAGGACATCCGTCTCAAATACCGCTTCCTCGATTTGCGCCGCGACACGCTGCACAAGAACATCGTGGCGCGCACGAAGATCATCGCCGAGATGCGCAAGCGCATGGGCGAGGTCGGCTTCACCGAATTCTCGACGCCGATCCTGACCGCTTCGTCGCCCGAAGGCGCGCGTGATTTCCTGGTGCCGTCACGTATCCATCCCGGCACCTTTTACGCGCTGCCGCAGGCGCCGCAGATATACAAGCAATTGATCATGGTGTCGGGCTTCGACCGTTACTTCCAGATAGCGCCTTGCTTCCGCGACGAGGACCCGCGCGCCGACCGGCTGCCGGGCGAATTCTACCAACTCGACCTGGAAATGAGCTTCGTCGAGCAGGACGACATTCTGGCGACCATGGAGCCGGTGATGCGGGGCGTGTTCGAGACCTTTGCCGCCGGCAAGCCGGTGACGCAGGAGTTTCCGCGCATCGCCTATGACGTCGCCATGCGCAAATACGGCACCGACAAGCCGGACCTGCGCAACCCGATCGAGATGCAGGCGGTCTCCGAACATTTCCGCGAGTCCGGCTTCAAGGTGTTCGCCAACATCCTTGCCAACGACCCGAAGGCCGAGGTCTGGGCCATTCCGGCCAGGACCGGCGGTTCACGCGCTTTCTGCGACCGGATGAATTCCTGGGCGCAAGGCGAGGGCCAGCCGGGCCTCGGCTACATCTTCTGGCGCAAGGAGGGCGAAAAGCTCGAAGGCGCCGGCCCGCTCGCCAAGAACATCGGCGAGGAGCGCACCGAGGCAATCCGCCTCCAGCTCGGTCTTGCCGATGGCGACGCCGCCTTCTTCGTCGCCGGCGACCCGAAAAAGTTCGTCTCGTTCGCGGGCGCGGCGCGCACCCGCGCCGGCGAGGAGCTGAACTTGGTCGATCGCGACCGTTTCGAACTATGCTGGATCGTCGACTTTCCCTTCTTCGAATGGAACGAGGACGAGAAAAAAATCGATTTCGCCCACAACCCGTTCTCGATGCCGCAGGGCGGCATCGATGCGCTCAACGGTGAGGATCTGCTCGGCATCAAAGCGTTCCAGTATGACATGGTCTGCAATGGTTTCGAGATCGCCAGCGGCGGCATCCGCAACCATCTGCCGGAAACCATGGTCAAGGCATTCGAGACTGTCGGGCTCAATCGCGAGACGGTCGAGGAGCGCTTCGGCGGCCTCTACCGCGCGTTCCAGTACGGCGCACCGCCGCATGGCGGCATGGCGGCCGGCATCGACCGCGTCGTCATGCTGCTGGTCGGTGCCAGGAACCTTCGTGAAGTGACGATGTTCCCGATGAACCAGCAGGCCTATGATCTGTTGATGAGCGCGCCGTCGGAAGCCAGCCCGCAACAGCTTCGCGAATTGTCGCTGCGCGTCGCAGTGACCAAGAAAGAGGGTTAAAAACCTCCCGCAACCGACTCTAAACGCTGTCGTTTTGCGCTGCCCCTCATTGCCCTGCCGTGCATTTCTCCCCGTATAGTGACGGGGAGAAAGACACTGTCACAAATGATTTCGCCAACTGCCAGCGTTGCAAGATGGGCGCCAACGTCGCGGCCATCTCCCTTCTCCCCGTCACTATACGGGGAGAAGGTGCCGGCAGTCGGATGAGGGGCGGCGCTGACGCTCCCAGGCCCGCTCCAATCAGTCTTCGTTCGCCTTGACCGTCACGCCAAGCGTCTTCGTCAGGTCCGCCGGGTTGGACATGGCTCCTGCCATGATCAGCGCGAACGGCACCGCTGCCGGCGGCTCGGCCAGGATCTCGATGCTCTGCGGATCGTCGAGATATTTGCCGACCGCAGCCGACACCTGCGTCGTCAATTCCGGATTGTTGAGCTGCGCCATGCCGAAAGGCACGACCGCCTTGGCCTGGTTGGCGACATCCTTGCCGGACATGCCTTGCTGCTTGCCGACATAGTCCAGCACCTTGTTGGTCAGCGAATCATCGTCGAAGCGGATCGAAGCGCTGTTGAACGAAAGCTGCTGCAAAACGCCAAGCATGGCCATGCCTTGCGCCGAATTGTCGGCGCCTTCGGGCTGCGCCGCCATCTTCTTCTGCATCTCCTGCAGCGACTTGATGACGTCAAGCGTGTAGCCGCCGAAACCGAAGGTCATGCCGAGCGTTCCGGCATTGTCGACGGAGATGTCGTATTTCGACAGCTCCATCTTGCCGTCCGCAGGCTGCCAGGTGCCCTCCATGGCAAGGTTTCCGGTGATGTTCTGGTAGCCGAGCGCGTTGATCACGTCCTTGGACTTCGGGTCCTCGACCAGCGTCAGGTCGGCATTGAACTTTTCCGTGGTGCCGGAAAACGCCATCGCCTTGCCGTCGGCTGGCGGGGTGATTTCGATGGCGAGCCCGTCCATCGAGAAGGCGGTCTTGTCGGCGACCTTGACCGTCATGTTGTCGAGCTCGGCCGATTCATACATCATCATTGAACCGAGCGGGCCTGTGGCGCCGTCGGCCGGAACCGTCATGTCGTGGATGATGAAGGGGCTGAGGTCGAGCGTGACGCCGTTTTCGCTGTGCTGGAATGCCGAAGTCGAGACGGTTTCGATTTCATAACCGCCATTGGCTTCGGTCACGCCTTCGAGCTTGATGTCGCCGATCTTGAGCGCTTCCTTTTCGGCCGCCGGTTTGAGGGCCACGCCCTGCAGCACCATGCTGGAGGCATCGCCCGTCACCCCGGTCCAGGAGATGTCGACGCCCTGCGCGGCGAGAGCCGCCTTCAGCCGGTCGGCGACCGCCGCATCTTGCGCGAGGGCCGCATTCAGCGGCAGCGTCAGCAGCAAGGTCGAAAAAGCGAGTTTGTTGAGTGTCGAGCGTCTGATCGTCATCGCGGTTCCCTGAGAGTGTGCTGAAGATTTTTCAATTTGTTGCGCCGTCACCCTTCCGTGACGAACTGGACGGGAAAAAGGCGTTCCGCCGCACAATGGTCGAAAACCACCGCGAAAGGCAAATCCGATCCATTGCCATAGAAGCGGGATGTAACCGAGTGATGTTGCTGGCATCCAGTTCGTATTGCGCAAGAGGCTGCCCCATTCAGGCGCCTCTTGCCGCGAATCACCCGCTCGGCTAGTCCCAACCTATGGGAAAAAGGCTTTTGCCGCCTGGCGATGGCGGTGGCGACAACATCGAGCCGGTCGATCTGAAGAAAGCGCTGGAAGAGCGCTATCTCGCCTATGCGCTGTCGACCATCATGCACCGGGCGCTGCCGGATGTGCGCGACGGGCTGAAGCCGGTCCATCGCCGCATCATGCATGCCATGCGGTTGCTCAGGCTCAACCCCGACCAGGGCTTCGCCAAATGCGCCCGCATCGTCGGCGAGGTGATGGGCAAGTTCCATCCGCATGGCGACCAGTCGATCTACGACGCGCTGGTGCGGCTGGCGCAGGATTTTTCGATGCGCTATCCCCTGGTCGACGGCCAGGGCAATTTCGGCAATATCGATGGCGATAACGCTGCCGCCATGCGCTACACCGAAGCGCGCATGACCGACGTGGCGACCGAGCTGCTGTCCGGCATCACCGAGAATGCGGTCGACTACCGGCCGACCTACAATGAGGAGGACGAGGAGCCGGTCGTGCTGCCCGGCGCCTTCCCCAACCTGCTCGCCAACGGCTCGTCCGGCATTGCCGTCGGCATGGCGACCTCGATCCCGCCGCACAATGCCGCCGAGCTCTGCGACGCCGCCCTGCATCTGATCGAGCAACCCGATGCGCCGGTGACGACGTTGATGGATTTCGTCCAAGGCCCGGATTTCCCGACCGGCGGCATCATCGTCGACAGCCGCGCCTCGATCCTCGAAGCCTACGAGACCGGTCGCGGTGGTTTCCGCGTCAGGGCGAAATGGAGCCAGGAGGACCAGGGCAGGGGCACCTGGAGCATCGTCGTCACCGAAATCCCCTATGGAGTCCAGAAGGCGCGGCTGATCGAAAAGATCGCCGAGCTGCTGATGGCGCGCAAATTGCCGCTGCTCGAGGACATCCGCGACGAGAGCGCCGAAGACGTCCGCGTCGTGCTGGTGCCGAAGAGCCGTTCGGTCGATCCCGGCATCCTGATGGAATCGCTGTTCAAGCTGACCGAGCTCGAAAGCCGCTTTCCGCTCAACATGAACGTCCTGTCGCGCGGCAAGATACCCAACGTGCTGTCGCTGAAAGGCGTGCTCAAGGAATGGCTGGAGCACCGCCGCGAGGTGCTGATCCGCCGCTCCAGGCATCGCCTCGGCGAGATCGAAAGGCGGCTGGAGATCCTCGCCGGCTATCTGATCGCCTATCTCAACATCGACGAGGTGATCAGGATCATCCGCGAGGAGGACGAGCCCAAGCAAGTGATGATGGCGCGCTGGTCGCTCACCGACAACCAGGCCGAAGCCATCCTCAACATGCGGCTGCGTGCCCTGCGCAAGCTCGAGGAATTCGAGATCCGCAAGGAATTCGACGGTCTCACCACCGAGAAGAAGCAGATCGAGGCGCTGCTCGCGTCCGACGCCCGGCAGTGGTCGATGATCAAGTGGGAGGTCTCCAGCATCCGCGAGAAATTCGGACCGGAAACCGCGCTCGGCAAGCGCCGCACCCAGTTCGCCGACGCACCCGAACATGACCTGACCGACATCGCCCATGCCATGATCGAGCGCGAGCCGGTCACCGTGGTCGTTTCGGAAAAGGGCTGGCTCAGGGCGATGAAAGGTTATCTGACCGACCATTCGTTGCTGACCTTCAAGGAGGGCGACAGCCTCAAGCTGGCCTTCCACGCCCAGACCACCGATAAGGTGCTGGTCTTCACCACCGGCGGCAAGTTCTACACGATCGGCGCCGACCGGCTGCCGGGCGGGCGCGGCCATGGCGAACCGATCCGCATCATCGTCGACATGGACAACGACCAGGACATCGTCACCGCCTTTGTCCATGATCCCAAGCGCAAGCTGCTGTTGGTGTCGCACGACGGCAACGGCTTCATCGTGCCGGAAGAGGAAGTCGTCGCCAACACCCGCAAGGGCAAGCAGGTGATGAATGTCAAGGCGCCCGACGAGGCCCAACGCTGCATGCCGGTCGCCGGTGACCATCTCGCCATCGTCGGCGAGAACCGCAAGATGCTGGTCTTCCCGCTCGCCGAGATCCCTGAAATGGGGCGCGGCAAGGGCGTTCGCCTGCAGAAATACAAGGATGGCGGCGTCCTCGACCTCAAGACCTTCACGCTCGCAAGCGGTCTCTCCTGGCAGGATTCTGCCGACCGCACCTTCATCAAATCACGTGAAGAGCTGGTCGAATGGATCGGCGCCCGAGCCTCGGCTGGACGCATGGTGCCGAAGGGATTCCCGAGGACGGGGAAATTCGGGTAGTGGAGCGCCTTTCCTTCTCCCCTTGTGGGAGAAGGTGGATCGGCGCGCAGCGCCGAGACGGATGAGGGGTGCTGGAAGAAATGAGGCGTTGGTGTTCCCTGGAACACCCCTCATCCGACCGAGCTTCGCTCGGCCACCTTCTCCCACAGGGGGAGAAGGGAAGGCGTAAAGCATCACCATTTGGAATGTCGTCACGATTGCTGCACTATCATGGTGCATAAGCATCGCTACATAAGACGCAGACACACGCGTTTGGGAGAAACAGGCACTTGAAGGAAGCCAGGGTTCGGAAACCGGAAGGGCAGCAACGCCTGTTCGGCCTGTCGACGCCGGTCAGATCCGCCGTCATTCCGCCGCTGTCGGCGGCGCGGTGGCTGCTGGTGCTGATCGTCGCCGCCGGTGTCTATTTCTTTCATGGTTTCCTGGTCCCGGTGCTGGCTGCTCTGGTCATCGCCTTTGCCAGCTGGCCGCTCTATCGGCGGTTGCTTGCTGCCGTCGGCGGCAACCGCACGGTCGCCGCGACATTGGCGATCCTGTTCATCCTGACCTTCCTGGTGGTGCCGATCGCGCTCGCCGGCGCCTACGCCAGCAACGAAGTCCGCGAATGGGTTGGCTGGGCGATCGAGACCAACCGCCATGGTGCGGTGACGCCGCACTGGATCGCCACGCTGCCTGTGGTCGGCGACTGGCTGAACGAGCAGTGGACGCGCAATCTCGGCCATCCCGGCGGCATCGGCGAACTGATCCAGCTGATCAGCGGCGCCAACATAGGCAGCATCTACCGCGGCGTGCTGGCCGCCGGCGGCAGCGCCTTCGGCCTTCTGCTGGCGCTGCTGTTCATGATGATCGCGCTGTTCTTTGCCTATCGCGACGGCGAGCATTTCGCCGGCCAGGTCGACCGTCTCGGCGAACGCATCCTGCCGACCAGGTGGGAGCGGATTTCACGCGTCGTGCCGGCGACGATTTCCTCGACGGTAACCGGCATGACCATTATCGCCATCGGCGAGGGGGTGGTGCTGGGCGTGGCCTACTGGCTGGCCGGCGTGCCGTCGCCGGTGACGCTCGGCGCCCTGACCGGCATCATGGCGCTGATCCCCGGCGGCGCACCGCTGTCCTTCACGCTTGTTTCGATCTATCTCGCCGCCAGCGGCTCGCCGATGGCCGGTTTGGCGCTGTTCATCTGGGGAAGCGTCGAACTGTTCATCGTCGACAAGACATTGCGGCCGAAGCTGGTCGGCGGCCCGATAAAGCTGCCGTTCCTGCCGACCTTTTTCGGCCTGGTCGGCGGCGTCAAGACGATGGGCTTTCTTGGCCTGTTCATCGGTCCGGTGCTGATGGCGTTGCTGGTCGCGATCTGGCGCGAATGGCTGCGCGAGGTGGAATTGGCCGACGAGCTTGCCCCCGCAGCGCCGGCGGAACTCGAAGGGGCGCCGCCGCAAATCGAAATCGTTGCCGAGAAGAAGTCTCAGGCCGGGTGACGGACTGCAAGGCTGGCGCGGCGTTTTCGCCCCTCATGCAGCTGCCATAGCGAATGGGCGACCAGCGTGACGATCAGGATCGCGCCGCCGATCAGGCTGTTGCGCGACGGCGTCTCGGCAAAGATCATCCACATCCAGACCGGCGCCAGCACGGTTTCGAGCAGATAGAACATCGCCACTTCCGGTCCCGAAATATATTTCGGTCCGTTGGCGAGGCAGAAGAACGAGATCGGCATGATGACGGCGCCGTTGAAGATGATCCACCATGGCGCGTTTACGTGAAACCCTTCGCCCGAAACCATGAACACCGCGACGGCCAGGGGCAGGATCACGCCGATCAGCGAAGCGAACCCCATGTCCTTGCCGCTGGCGCGCGAGATGGTGATGGCCAGCGCGATGAAGAAAGCCGAGCACAGCGCCATGAGGTCACCGAACAGGTGGCCGGTGCCGATCGAATCGCCGACGATGATCGCGACGCCGACGATCATGGCCAGCATCGCCATCACGGTGACCAGTCGCGGTCGCTCCTTCAGGAACAGCCAGGACAGCAGCGCCGCGAACACGGTGTTGAAGGCCAGGATGAAGACCAGGTTGGCGGTCGTGGTGTGATAGATACTGATGACGAAGGTAACCGAGGTCAGGCCGTAGCACAGGGCGACGACGAGCCCTGACCAGCCGGGGATGAGCTGGGGCGCGTTACGGCTCAGCGAGCGCCACACAGCCCAGATGATCAGCGCCGCGACCAGGGTGGTGCCGGTGCGCAGCAGGAGGATCGTCCATGCGCCGCCGTCGGCGAGCCGGATCAATGGAATGTCGATGGTCAGCGTCAGCCCGCCGATGGCGGTGATGAGAAGGCCTTTTTGATGATCGTTGTGGGACGACATGTCAGTTCCCGCAATGAATTTGGAGGCAGGCGCAAAATTGGCCCGGCGTCTGGCGTTTCAGCAGGGCAGCCGAAAACCAGAAGCATCCTCCTTGAAGCAGCTTAAGGATGGTTGGCGAAAGAGCGGATCAGCGCGAAACCGCTTCGTGGTCGTAGCGTTCCCAGCCTTTCGGGCCGAGATGCTCCTGCGGCATGAAGCGCATCTTATAGTTCATCTTGCGCGAGCCGTTGACCCAGTAGCCAAGATAGACATGGGGCAAGCCCATCGCCCTGGCGCGAGCGATGTGGTCGAGGATCATGAAGGTGCCGAGCGAGCGGTCCTCGAAGTCCGGGTTGAAGTAAGAATAGACCATCGACAGGCCATCGGCCATCTTGTCGGTGAGGGCGACTGCGATCAGCTCGCCCTGGCCCTTGCCGGTGATAAAGCTGTCGGGGCCGCGGCGCCGGTATTCGATGACCTTGGTATCGACATGCGTGTCCTCGACCATCATGGCGTAGTCGAGCACCGTCATGTCGGACATGCCGCCGCGGCGATGGCGGGCATCGAGATAGCTGCGGAACAGCGAATACTGCTCGGTCGACGGTTGCGCGTCGTGCATCGCGCCGATGAGGTCTGAATTGTGCTGTATCACCCGCTTCATATTGCGGCTGGCAGTGAATTCCTGCGCCAGGATGCGCACCGAAACGCAGGCGCGGCAAGTCTCGCAGGCCGGCCGGTAAGCGATGTTCTGCGATCGCCGGAAGCCGCCTTGCGTCAACAGGTCGTTCATCTCCGATGCCTTGTCGCCGACCAGATGCGTGAACACCTTGCGCTCGAACTGGCCCTCAAGATACGGGCATGGCGACGGCGCGGTCAGGAAGAACTGCGGCGACTGGGTTGGATGCTGCGTCATCGACCCTTGGAAACACTCCTGCGAATCATCATACCTTTGGCGCGCACGGCGAAAAATTCAACAGGATTGTGAAAGTGTGGCTACCGGACGCCTTCACTTTGCACATAAATGCTCGCTGGGACTGGTGAAAAGCTGTTTCAGCGGTCACTGCGGCTGACCACCGTGCCGAGCAGCAGGTCGTGCAGCGTGCGCTTGCGGTCGGCAAACAGCGACACCAGAAGGACCAGCGGCGTCAGGATGACGTTGCCGGCCCAGAACAGAACCGAATGCACCACCGCCGTCAGCCCGTCGATGCGGGTGCCGTCCAGCCGGTCGAGCCGGATCCCCATCATCTTCATGCCTGTCGTGGCCTGGTCGGCGCTGCCGAGCGTGTTCCAGATGTAGAGGATGGCGACGACCGGCACGAGGATGGAAAACAGCATCCAGCCAAGGCCAAGCGTCAAAATCCCGAGGAAGAACACCAGGATCGCGAACGGAATGGTGAGCAGCGCGACGATGCAATAATCGATGATGAAGGCGAGGACACGCCGCGTGCGCACGCCATCATAGGCCCTGACATCATCGAGCCTGCTGATTTCGCCGTCGAGAACGCGCGCGTTCATGTCATTTCCTCGCAATCAGGCCCGGCATAGGGTGCGGACCGCCTGGTGTTGAAATGGTGAAGTCCTGCGGCGGAATCAAGATCGAGCCTTTTTCGGCCCTGCTACCGGAGGCAACGCCGAATGTAGACTGGATCGGTTGAATTTGCAGCACGGATGACGTTAGTTTGCTGCAGCGCAACAAATACGGCAAATGCGCCCAAGGGGCGAGGGACAGGGCCAATATGGACTACGACATGCTGGTCATCGGCAGCGGGCCCTCAGGGCGCCGCGCCGCGGTGCAGTCGGCCAAGCTCGGCAAATCCGTGCTGGTGGCCGACAGGGGCCGGCGCCTTGGCGGCGTGTCCGTGCATACCGGCACCATCCCGTCGAAGACCCTGCGGGAAACCGTGCTCAACCTCTCGGGCTGGCGCGAGCGCGGCTTCTACGGGCGCGGCTACCGGGTCAAGCAGGATATATCGATCGGTGATCTGATCGAACGCCTGCACAAGACGCTCGATCACGAGGTCGAGGTGCTGCAGCACCAGTTCATGCGCAACACGGTCAAGAGCGTGCGCGCCACAGTCAAGTTTCTCGGTCCCAACAGAGCCAGCCTGACGACGGATACCGGCGACTACAGCGAGGTCGGTTTTGCGCATGCGCTGATCGCGGTCGGCACCCGCCCGCACCGGCCGCGCGACGTGCCCTTCGACAAGATCCGTGTCTTCGACAGCGACGAAATGCTGGAACTTGAGCGCCTGCCGCGGACGCTGACGGTGATCGGCGCCGGCGTCATCGGCGTCGAATACGCGACGATCTTTTCGGCGCTCGACGTGCCGGTGACGCTGGTCGAGCCGCGCGACAGCATCCTCGATTTCGTCGACCGTGAGATCGTCGACGATTTCATCCATCAGATGCGCGACCGCGGCATGACGATCCGGCTCGGCAGTGCGATCAAGGAGATCGCCTCGAAACCAGACTATGCCGAGGTGACGCTTGCCGACGGCCGCAGCATACGCTCGGAGATGGTGCTTTATGCGGCGGGGCGCACCGGCAATGTCGGCGCGCTCGGCCTCGATGTGGTCGGCATCGAGGCCGACTCCCGGGGCCGCATCAAGGTCGACCCGCAGAGCTTCCGGACCAGTGCGCCGAACATCTATGCCGCCGGTGACGTCATCGGCTTTCCGAGCCTCGCCTCGACCTCGATGGAGCAGGGCAGGGTGGCCGCCTGCCATGCCTTCGGCGTGCCGTTGCCACCGCCGCCGGAAACCTTTCCCTACGGCATCTACGCCGTGCCGGAAATCTCGACCGTCGGCCAGTCCGAGGAGCAGGTGCGCGAGGGCGGCGGCGCCTATGAGGTCGGCGTGGCGCGCTTCCGCGAAACCTCGCGCGGCCATATTATGGGCGTCAACACCGGCTTCCTGAAGCTTCTGTTCTCGATCGAAACGCGCCGGCTGCTCGGCGCGCATATCGTCGGCGAGGGCGCAACCGAACTGATCCATATTGGCCAGGCGGTGATCAATCTCGGTGGCACCGTCGATTTCTTCGTCAACAACACCTTCAACTATCCGACGCTGGCCGAAGCCTACAAGATCGCCGGGCTGGATGCCTGGAACCGGATGGGGCGGGCATAGGGCGACGGGCTCATCAATTCGCCTGCGCGATGGCGGCTGCCGGGCCCGCCAGCCACTGCCTGACGATTTCAGCATCCCGGTCGCCGATTTCATGGCCGGAGGCGATGGTGTGGGCCTCGACCGCGGCGCCATGCGATTCGAGCAATGCGACCAACGCCGGCGCGAAGGGCGCGTAGGTCAGGTCATCTGCGCCGGCGATGATCAGCACGCGCGCTTTGGACAGATCTGCCGGGGGCACGTCGTCGAGCACCGGCATCGGGCGCAGCAACGCTGCCCGTTCGATGCGGCCGGAATGCAAAAGCATCACGCTCGAAACCAGATTGGCGCCGTTTGAATAGCCGAGGAAACTCGTCCGGGCGAGATCGAGACCGTGGCGGTTCGCGGCCGCGGTGATGAAGCCGGCGAAAGCGTCCGTCTCGGCGCGGATACTGTCCTGTTCGAAACGCGTCGGCGTGATCCGCGCGAACCAGCGGAAACCGTCCTCCTGGGCGACACGGCCACGCACCGTCACCAACACCGCATGCGGTGCGATTTGCCGCGCCAGCGCCACCAGCGTCGTTTCGTCGACGCCGGATCCGTGCAGCAGGAAAAGGCATTCGCCGCTTGCATCCACGGGCCGGTAAAGTCGGTAGAGAAACGGCAGGTCGCGCCGCAAAAAGCCGTCTTCCGGAGGTTTTTCGGCCATATTGCATCCTTTTGATTTCGTGTGGTTTTTATTCATTTGCCGGCTTCAAACGGAATATTTTCGGGCTCCTTCAAAGTTGATTGAACCGGGCGCATTTCAGTCCGTTTGTTTGCCGATATGCTCCTGCGGGAGGAATCGAAGCGGTGCGTCCGGCGGTCGCATCGATCGCGGCATGAACAACCAGCTTTGAGGCCTTTTATCGATGACCATGTCAATTTCACCGGATCGCGGGCCGCGTATCCCGGATCGCGGGCCGCGTGCCGCGGAACGCGATACGCGCATCGATGTGTTCCGCGCTCTCGCTCTGCTGATCATATTCGTCGACCATGTCCCGGGCACGGTTTTCGAAACCCTGACCTACAAGAATTTCGGCTTTTCGGATGCCGCCGAGGCCTTCGTGCTGATCTCCGGCATGTCCGTCGCGCTCGCCTACGGCGCAAAATTCCAGTCCGGAAACCGGCTCCTGGCGACACTGAAATTGTGGCGCCGCGCCGGAGTGCTCTATGTCGCCCACATCGTCACGACGATGGCGGTGCTGGCCATCTTCTGCGCGGCGGCGATGTTCGCGAAGCGGCCGGACATGCTGACCCTGATCAACATCGAGCCGTTGATCAGGGACCCGCAACATGTGCTGATCGGCATCGTCACGCTTGGCCATCAGCTTGGCTACAACAACATCCTGCCGGTCTATGCGGTGCTGCTGCTGATGGCGCCAACCTTCCTGCTGTTCATCAGCTACCGGCCTTTCACGGCGCTCACCCTGTCCGGAACTCTGTGGCTGGTTGCCGGAATCTACCAGATCGCCCCGCCGAATTACCCTGAGCCCGGCTTCTGGTTCCTCAATCCGCTGTCGTGGCAGTTCCTCTTCAACATCGGCCTGGCGAGCATGCTGCAGATCAGGCGCGGCGGCGCCATTCCGGTCAATCGCTGGCTGGTCGGCGCGTCGGCGGTCTATGTCGCGATGGCGTTGGTCTGGGTGCACAGCCCGCTATGGGGGCACGTGTCGTGGCTGAACCTGCCCGTGGTGCTGACCGGCTTCGACAAGACCTTCTTGTCGCTGCCGAGGCTGCTGCACATCCTGGCGTTGAGCTATCTGATCGTGGCGTTTCCTTCTGTCTCCAACCTCTTCCGCACCAGCCGCGATCATCCGCTCGCCATATTGGGCAAGCGATCGCTGCCGGTTTTCATCGCCGGCACGCTGATCGCCATGGCGGCGCAGGTGATGAAGCTGATCAACCCGGGCGGATTTGCCTATGACAGCCTGCTGATCGCCGCCGGCATCGCCATGCAGTTCGCGCTCGCCTATTATCTCGAATGGCTGTCTTCTATTGGCGGCAACAGCAAGCCGGTCCGCAGCCAGGCGCCGCCGATCCATGCGTCCTTCGGCGTGGGCGGCATGGCGGCAGGCGTTAATAGGTAGACGCCGGGCTCAGGCTGTCTTGGGCGGCGGTCCCGAAGATGCCCTGACGACAAGCTCGACGCCAAGCGTCTCGCGCCGCAACGTGCCGTCGAAGTCGAGGATTGTTCGCGCCGCCCGGCGGCCGATCTCGGCGATTGGCTGCGCGACCGTGGTCAGCGGAGGATCGCAAAGTGCGGCGTCAGGCACGCCGTCGAAGCCGACGACGGAGACGTCGCCGGGAACCGCAATGCCACGCGCGGCCAACCATTCGATCGCGATCATGGCGATCCGGTCCGACATCGCCAGGATGGCGGTCGGCTGCGCTGCCGAGGCGAAGATCGTTTCGAGGCCGGCCCTTGTGCTGGCTTCGTCGTTTTCGGTCTCGTATACCGGTATCCCGGCGGTATCGACGCCATATCGGGAAAACGCCTCGAAATAGCCGACGAGGCGATCGCGCGTGCCGGTGTAAAGGGCCGTCCGGACCTTCTCCGGCGAGACAAGGCCGGTGCTGCCGTCGGCGAAGGGCAGCGCCAGCACGGCAAAGCGCCGATGGCCAAGCTCGGCGAGATGCTGCGCCGCCAGGCGGGCACCGGCGACATTGTCGACGCCGATTGCCGAAACGGTGTCGTCGTCGAAGCCGAGCTCAAGCGCGACAAAGGGGAGTTTGCGTTCGCGCGTCAGTTCGACAAGCCGTGAACCGCCCTCGATGCAGAACAGGATGAAGCCGTCGACCAGCGCGCTCTGGATGTTCCAGGCAAGTTTTTCCTGGTTGCCGGCCGATACCAGCGCTATTCCCGCGCCGGTAGCGTCACAGGCCTCGGAAATGCCGGCCATCATCGCGCGGGCAAAGGGATCATCGAAGAAATAGGACAGCGGCTCGGTCGTGGCGACGCCGATCGCGTTGACCTTGCCGGCGCGCAGCAGCCGGCCCTTGGGGTCGGGACCGGCATAGCCCATCGCCTCGGCCGCCGCCTTGACCCGTTCGCGGACTTCCTCGCGCACTATTTCGGGACGGCTGAAGACGTTGGAGGCGGTGCCGTGCGAAACCCCGGCGGCCTTGGCGATGTCGGCCAGCCGGATGGGTCTTGTATTGCTTTCGCTGGATGATGCCATTTTTCTGCCTCCAGCCCGCCTATCTAGCATCTTTGTTGGATCGATTCAAATTCTGCTTGACATCAGCGTGGTCCAAGCCTAGTTTTGAATCGATCCAATTGAGCGTCGTCGTTGGATCGATTCAGGAAGGAGCGAGCCATGCACCCCGTCAACTATCTTTTCGAAGACATCTATCGCAACGACTGGAGCATAATTTCGAAGCCAGTGACCCGGACACGCCGCGGCAGCGCCGGCCCGTGGATTCGCGATCTGCGTTTTCTTGTGGAGCGCAGGCGGAGCTGATCGGCAGCGCTTTTTTCATACCTGTCGATTGGATCGATTCAAATCTCAAATCGAAGAGGAAGCCACGCCATGCACCCGATCAACCATCTGTTCGAAGAGATCTATCGCAATTATTGGGGCATCTCGCCGGCCATCGACAGGCCGGAGCGGCGGCGACTGGCCAAGCCGGCGGCACGCAATCGCGACCTGCCGGTCCGGCCAGAGCGCCGGCAAGAGTGGCCATCGTCTGACTGACCGTCGTTTGGCGGAAGCCGAATCCGGCCGCCTCAGGAGCGCGGGCGCTTCAGCGCCGAGGCCGCAACCGCCAGCCAACCGGCAATGAGCAAGGTGCCGCCGATCGGCGCCGACATCGAAAAAAGCCGCGAGCCGAGGAAGTCGCGGGCGAGCAGGTCGCCGCAGAACAAGACAAGCCCGACGAGAAGAATAAGGCTTGCGGTACGCATGATCCGGTTTGCGCCGACGAGGCCGACGGCCAGGAAGACCGGTGCATGCATGAGCAGGAACGACGCGACCGTGCCGACGAAAGCGCCGCCCAGATGTGCCGCCGCGGCAAAAAGCGCCACACCGGCCGCGCCGCACAGACCGCCGACGAAAACGAGGATGCGGCCGATGCCGCTTGCTGGGTGGTCGGCTGTGCTCATGTCTTGGACTCCGTGAAGTGGCCCGCAAACCGTGTCAGGATTTGCCCGCCTGCACCAGCATGTCGCGTGCGCGGCGCGACTGGACCAGCCAATTATACGCCGCTCCGCCCGCCATCAGCACCGACGTGCCGAGAAACACCGCGCGCATGCCGAAATGACCGCCGACGAAGCCGCCGAGCAACGGCCCGGCGACCTGTCCGACATACTGCGCCGAAATCGACAGACCGAGCACATTGCCGCCGACGCCGTCCGGGACATTATGGCGGATGACGCTGGTGATGCAGGGCAAGAGGCCGCCAAGCGCCAGTCCCATCAGGAAACGCAGGCCGACGAGCTGCCAGCCCTGGGTGACGAAAGCCTGCGGGATCAGCAGCAGCGCCGAGACGGCAAGCGCCGCAATGATGACGTTCCAGTGACCGACGCGGTCGGCGAGCCTGCCGAGACGCGAGGCCGACAGGATGGCGCCAAGTGCCGCCGCCGACATGACCACGCCGGACATCAGCGTGACCCGGCTTTGGTCCTCGATGATCTGCTGCACATAGACCGCGATGATCGGCTCGATCGACATGGTGGCGAAGCTCAGCAGCATGCCGGTCACCAGCATCGCGACGACCGGGCGCTTGTCCGGGATTTGCGACCAGCCGCCTTTCGGCTTCTCGGTCGATGCCGATTTGTCGGTTTCCGGGCGAGGGTCCTCCTTGATGAGAAAAGTAGTTGCCAGGAACGCCAGGAAAATGACGCCGCCGGCGAGCAGGAAGGTGGCGCGGATGCCGATCAAGGGCGGCAGCGCGCCGCCGAGCAAGGGACCGACGAGAGCGCCGCCGGTGATGCCGGCCGACAGCACGCCGAGCGCCCAACCCGACCGTTCCTTCGGCGTCTGCATGGCGACGAGAATGGTCGAGCCCGAGGAATAGCCACCGGCGAAACCGATCAGGAGGCGTAGCAGCACCAATTGCCAGACGGTCTCCACCATGCCGGTCAGCGACATGCAGACGGCCATGCCGAAACTGGCGCGCACCAGCATCAGCTTGCGGCCGTAGCGGTCGCCAAGCCGTCCCCACAGCGGCGCGACCAGCGCGGCGGCGAAGAAGGTCGCGCCATAGGCGATGCCGGACCACTGCACAACAGCCGCGTGGCCCTCGGCGCCCAGCTGCTCGACGTAAAGCGGCAGGAAGGGCAACAGCAGAGTCATGGCGACAAGCGTGCTGAACGAGCCGGCAAAGCACACGGCGAGGTTGCGGCGCCAATGGATATTGTGGGCGCCTTGGGTGGCAGGGTCTTGCGGCATGTCTGTCCTGTCCTGCAGTCTCTCGACGGCATCATTGCACAAGAACTGGCGCGGCCTGCCTGCCAGGGGACTAGCAGCTTCGCGGGGTGATTGCGGTGGCAACCACTTTCGCACTCGCTTCGCGAGCGGCGATGGCGTAAGAGCGGCGATGGAAAACAACCGATTTGAAACACCCGTGACCGTCAAGGGCGCGGCGGGAACCACTCAGCTCTTGCGCACGGCCCGCGAGGCTTCCGACTACCTCCTCAACAACTGGCCCGGCAAGCGCAGTCCAAAGCATCGCGAAGCGCTGCAGGCCTGCCATGATGCGCTGGCCGGCGACAAACCGGCAATGATCGCAAGGCGTGCCTTCATCGCCGCCGCCCGCGAAGTGAACGTTTTCGTCAGCGACAAGGCGCCGGTCTGAAGACGCAGCGAAATCTGATCTGATCCGCCGCGCGGGCCGGGTGCGCTTTTACTAAGGGGCAATCGCTTCAGCTTGCGCTGCCCCCCATTGCCCTGCCCGTCCTCCGCAGCAGCTGCGGAGGGTGGACCGGGCATTTCTCACCGGACGGGAGAAAGCGGCCTGCACCAAGGGTTTCGCCAATCTCCGGCGTTGCAGAAAGCGCGCCAAAGTTGCGGCCAGTTCCCTTCTCGCCGTCACTATGAAGCGATTGCCCTGCAGTTTACTCTGCGGTTTCCGTTTCGGTCTCGGACGTGGTCTCGTCTTCCGGCTTCGAACGTTCCTTGGCTGCAACCTTGGCCGCTTGCTTTTCCGCCTTCTTGGCAGCCTTCTGCCGGTCGCGTTCCTTGCGTTCCTGGCCGTAATTCGGTGCTCGCGCCATATCTCTTCCTTTCACAATCCCAAAGGTTCTTAGCCCTGCCTAGGAGCATTGGGCTACAAACACAACACCGCAAAGAGCGATCGGCTCCATCGACAGCCAGGCGGGCCGGCTGAACACGGTTCCGTGGCTTGCAAGATAGCCGGCACAATGGTGTAGGAGGGACCGGGGGGCAAATCACAAGCCGATTTTTCACCAAGTGACCGATGGCCACCCTTCAAAGAAACGCACAGAAGCTATTCTACTATGCGCGCAATGCCGTGCGCGATATCGCACCGCAGGCGCTGTTCCGCCGCAGGCTCGCCGGGTTGCTCGATCAGGCCAGGCTTTCGGACGGATCGGTCCGCGCGCGTCTCAACTGCTACAACAGATTGCAGGACGCTTTCGCGCCAAGCGGCGGTGCCGTGCCGGTCAGCCGGCTACCGAGAGGCCGGAGCATGTATTACTACGATCTGAAGGAATTTACCCGCTACTTCGATCCCGATTTGCGCATCGATCTCGAATTCGGCGACGTCGTCGACGTGCCTGCGATGCCGTCGATCGTCAAGGATCGGCCGATCGCCGGCGACAACAGCAACGGGGTGCTGTTCAAGCTCAACAAGTTCCGCCACTTCCACATGCCCGCCGACGATGTAGCCTTCGCGGACAAGCTTCCGGTTGCGGTGTGGCGCGGCGAGCTCAACAACCCGATAAGGACCTTGCTTCTGGAGGTTGCGCGCGATCTGCCCTTTTGCGATGTCGGAACGCCCAAACCGACGGCAGCGCCCGAATATCGCAAGTCTTATCTGAGCATCGACCAGCAGCGGCGCTGTCGCTACATCATTTCGCTCGAAGGCAACGATGTAGCGACCAACTTGAAATGGGTCATGAGTTCGAATTCGCTGTGCCTGATGCCACCGCCGACATATGAGACATGGTTCGCCGAAAGCGAACTCGTGGCTGGTGTTCACTATGTGCCGCTCGAACCCGATTTCACGGATCTTGCCGAGCGGGTGCAATATCTCGAACGCCATCCGACTGAGGCCGAACGCATCGTTGCCGCCGCCAACGCCTATTGCCGCAAGTTCGCCGACGAGCGGGCCGAGCAGGCGATCTGCTTGCTCGTGCTCTACAAATATTTCGTGCTCAGCGGCCAGATCGAGCCTGATCCCGAGGTCTGGCGTTTTATTTCAGGCTAAGCCCGCGGCGACTTCGACCTGATCCGGATCGTTGTCAGATGTCCTCCCGGTCAAGAACCAGATCGGCCGGACCAAACCGGTCTTTTGCCGTGAATTGCTGGTGCCAATAGGGATAGAGAACGGGCGGGCGGCTCACAGCGTCGAGGCGTGCGCGCTCATCGCTGGTCAGCACCAGGCTGGCTGCGGCGATATTGTCCTTGAACTGCGCTTCGGTCCGTCCGCCGATCACCAGCGAACTGACCGCGGGCCGGCCGAGCAGCCAGGCAAGCGCCACCTGCGCCGCCGAAACGCCATGGTTCTCGCCGATATGGGCAAGCACGTCGACGATCCGCCACAGCCGGTCCTCGTCGCGGATCGGCGGTTCGGTCCAGCCGCTGATCTGGCGGGCGGTGGCCTGGTCGCGGTGGTATTTGCCGGACAGCAGTCCACCGGCGAGCGGGCTCCATACCAGCACGCCAAGCCCCTGGTCGACCGAGATCGGCAGCAGTTCGTATTCGGCTTCGCGCGCTTCCAGCGTGTAGTGGATCTGCTGGGTGACGAAGCGCGGCTGGTGCTGGCGGTCGCTGATCCCCAGCGCCTTCATCACTTGCCAGCCGGAATAGTTGGAGCAGCCGACATAGCGGATCTTGCCCTGGCTGACGAGCGTGTCGAGCGCGGCGATGGTCTCTTCGAGCGGCGTCGTGCCGTCCCATTCGTGCAGGAAATAGATGTCGATGACGTCGGTCCTGAGGCGCTTCAGGCTCTTCTCGCACTCGCGAATCAGATGATAGCGCGACAGGCCCTCATCGTTGGGACCGTCGCCGATCCGCATGCGCGCCTTGGAGGCGATCAGCACATCGCCCTTGCGTTTGCCGCCGAGCGCTTCGCCGATGATCTCTTCCGAAAGCCCGTTCGAATAGACATTGGCGGTATCGATGAGATTGATGCCGGCATCGATGCAGAGGTCGATCATCCGGCGTGCCTCGTCGAGATCGGTCTTGCCGACCGCCGAAAATGCGCCAGCGCCGCCAAAAGTCATGGTGCCCATGGTCAGCGTCGAAACCTTCAGCCCGGAACGGCCAAGTGTGCGGTATTCCATGTCAGATCCTCGCGATTGCGTTGAAAAGGGTGCTTTGAAGGTTGCTCGGGGAAACCTGGCATTTGTAGGACAATTCGAGCCGCTTGTCGTGCGTGCCAGGCAGGCTGATCGATCACATCTCGCGGAGTTGGGCGACCGGCGTGCGGGCCGGCTGCAATAAAACCGTCATTGCCGGCCTATATGCAAGTCGGCTCAAGGTGTCCGATCTCGGCCGGCAGGCCGAGGCCGACGCGGGCGTGCACGCGGAGCAGCATAAATGACCGAAGCAAAACAGAATTCTCCCGCCAGGGACTGGCTGGAAGCGGAACTCGCCGACACGCTCGACGAGGACTACGAGCTGGAGTTGTCGGAACCGGCGCTGTCGCTGGAAATCGCCAAGATTTACAAGAACGCGCATCCGCCCTCGATGGATCGCCTGCAATATTTTCGCGACCTGATCACGCTGCAATCCGAATTGATCAAGCTGCAGTCCTGGGTGGCTTACACCAGGAAGAAGCTGGTGGTGGTTTTCGAGGGCCGCGATTCGGCCGGCAAGGGGGGCGTCATCAAGCGCATCACCCAGCGGCTCAATCCGCGCATCTGCCGCGTCGTCGCACTTCCGGCGCCGACCGAGCGCGAGAAATCGCAATGGTATTTTCAGCGCTACGTGCCGCATCTGCCGGCAGGCGGCGAGATCGTGCTGTTCGACCGCTCCTGGTATAACCGCTCCGGCGTCGAATGTGTGATGGGCTTCGCCGAGCCGGACCAGGTCGAGGAGTTTTTTCGCGACGTGCCGGAGTTCGAGCGCATGCTGGTCCGCTCCGGCATCACCCTGGTCAAATACTGGTTCTCCATCACCGACGAGGAGCAGCAGATGCGCTTTCAGATGCGCATCCATGATCCGATGAAGCAGTGGAAGCTGTCGCCGATGGACCTGCAGTCGCGCGTGCGCTGGGAACAGTATACCAAGGCCAAGGAAGAGACCTTCGCCCGCACCAACATTCCCGAAGCCCCCTGGTTCATCGTCGAGGGCAACGACAAGAAGCGGGCGCGGCTGAACTGCATCGATCATCTCCTCAAGCAGATGCCTTATGAGGAAGTGCCGCACGAAGAGATCACGCTGCCCGATCGTGTCTTCAATCCAGAATACGAGCGCCAGGTGCTGCCGCGCGAGCTGTATGTTCCGGAGAAGTATTGAGGAGCACGCCTCTTCTTCCTTCTCCCCTTGTGGGAGAAGGTGGATCGGCGCGCAGCGCCGAGACGGAAGAGGGGTGTTGGAAGAAATGAGGCGCTGGTGATCCTGGCGCTGTGCGCCCGATTTGAACGTAGGTGTGCGCCAAGCTGGAACACCCTCATCCGACCGAACTTCGCTCGGCCACCTTCTCCCACAAGGGGAGAAGGGGGAACTTAACTAGGCTCACGCCCGCTCGATGGTGACATGCATGGCATTCGGCGTGCCCACCTGCTCGCTGCAGCGGTAGCCGAGTTTGACCATGTCGATGCCGGCAAAAAGGTTCTCGCCTGAGCCGAGCAGCATCGGCGATATCGCCAGATGCATGTCGTCGATGAGCCTTTCCCTCAGATATTGCCGGATCGTGGCGACGCCGCCGCCGAGCCGGACATCCTTGCCTTCAGCCGCGGCTTTCGCCTTTTCCAGCGCCGAGTGAATGCCGTCGGTCACGAAATGGAAGGTCGTGCCGCCCTCCATGACGATAGGATCCCGCGGATGGTGGGTGAGCACGAAGACCGGCACATGGTAGGGCGGATTGTCTCCCCACCAGCCCTTCCAGGTGTCATCGGGCCAAGCGCCGCGGATCGGTCCGAACATGTTGCGGCCCATGATCCACGCGCCGGTGTTTTCGAAGCTGCGCGTTACGAACGCGTCGTCGGTATCCGTGGTCCCGCCATCTTCGCCGGACATGTTGCGGAAGGTTCGGGTGCCGAACATCCATGTGTGCAGGGCTTCCCCGCCGACGCCCAGCGGCTCTTTCAGGTCCTGGTCGGGACCGGCGCCGAAGCCGTCGATAGATAGGGTGAAAGCGTTGACGCGAAGCTTTGACATGAGGACCTCCCTCTAATCCAGTTGTGAAATGCAAGCAGTTGCTTTTAGCTAGACTGATTGCATTTTGCAAGCGGTATTTCGCCGCCGAGCAGAAAGCGGCTCGTTTGGCTCGCAAAGAAGGGGTAGTTGCAGCAGCTACTTGCGCCGCGACGCCTCGAGTGTGCGCTCGACAGCTAGGCGGAGCGGAGCGCCGCCATGATCTCGGCCAGGATAGGCTCGATCCGGCGGACGGCCTAGAATACGCGCACGGCCGATCGTTCGATCTCGGCCTTCAACATGGGATGAAGGCTGTCACGCGTGGTGATGTCGATTTCCGTTGACATCTTCTCTTCCAGAAATTGCTTGATCCCGACCAGGTCGATCAGAGAAAAGCGCCGCGCCGGGTCATAGTCGATGAACAGATCAAGATCGCTGTCCGGCTGGGCATCGTCCCGCGCTGCCGACCCGAACAGATACAGCGAAGTCGCGCCCATGCCTTTGATGGCATCCGCGTTTCTCTGCAACCGTTCGATGACCTCGTTCCTGCTCATGGGTCCATTCTAGCGGATTGCAGCAGAATCCCAAAACGATGCTTACCCCTTCAGCATCGCCGCCACTTCAGGCGCGAAATAGGTGAGAATGCCGTCGCAGCCGGCGCGCTTGAAGGCGAGCAGCGATTCCAGCATCGCCTTGTCACCGTCGATCCAGCCATTGGCGGCGGCCGCCTTGATCATCGAATATTCGCCCGACACCTGATAGGCGAAGGTCGGCATCCGGAATTCGTCCTTCAGCCTGCGGATGATGTCGAGATAGGGCAGGCCGGGCTTGACCATCAGCATGTCGGCGCCCTCGGCGAGGTCCTGCTCGGCCTCGCGCACGGCCTCGTCGGAATTGGCATGGTCGAGATAGTAGGTCTTCTTATCGCCCTTGAGCAGGCCGGCGGTGCCGACCGCCTCGCGATAGGGTCCGTAGAAGGCGGAGGCGAATTTCGTCGCGTAGGACATGATCGCCACATCCTGAAAACCATTGGCGTCGAGCGCATCGCGGATGGCGCCGATGCGGCCGTCCATCATGTCGGAAGGGGCAATGATATCGGCGCCGGCAGAAGCCTGGATGACGGCAGCCGCCGTCACCTGCTCCACGGTCTGGTCGTTGACGATGATGCCGTCACGCAAGATGCCGTCGTGGCCGTGCGAGGTGAAGGGGTCGAGCGCCGCATCGGTGATGATGCCGATCTCGGGCACTGCGCGCTTGATGGCGCGCGTGGCGCGGTTGATGACGTTTTCCGGATCGAGGATGTGCGAGCCGGTCTGGTCGCGCAGGCCGAGCTCGACATTGGGGAAGGTGGCGATCGCCGGAATGCCGAGCTTTGCCGCGCGCTCGGCCTCCTTGACGGCAAGGTCGAGCGACAGGCGGAAGACACCAGGCATTGCGGCGATCGGTTCGCGGATATTGTTCCCATCGACGATGAAGATCGGCCAGATCAGGTCGTCGACGCAGAGCCGGTTCTCCTGCACTAGACGGCGCGACCAGTCGGCCTTGCGCATGCGGCGCAAACGGCGGCTGCCGGTGATCTCGTCGACGCTGCGCGCGCCGGCAGGCTTTGCTGGGGTGAATTTGTTCATCGCCAAAACTCCGGATTGGCGGCTTTTAACACGAGCCTCCGCCGCTGACCAATGCGGCACGATAGTGCCAGGCACAAGCTGGATACCGGTATACGAGTTCCCGACCGTTGTTGTCCGAGAGGATTGCGCCCCGGCATTGACGCACCCATGCGCCACGCTTTAGCACTTCAGTCCCGGCGGCATTGGGCGAGGGATTCTTTAGGCGATGGATTTTGGCGGCGGCAACGAGATCCGCTTCGAACGATTGGGCAGGGCCGGCGTCGTCACGCTGACGCGGCCGCAGGCGCTCAATGCCGTCACCCATCGCATGGTCAAGGCGCTCGACAAGGCGCTGCGCGCCTGGGAGTGCGACGACGGCGTCGATGTTGTCGTCGTCAAGGCCGAGGGCAGGGCGTTTTCGGCCGGCGGCGACATCCTCCACATCTACGAGGCCGGCCGGGCGGGAAAGCCGCCGGTCGATTTCTTCGCCGACGAATACCGGCTGAACGCCCGCATCGCGCGGTTCGAAAAACCCTATGTCGCGCTGATCGACGGCATCGTCATGGGCGGCGGCGTCGGCATCTCGTTCCACGGCACGCATCGGCTGCTGACCGAGAACGCCCAGTTCGCCATGCCGGAAGTCGGCATCGGCTTTTTCCCGGATGTCGGCGCCAGTCATCTGCTGCCGGGCCTTGGCGGCAGCTTCGGCATGTATCTGGCCCTGACCGGAAACCGCATCCGCTATGGCGGCGC
This sequence comes from Mesorhizobium sp. WSM4844, assembly GCF_055811775.1. Lineage (NCBI taxonomy): Bacteria > Pseudomonadati > Pseudomonadota > Alphaproteobacteria > Hyphomicrobiales > Phyllobacteriaceae > Mesorhizobium > Mesorhizobium sp. WSM4844. Next base: position 32,557 of record NZ_JBVVQB010000039.1, on the reverse strand, counting down.
TCTGTGGTCGGGCCTGGCGACGCACACGATCAAGGCGCAGGACCAGGCCGGCTTTCTCGACCGGCTGGTTGCGAGCGGCGACCCGGAAGCGGCGCTGCGCGGCTTTTCCGTCCCGGCCCGGCGCGAAACGGACAGTCCGACACTGGAAGCCATCGCTCGCCATTTCGCGCAGCCGTCGCTGAGCGACATCATCGGCAGCCTGGAGCGCGCCGCACCCGCAGACGCGTTCGCGGCAAAGACGCTGGCGACGATCCGCACCCGCTCGCCGACCAGCCTGCATGTTGCCTGGCGCGAGATCAGCGCCGGGCTGACGCTGTCGATGGACGAGTGCATGCGGATGGAGTTCCGCATCCTCAACCGCATGCTTGCCGGCCACGATTTCTACGAAGGCATCCGCGCCGCCATCATCGACAAGGGCTCGTCGCCGCAATGGCGGCCGCCAGGCATCGACGACGTCAGTGCTGCCGACGTCGATGCCTATTTCGCTCCGCTCGGCGAACGGGAACTCAAGCTGTGAGCGAGGTCACGTCGAGACGCGTCGTGCTCCAGCCCTCGACGGTCGAGGTCATCTTCGCCTGGTTTCAGCGCGTCATCTCAGCCTACTGTCTGTTGTTCGGGATTTTGTACTGGATCCGGCTGATCGGCTTCTATCCCGGCTCGTTGTGGCGCTTCGACCTGATGCCGGTGCATTGGCAGGTGGCGGTGGTGACGCTTGCCGTCTTCTTTCCCTTCGCCGCCGCCGGTCTGTGGATGCTGGCGTCCTGGGGGCCGGTGATCTGGTTCATCTGCGCGGCGACCGAGACCGTCATGCATGCCGGCTTTCCCGAACTCTTCGGTCACCGGCCGCTGATCCTCGCCTCGCATGCGGCGGTGGCGCTGCTCTACATCGTCTTTCGCGTGGTGATCTGGATGCAGAAGCGCCGGAGCCGGCAATAGAGCATCGGATCGATGCTCAACAAGAATAACCCACGCGTCCGGTTGGACGGGCAAATTACCGCCCGGATTCATTGGCTAAATCTTTAGGTTAATCGTCCTTGTTGGGGTGACCCTTCGTTAAGCCTCTTTCGAAACCTATTACCGGTAAGCTCTTGTTAGCCCTAGCGTTTAAGTCGAATTTTATGAGTATTCGATAGTGTCGCGATCAAGGTGAAAAACAAAAAATCACCAGGCGACAAACGAGAGGCAAAGACAATGATCAATTCCCGTCCGGCGGCGAAGACCGCCAACGTATCCGATGACCGCCGCGAGGCGATCCGTTCGCTGTACATGGAATCGCTGCAGCTGGTGGAACGGCTGCACCGCCGCCTGCTTGACGTGATCAAGGACGAATTCGACCGCAACGGCCGTTCCGATATCAACGCCATCCAGGCGCTGCTGCTCTTCAATATCGGCAATTCGGAACTGACCGCCGGCGAGTTGCGCTCGCGCGGCTATTATCTCGGCTCGAACGTCTCCTATAATCTGAAGAAGCTGGTCGATCTCGGCTTCATCAACCACCAGCGCTCGCGCATCGACCGCCGTTCGGTGCGGGTCTCGCTGACGCCGAAGGGCAGTGAGGTGGCGGAAGTCGTCGCCGGCCTCTACGAGCGCCATGTCGGCTCGATCGAGCAGGTCGGCGGCATCAACACGGAAGAATTCAAGCAGATGAACCGCGCCTTGCAGCGCCTCGACCGCTTCTGGAACGACACCATCGCCTATCGAATGTAAAGCATGTCCATCGCATGCAACCGCGCCACGGGGCGGTCGGGGGAGCGATCCAAAAGACCGGTGCCGAAAAGCATCGGTCTTTGCGTTTCGTGAGGCCAGCCGATCCAAATCGCGGTCAGGGTCACGTTGCCGCCATATTCCCGGTGGAAGCGAGAATGCGGGTGATGTAGCGGCGCGAGCCAATCCGTCTGCCCGCCAACCGCCTCAGTGAAGGCGCGTCGCGCCCGGCGCGTTCTCGCACAGAAGCGAGTGGGGCATGGTTGGCTAATTGTTAAGGGCGCCACCCTTAGAGTGGGCCGGCCTAGCATGCGGGCGGATCGCCCGGTGAAAAAACTGTTACAGGACTATCTGGAGCGTACATGAGAACCAGTCGCCGTTTCTTCCTTTCCGGAGCCTCCGCGTTGGCCGCGACGATGGTTGCCGGTGGCGCCAGCGCGCAGGACGTGATCGCGGACATCCTGAAATCCTCGGGCCGCGGCAACTGGAACGACCAGTTCGACGCCCGCGCCAGCGAGGGCGGCAAGGTGGCCTCGACGCTGCCGATCGTCAGCCTGCAGACCGTTGCGTACACCGAGCAGGCTATCGCGCAGTATCAGAACATTGTCGCGCAGGGCGGCTGGGAGCAGGTCCCGGACACCAAGAAATTGCAACTCGGCGTCATCGATCCCGACGTGGTGCCATTGCGCAGGCGCTTGATGGTTTCGGGCGACCTGGCGCAGAGCGCCGGCCTTTCAGAGGCCTTCGATTCCTATGTCGATGCGGCGGTCAAGCGCTTCCAGGCGCGTCATGGCCTGCCTTCCGACGGCACCCTGGGCCAATATAGCTATGCGGCGATGAATGTCTCGGCGCAGGTCCGGCTTGGCCAGCTGCAGACCAATCTGCAGCGGCTGAACGAACGCGCCGGTACGCTGGGCAACCGCTATGTATTGGTCGATATCCCCGGCGCCCAGATCGAAGCGGTCGAGAACGACCGCGTCGTGCTGCGCCACACCGCCGTCGTCGGCAAGATCGATCGCCAGACGCCGATCGTCGATTCCAAGATCAACGAGATCATCGTCAATCCTTACTGGAACGCGCCGGTCTCGATCGTGCGCAAGGACATCATTCCGCTGATGCGGAAGGACCCCAACTATCTCAAGGACAGCAAGATCCGGCTGTTCGCACCGGATGGCAGCGAGGTCGATCCACTAACCGTCGACTGGTCGACCGACGACGCGGAGAAATACCGCTTTCGCCAGGATCCGGGCGCCGGCAATGCGATGGCCTCGGTCAAGATCAATTTCCCGAGCCCGGACGGCGTCTACATGCACGACACGCCGCAGCAGAGCCTGTTCGGCAAGATGATGCGCTTCGATTCCTCGGGCTGCGTGCGCGTCCAGAACGTGCGCGACCTCGTCACCTGGATCCTGCGCGACACGCCGGGCTGGAGCCGTCAGCATTTCGAGGCGTCGATCAAGAGCGGCGAGAACATCCCGGTGCAGGTCACCAATCCGGTGCCGGTCTTTTTCCTCTACATCTCGGCCTGGTCGACGGGGCCTGGCGTCGTGCAGTTCCGCGACGACATCTACGGGCTCGACGGAGCCAACGAGCTGCAGATCACCTCTGCGCTCTAAGCCACTGATCTTATTGAATTGATGAAAGGCCGCCATCGAGGCGGCCTTTTTGATGTGCGCCAGGCATGGCGCGTGGTGCGCAAGCACCGTTTGGCCGGGATGGTAGCCGGTCAATGACTTGGAGGTGAAAGTCCTCTGCTGGCCCTGGTGGCGTCGCGAAGCCTTGCTGAACGGCCGGCAGGCGAGGAAATAGGTGGCTCTTCGCCTCGCTGCCGCAATCCGACCAGCAAATTTCGCGCCGCAAACGTGGCGGGGCGAAAGCAACTGTGTTAATGGCGCGGCAGACCCCCCGGACGACAAGGATCTCAAGCATGGCAACAGCAGCGGCAGTGTCGAACAAATTCGAATCCTTCTTCGAAACCACCCTTGCCGATGCCGATCCGGAGATTTTCGGCGCGATCCGCAACGAACTCGGCCGCCAGCGCCACGAGATCGAGCTGATCGCTTCGGAAAACATCGTCTCCCGCGCCGTTCTGGAAGCGCAGGGGTCGGTCATGACCAACAAATACGCCGAGGGCTATCCGGGCAAGCGCTACTACGGCGGGTGCCAGTTCGTCGACGTGGCCGAGGACCTGGCCATCGAGCGAGCCAAAAAGCTGTTCGGCTGCAACTTCGCCAATGTCCAACCGAATTCCGGCAGCCAGATGAACCAGGCGGTCTTTTTGGCGCTGCTGCAGCCCGGCGACACCTTCATGGGGCTCGACCTGAATTCTGGTGGCCACCTGACGCACGGTTCGCCGGTCAACATGAGCGGCAAATGGTTCAAGGTCGTTTCCTACGGCGTCCGCAGGGACGATCACCTGCTCGACATGGATGCGATCGAGAAGACCGCCCACGAGACCAGGCCGAAGCTGATCCTGGCCGGCGGCACCGCCTATTCGCGCGTCTGGGACTGGAAGCGTTTTCGCGAGGTCGCCGACTCGATCGGCGCCTATCTGATGGTCGACATGGCCCACATCGCCGGCCTGGTCGCCGGCGGCGTGCATCCGTCGCCGCTGCCATACGCCCATGTGGTCACCACCACCACGCACAAGTCGCTGCGTGGCCCGCGCGGCGGCATGATCCTGTGCAATGACGAGGACATCGCCAAGAAGATGAACTCGGCGGTGTTTCCAGGCCTGCAGGGTGGTCCGCTGATGCATGTCATCGCCGCCAAGGCGGTGGCCTTCGGCGAAGCGCTGAAGCCAAGCTTCAAGATCTATGCCGAGAGCGTTGCCGCTAACGCCAAGGCGCTGGCCTCCAGCCTGCAGGAAACCGGCCTCGACATCGTCTCCGGCGGCACCGACAACCATCTGATGCTGGTTGACCTCAGGCCGAAGAACGCCACCGGCAAGCGTGCCGAGGCAGCGCTTGGCCGTGCCAACATCACCTGCAACAAGAACGGCATCCCTTTCGATCCCGAAAAGCCGTTCGTCACCTCGGGCGTGCGCCTCGGCACGCCGGCTGGCACCACGCGCGGTTTCGGCCAGGCCGAGTTCCGCGAGATCGGCAAGCTGATCGCCGAGGTGCTGGACGGGCTCAAGGCCGCGAATTCCGATGAGGGCAATGCAGCCGTCGAAGCAGCGGTGAAGGCGAAGGTGGCCGCGTTGACGGATCGTTTTCCGCTCTATCCCTATCTCGGTTGAGCTCACGCAAGGTGTCGTCCTTTATCGGCGGACGAGAAGCACTTTTTCAGCGGGGATGGAGTCCGGACAGGAGCCTTGACGATGATGCAGATTTTCGGTGTCGCTGGCTTTGGCGCGCTTGGCGTGTTGTTGGTCACATTGACCAGCTTGCCGTCCGCCGCCCAGGCACAGTCTGCGCCCACCCCAGCCGCACCGAAGACCGAAACCTTCGGCAACTGGTCCACCACTGTGGACGAGATCGATACCGGTGGGGATCTGCGCAAGACCTGCGTCGCCTCGACCGCCTTCCTCGACGCGAGCGGTACCAGCGGCACGCTCACGCTTGCCATCTCGAACGGTGATGCACTGCCGCCCAATGGCTATCCGACCCTCGTCATCGCCATGAAGAACAAGGACTTGCCGACTGGCGTGAACATTCCGGCGGTGTTCGGCGATGGCGACGGCAAGGTCAAGGCGACCGTCGATGCCATGGCCGGTGGCGGCGGAAAATGGATGTTGAACAATAAGCCCGAGATCAGCCTGGCACTGCTGCGTGCCATGCGCCGCGCCAGCGCGCTCGACGTCATATTCGCCGACACGCCGGTCGCGACCGTATCGATGGACGGCTTCACCAAGGCCTATCGCAGCCTCGGCGTGTCATGTGGGTTCCCGACTGCTGACGTCGCGCCGTAATCGGCCGGTATTGCCGTTGATGCTGGCAATTTTCCCCGCGCCTCGCTATCTCTGAGGCGCGAACCGATACTTTGCCATCGCGGCAAAAACCTCTAAGCCTTCGCTCCACGAGAATCGCGAACACAAGGCTGCCCATGCGCTGTCCCTACTGCCAGTCCGAAGATACGCAGGTGAAGGATTCGCGCCCCGCCGAAGACGGCGCGGCGATCCGCCGGCGGCGCGTCTGCCCCGATTGCGGCGGCCGCTTCACCACCTTCGAACGTGTGCAGTTGCGCGACCTCGTGGTGGTGAAGAAGTCCGGACGCAAGGTGCCGTTCGACCGCGACAAGCTGCTGCGCTCGGTCGAGATCGCCGTGCGCAAGCGCAATGTCGATCCCGAGCGCATCGACCGCGCGGTGACCGGCATCGTGCGCCAGCTCGAAAGCTCCGGCGAGACCGAGGTCGCCTCGGGCGAGGTCGGCCGCCTGGTGATGGAGGCACTGAAATCGCTCGACGACGTCGCCTATGTGCGCTTCGCCTCGGTCTATCGCAATTTCCGCGAGGCCAAGGATTTTCACGACGTGCTGGGTGAACTGAAAGGTGACGAGCTCAAGGAAGAGGACGCCGGCTGAGCATGGCAAGGCGCAGCCAAGCCGAGCAAGAGGTTCTTGATCGCCGCTTCATGGCGGCGGCACTGAGGCTGTCGCGGAAAAACGCCGGACGGACCTCGACCAACCCTTCCGTCGGCACGCTGATCGTGCGCGACGACGGCACCGGGCCGATGATCGTCGGCACCGGCGTCACCGCTGTCGGAGGCCGGCCACATGCCGAGACCGAGGCGCTGGCGGAGGCCGGCGAGCTCGCACGCGGCGCCACCGCCTATGTCACATTGGAGCCCTGCGCCCACCATGGCCGCACCCCGCCTTGCGCCAGTGCACTGGTCAATGCCGGCGTCGCGCGGGTGGTTGGGGCTGCGAGCGACCCCGATCCACGCGTGTCCGGCAACGGCTATGCGATCCTGCGTGCCGCCGGTGTCGAAGTGGTCGAAAAGGTGCTCGTGGCAGAAGCCGCCGAGCAGATGGCCGGGTATCTCATTCGATCTCTGAAAAAACGTCCGGAAGTGATTCTGAAACTTGCGATTTCCAGCGATGGCAAGATCGGCATGGAAGGCGCGGGGCAGGTCTCGATAACCGGCGACATCGCCCGGCGCGAAGTCTATTTGATGCGCGCCGAAGCCGACGGCGTGTTGATCGGCATCGGCACGGCGCTGGAGGACGATCCCGCGCTGACGGTGCGGTTGCCGGGGCTGGAGAACCGCTCGCCGGCGCGCATCGTGCTCGACCGCCAGATCAGGCTGCCGGAGACGTCGAAACTGGTCGCTGGCCTCGACCGGGTTCCGCTCTATGTCGCCGCCTGTGCCGAAGCCGATCCGCACCGGCGCGCCGCGCTCGAACGAGCCGGCGTGCGCTTCATCGGCACCGAAACGTATGAAGGCGATATTGCGCTGCCGGAACTGCTTGAGGATCTTGCCGCACTCGGCATGGCGAGCGTGCTGGTCGAGGGCGGCGCCAAGGTGGCCAAGGCCTTCCTCGCCGAAGGGCTGGTCGACCGCATCGTGCTGTTCCAGGGGCAGGAGCCGATCGGCAGGAGCGGCATTGTATCGCCCATCGACGCCGACCATATCCCGGCAGGATTTCGCAAATTGCGCGACATGCGTTTCGGCGAAGACAGCTACGCCGAGTGGATAAGACCATGATCCTGAAAAGTGGAGCCGGTTTTTGGACAAGAACATGGTCAAACTGAAAGACATGATCCCGAAAAGTGGGAACCGGTTTTCGGAAAAGATCATGGCCAACCAAGACATGATCCCGAAAAGTGGGAACCGGTTTTCGGAAAAGATCATGGCCAACCAAGAAGCCAGAGTCTGATGTTTACCGGGATTGTCACCGATGTCGGCACCGTCGCTGCCGTCAAGCCGCTGAGAGAGGGCGTCGGCTTGCGCATCGACACCGCCTATGACCCGCAGACGATCGCCATTGGGGCTTCGATTTCCTGCGGCGGCGTCTGCCTGACGGTGACGGCGCTGCCGGAAAGCGGCGCCAACGCGCGCTGGTTCGAGGTCGAGGCCTGGGAAGAGGCACTCAGGCTGACGACGGCGATGGGCTGGAAATCCGGCACCAGGATCAATCTGGAGCGGCCGCTGAAGATCGGCGACGAACTCGGTGGCCACATCGTTTCAGGCCATGTCGACGGCATGGCCGAGATCGTTGCGCGCAAGGAGGAGGGCGATGCCGTGCGCTTTACGCTGGAAGCGCCGCGCGATCTGGCCAGATTCATCGCACCCAAGGGTTCCGTCGCGCTCGACGGCACCTCGCTCACCGTCAACAAGGTCGACGGCACCCGCTTCGACGTGCTCTTGATCCATCACTCGCTGACCGTGACCACCTGGGGCGAACGCCAGGTCGGCGACCGCGTCAATCTGGAGATCGACACCATGGCCCGCTACGCGGCGCGCTTGGCGGAGGCCGCGAAAGAGGGGCTTTGATGAATAAGGGCAGAAGGACTTCCAAACGCGAAGAGCAACTGACGCGCGAAGCTTTGGCCGATGTTGACGCCGGTGATGTGATTGATCACCACGTCGTGCAGGCTTGGGCTTTGAGCCTTGTTCCCAGTGATCCGCGTCAGACGCCGCGCCGGAAAACAAAATAGTTTCGGCAGACCTCGCGCATCTCCACCAATCTTCTGCTTGCGATCAAACCGGCTTCGGCCTAAGTCACCGGCGATCCCGGAGACATCTATGGCTGGCACATCCCAACACGGCAAAGCGTTCATTCGCCCGAAGAAGAAGGCCCACCTTCTTGTCATCGAGGCACGCTTCCATGACGACCTTGCCGACGCGCTGCTCGAAGGCGCGACAAGCGCGCTCGAGGAAGCGGGCGCGACATACGACGTCGTCACCGTTCCGGGCTCGCTCGAAATTCCCGCAGTGATTTCCTTCGCCCTCGACGGCGCCGCCGAAGGCGGGTCGAGCTATGACGGCTTTGTCGCCCTCGGCACCATCGTGCGCGGCGACACCTATCATTTCGACATCGTTGCCAATGAATCGAGCCGTGCCCTGATGGACCTGTCCGTCCAGGAAGCGGTCTGCATCGGCAACGGCATCCTGACCACCGAAAATGACGAGCAGGCCTGGACGCGGGCAAGGCGTTCGGAAGGCGACAAGGGTGGCTTTGCCGCGCGTGCGGCGCTGACCATGATTGCCCTCAAGCAACAGTTGGGAGAGCGATCGTGAGCGAGCCCGCATCGCCCGGCCAGCCCGCGGTGCGCCACGCCAACAAGCGCGGTGCTGCCCGTCTGGCCGCCGTGCAGGCGCTCTACCAGATGGATGTGGCCGGCAGCGGCGTCTTCGAGATCACCGCCGAATATGAGGCGTTCAGGCTCGGCAAGGAAGTCGACGGCGCGCTCTATCGCGAGGCCGACGCGCAATGGTTTCGCGCCATCCTCGCCGGCGTCGTCGAGAACCAGAAGACCATCGATCCGATCATCCGCCAGGCGCTGACCGAGGACTGGCCGTTGTCCAGGCTCGATTCGACGCTGCGCGCCATATTGCGCGCCGGCGTCTACGAGCTGATGAAGCGCGAGGACGTGCCGGTGGCTGTCATCGTCTCGGAATATGTCGATATCGCCAAGGCGTTTTACGAAGAAGACGAGCCGAAGCTGGTCAACGCAGTGCTCGATCGCGTGTCGCGCCGGGTGCGCGGCGAAGGGCGTGGCAAGGACGCTTCATGACGGCCGTCGCTATCGCCGAGGCCGGCAGGGAAGCGCGCCGCACGGCGCTCATCCTTGCCGCTTCGCAGGCGATCATCGGCTCGGCCGCACCCATTGCCATTTCCGTGGGTGGGTTGGCCGGATATTATCTGCTCGGCTCCGACAAGTCGCTGGCGACGGCGCCGATCACCGGCTTCAACGTCGGCGTGGCGCTCGGCGCCCTGCCGGCCGCAGCCATCATCCGCCGGCTCGGCCAGCGCGACGGCTTCATGACCGGGACGATCGTCACTGCGCTCGGCGGTCTGGTCGCCACGCTGGCGCTATTTTACGCCAGCTTCTGGCTGTTCGCCTTCGGCCTGCTGGTGATCGGCATCGGCGGCGCCTTCGTCCAGCAATTCCGCTTCGCCGCCGCCGACAACGCACCGGCTGAATTCAAGGCGCGCGCCATCTCCTTCGTGCTGGCCGGCGGCATCGTCACCGCCATTCTCGGGCCGCAGATCGTCATCTTCACCCGCGAATTGTTTGCGCCGGTGATGTTTGCCGGCTCGTTTGCCTCCATCCTGGTGCTGGCGGCGGTCGGCGCCGCCATCCTGTCGTTGCTGCGCATCCCGGCCAAGGCGACGGGCAAAGCGGAAATCGCCGACAGCGACGCGCGGCCGCTCGCCGAGATCGTCACCAGGCCGCGTTTCGTTGCGGCGCTGTTTTGCGCCGTCGGCAGCTACGCGCTGATGAGCTTCGTCATGACCGGCGCGCCGCTCGCCATGGTCGGCTGCGGCCTGTCGACGGACGACGCCACGCTCGGCATTTCCTGGCATGTCATGGCGATGTTCGCGCCGAGCTTCTTCACCGGCTCGCTGATCTATCGCTTCGGCGCCGAACGGATTGTCGCAACCGGCCTTGTGCTGCTGATCGGCTGCGCCGTGGTGGCGCTGTCGGGCCTGGCGCTGTGGCAGTTCTGGACGGCGCTGATCCTGCTCGGCCTTGGCTGGAATTTCGGCTTCATCGGCGCCACCGCCATGGTCGCCGACAGCTACCGCCCATCGGAAAAGGCCAAGGTCCAGGGTTTTCACGACTTCGTCCTGTTCGGCTCCGTCGCCTTCGCCTCGCTGATGTCGGGCGCGGTCTACAACGCCTGGGGCTGGGAGATGCTGAACTGGATCATCTTCCCGGTGACGGTGTTGTGCTTCGTGGCGCTGGGCGTGCTGAAGATGACCGCGCGGCCGACCAGCGCATGACCCCGATCCGAAGGTTCGGAAAGGACCATGCGCAAATCAATAGTGCTACAGCGTCCTTTGCGCGTCCAAACGGACGCGACGCGCTGTAGTGACATGACGCTGTCGGGATCGGACAGCAGCGGATTCACCCGCATCCGAACAAAATTATTGCCCCCATCCCCCTTCTTATGAAACCGTGTGCCCCGACGGGGCATTGAAGCCATGCTCATATGCGGCAGCCGCAGTCCGGTTCTCAGCAAGGGATTTGTGAAATGTTTTCAGTCAAGGTTCTGGCCGGCACGGCGCTGGCGCTCGGCATCACCGCAGCCTCGGCGAGCGCTCAGGTGGTCGTGTCGTCGAAGATCGACACCGAAGGCGGCGTGCTCGGCAACATCATCCAGCTGGTGCTGAACGCCAACAACATCCAGACCACCGACCGCATCCAACTCGGCGGCACCCCTGTGGTGCGCAAGGCGATCACCGCCGGCGAGATCGACATCTATCCGGAATACACCGGCAATGCCGCCTTCTTCTTCGAAAAGGCCGACGATCCCGTGTGGAAGGATGCCGCCAAGGGCTATGAAACGGCCAAGAAGCTCGACTACGACGCCAACAAGATCGTCTGGCTGTCGCCGTCGCCGGCCAACAACACCTGGGCGATTGCGCTGCGCAAGGATGTCGCCGAGACCAACAAGCTGGCGACGCTGTCCGACTTCGGCAAATATGTCTCCGGCGGCGGCCAGGTGGTGCTGGCCGCCTCGGCCGAATTCGTCAATTCGGCTGCCGCGCTGCCGGCTTTCCAGACCACCTATGGTTTCACGCTTAAGCCGGACCAGCTGATCACGCTCTCCGGCGGCGACACGGCGGCGACCATCGCCGCCGCGGCGAACCAGACCAACGGCGCCAACGCCGCCATGGTCTACGGCACCGACGGCGGCATCGCGCCGTCCGGCCTGGTCGTGCTCGAAGACGACAAGGGCGTGCAGCCGGTCTACCAGCCGGCGCCGATCATCCGCGAGGCGGTGCTGAAGGAGCATCCCGAAATCGAGACGCTGCTGAAGCCGGTCTTCGCCAAGCTCGACCTCGTCACCCTGCAGGAACTGAACGGCCGCGTGCAGGTCGGCGGCGAGCCGGTCAAGGGCGTCGCCGAAGACTTTTTGAAGAAGAACGGGTTTTTGAAGTAGGCCGTTCCCTGTCGTGATGCCGGTGCGAGGCGCGCCATGACCACCCGCTTCGACAAGCTCGGCGTGGTCATCGCCGCGATCGTTGCCTATGCTGCCTTCGCGGCGCCCTTTGCCACCTTGCGCGCCAATCGCATCGTGCCGGGCGAGGCGCGCTCGATTCTTGAAGCGCTGCCGCCGACGCTGGGCCCACTGCTGCTTGCAGTCGTCGTCGTTGCGGCGGTCGTCGCCTTGCTGAAAACGCCGCTGGTCCTGCGGCTGGCCGCCAGCGTGGTCGCGCTTGCCGCACTGGCGCTGCTGATCGGCGTCGCCGGCAGCTTCCTGACGCCTGAGGGCAACAGCTTTGCCCGCATCTCGCCGGCTTCCGGTTTCTGGCTGCTCATCTTCGCCTTTACGCTGTTGCTCGCCGATGGGCTGACGAGGCTGAACCTGTCGCCATCGGCGCGGATCGGCGTGCTCGTCGTCGCGGCAGCGGCGATCGGCCTGCTGCTGGTCTCGGGCAGCTGGAACAGTCTGTCGATTCTCAAGGAATACGCCAACCGTGCCGACAGTTTTTGGGCCGAAGGCTCCAAGCATGTGACGCTGGCGCTGGGCTCGCTGGCGGCGGCGGTGATAGCAGGCCTGCCGCTTGGCATCCTCTGCCACCGCGTCGAAAAATTGCGGGCCGGCGTGCTCAACGTGCTGAACATCATCCAGACCATTCCCTCGATCGCGCTGTTCGGACTGTTGATCGCGCCGCTCGGCTGGGTCGCCACGCATGTGCCCGGCGCGGCCTCCCTCGGCATTCGCGGCATCGGCACCGCGCCCGCCTTCGTCGCCCTGTTCCTCTATTCGCTGCTGCCGGTGGTGGCCAACACCGTGGTCGGTCTTGCCGGCGTGCCGCGCGCCGCCAACGATGCCGCACGCGGCATGGGCATGACCGAGCGCCAGCGCCTGTTCGGCGTCGAATTTCCACTGGCCTTCCCGGTGATCCTCACCGGCATCCGCATCGTGCTGGTCCAGAACATCGGCCTTGCTACCATTGCCGCGCTGATCGGCGGCGGCGGTTTCGGCGTGTTCGTGTTCCAGGGCGTTGGCCAGACGGCGATGGACCTGGTGCTGCTCGGCGCCGTTCCGACGGTGGCTATGGCCTTTGCTGCCGCCATCATCCTCGACGCATTGATCGAAATGACCTCCACCCGGCGACGCGAGGCACAACCGGCATGATCGAGATCGAAGGCATTACCAAGCGCTATGACGCGACGACCGTCGTCGACGACGTGTCGATGGTGATCGAGCCGCGCACCATCGCCGTCATCGTCGGCACCTCCGGCTCCGGCAAGACGACGCTGCTGCGCATGATCAACCGGCTGGTCGAGCCGACCGCCGGCGTGATCAGGCTCGACGGCGCCGACAACCGCTCGCTGCCCGGCTACGAGCTGCGCCGCAGCATCGGTTACGCCATCCAGGGCCATGGGCTGTTTCCGCATCGCACCGTGGCACAGAACATCGCCACCGTGCCGGTGCTGCTCGGCTGGGACGCGGCCCGCATCAAGCACCGTGTCGACGAGTTGATGACGCTCTACCAGCTCGATCCCCAGGCGTTCGGGCCACGCTATCCGCACGAACTCTCCGGTGGCCAGCAGCAGCGCGTCGGCGTCGCCAGGGCGCTTGCCGCGGCGCCGAATGTGCTGTTGATGGACGAGCCGTTCGGCGCGCTCGACCCGATCATCCGCAACAAGGCGCAGGAGGACCTTCTGGCGATCCAGAAGCGCTTCGGCACCACCATCATCCTCGTCACCCATGACATGGAGGAGGCGGTGCGTATGGGCGACAAGATCGCGGTGATGGATGCCGGCAAGCTGGTGCAATATGCCAGGCCCGCCGAGATCCTGGCGAAGCCGGCCAGCGCCTTCGTCGAGACCCTGGTCGGCGCCAGCGAAAAACCGTTCAGGCTGCTGTCGCTCGGCCGGGTGCGCGACGCCGTGGAGACGGGCACCGCCGAAGGCGAGGCGATCCCCGCCGACGCCAGCCAGCGCGATGCGCTGGCCGAACTGTTGTGGTCGGGACGCCCGGCGTTGCCGGTGACAGGCACGGATGGCAAGCCGCTCGGCCGCGTGACTGTGGATGGGCTGGTGAAACGCGCGGCGAGGCCGGCATGAAAGAGGCCGGTGTAAAAGCCTGGCTTCCGTCACTGCTCAGGCTTGCCCTGGTGGTGCTGCTCATTGCGTTCGTGACCAATCCGGGTTGGTTCGAGCCGCTGCTGAAGCCGCTGACCGAGAGCAACGCGCCGGCAATCTACAACCAGGGCAGCCTGTTGACGCTGATGCTGCTGCACCTGAGGACCGTGCTGATCGCGACGGTGGCGGCAACCATCGTTGCCGTGGCGCTCGCCATCCTGGTCACCCGGCCGGCCGGCGTCGAATTCCTGCCGCTGTCGCGCAGCCTGGTCAATATCGGCCAGACCTTTCCGCCGGTGGCGGTGCTGGCGCTGGCCGTGCCGGCCGTTGGCTTTGGCGAGAAGCCGACACTGATCGCGCTGTTTCTCTACGGCCTGCTGCCGATCTTCGAGAACGCGCTGACCGGGCTGACGACGCTGCCGGCCAATGTGGTCGAGGCGGCGCGCGGCGCCGGCATGACCGGCTGGCAAAGGCTGGTCAAGGTCGAGCTGCCGCTCAGCGCGCCGATCATTCTCGGCGGTATCCGGCTTTCGGTGGTCATCAGCCTCGCCACTGCGACGATCGGCTCGACCGTGGCGGCCAGGACGCTCGGCGAGGTGATCATCGCCGGTCTGTTGTCCAACAATCTCGCCTTCGTCCTGCAGGGCGGGCTGATCGTCGCCGCGCTTGCCGTGCTGATCTATGACGGGCTGTCGGCGATCGAGCGCTACACCGCACGCCGCATGGGGCAGGAGACGGCGTAGGCGACAGATCAGAGCTTATCGCGTTCGCTCATCTCGGCGGAAATGGACTTCAAACAGCGATTTCCATGACCCGGCCGGAAGTGAAAGATAGCGGCTCTACCGAGAGGCAGCCTTCGATTGCTTCACGCAAGTTCTCGACAAGTTCGTCCAAGGTTTCACCCTGGGTCGCGCAGCCGGGAATTGCCGGCACTTCGGCCCAGTAGCCACCTTCTTCGGCTTCGTGAATGATCGCCTTGAACTTCATCGGTCATCTCCAACTCCACCCTGGAGATAGGCTGCCCCGCCGATATGTGCAAAGCTGCATGAGCGCTGTCTATCTGCAAGTTCCGCTGCCTGATCAGGCTCGCGCCGGGTGTGGCAGTCCAACGTCTGCAACGGCCAGCAGAAGGCTTTCATGTTCTCCATGACCATGCTGGCGGTGCTGATCTTCGCCGTCAGGCTGGACTGCGACCTGCGCAAAGGCTGACAACCGCCAGCCGATTTCAATCGATCTGATCGGGTGGCGGCACTTGCGAGCGTGTTGCCGCCCCATTGCTTTTGGGCGAAGGTCGGGGCTTTTGGGCGAAAGCCAGGGGCTTTTGGGCGAAAGCCGGGCAAAAACCGAACAATATCTTGACGTTCGCAGCCCTGTTTCGCATAAGCCGATGCGAGGGGAGCGGATTCGGCGCGCGGAATCCGCTCCCCGTCTCAACGGCCCAGGGAGGGGTTCTTTTGGGTCATCAATCGAGGAAAATCCGGCAATGACCATAATTTTAGCTGTCATCGCCTGCGGTCTGCTTTCAGTCCTTTACGCCATCTGGGCGACAAAATCGGTCCTCGCGGCCGATCAGGGCAATGCACGCATGCAGGAAATTTCCGCGGCCATCCGCGAAGGCGCGCAGGCCTATCTGGCGCGCCAGTACACCACCATCGCCATCGTCGGCGTCGTGGTCCTGCTGCTCGCCTGGTGGCTGCTTTCGATCACCGCCGCCATCGGCTTCCTGATCGGCGCCGTTCTGTCGGGCGCCGCCGGCTTCATCGGCATGCACGTCTCGGTGCGCGCCAATGTGCGCACCGCGCAGGCGGCTTCCAACAGCCTCGCAGCCGGCCTCGAGATCGCCTTCAAGTCGGGCGCCATCACCGGCATGCTGGTCGCTGGCCTGGCCCTGCTCGGCGTCTCGATCTATTACCTGATCCTCACCCAATTCATCGGCCTCCAGCCCAACGACCGCGTCGTCATCGACTCGCTGGTTTCGCTCGGCTTCGGCGCCTCGCTGATCTCGATCTTCGCCCGTCTCGGCGGCGGCATCTTCACCAAGGGCGCCGACGTTGGCGGCGATCTCGTCGGCAAGGTCGAAGCCGGCATTCCCGAAGACGATCCGCGCAACCCGGCCACCATCGCCGACAATGTCGGCGACAATGTCGGCGACTGCGCCGGTATGGCCGCCGACCTGTTCGAGACCTATGCGGTGACCGTGGTCGCCACCATGGTCCTCGCCGCCATCTTCTTCGGCGGCACCGCCGTTCTCAGCGCCACGATGCTCTATCCGCTGGCCATCTGCGGCGCCTGCATCCTGACCTCCATCGTCGGCACCTTCTTCGTCAAGCTCGGCTCCAACGGCTCGATCATGGGCGCGCTCTACAAGGGCCTGATCGTCACCGGCCTGCTGTCGATCGTCGGCCTCGGCATCGCCACCTCGGCAACGCTGGGCTGGGGCGAGATCGGCACGGTCGACGGCATGGCCATCACCGGCGCGAACCTGTTCATCTGCGGCCTGATCGGCCTTCTGGTGACCGGTCTCATCGTGGTGATCACCGAATATTATACCGGCACCGACAAGCGCCCGGTGAACTCCATCGCCCAGGCTTCGGTCACCGGTCACGGCACCAACGTCATCCAGGGGCTTGCGGTCTCGCTGGAATCGACGGCACTTCCGGCGATCGTCATCGTCGGCGGCATCATATCGACCTACCAGTTCGCCGGCCTCTACGGCACGGCGATCGCAGTCACCACGATGCTCGGCCTCGCCGGCATGATCGTCGCGCTCGACGCCTTCGGCCCGGTCACCGACAATGCCGGCGGCATCGCCGAAATGGCCGGCCTGCCCAAGGAAGTGCGCCAGTCGACCGATGCGCTCGATGCCGTCGGCAACACCACCAAGGCGGTGACCAAGGGCTACGCCATCGGTTCGGCCGGTCTCGGCGCGCTGGTGCTGTTTGCGGCCTACTCCAACGACCTGAAGTTCTTTGCCGCCAATGGCGACAAATACCCTTACTTCCAGGGCATGGGCGACGTCTCTTTCGACCTCTCCAACCCTTACGTCGTTGCCGGTCTGATCTTCGGCGGCCTGATTCCGTATCTGTTCGGCGGCATCGCCATGACGGCTGTCGGCCGTGCGGCGGGCGCCATCGTCGAGGAGGTGCGCAAGCAGTTCCGCGAGGATCCGGGCATCATGGCCGGCACCTCGAAGCCGAACTATGCGCGTGCGGTCGATCTTCTGACCAAGGCGGCGATCCGGGAAATGATCATTCCGTCGCTGCTGCCGGTGCTGGCGCCGCTGGTCGTCTATTTCGGCGTGCTGCTGATCTCGGGCTCGAAGGCGTCCGCCTTTGCAGCACTTGGCGCCTCGCTGCTCGGCGTCATCGTCAACGGCCTGTTCGTCGCCATCTCGATGACCTCTGGCGGCGGCGCCTGGGACAATGCAAAAAAATCGTTCGAGGACGGCTTTACCGACAAGGACGGCGTCAAGCATCTCAAGGGCTCCGAGGCGCACAAGGCCTCGGTGACCGGCGACACGGTCGGCGATCCCTACAAGGACACCGCCGGTCCGGCAGTCAACCCGGCGATCAAGATCACCAACATCGTCGCCCTGCTGCTGCTGGCCGTGCTCGCGCACGGCTGAGGCGGCTTGGCCTTCCGAGGCCGAGATCCACAACCGAACCCGCGGGAGCGATCCCGCGGGTTCGTCTATTTTGGACGTCCAGCATCAGGGAATTGACGCCCGTGACAGCTCCAAAAGCTCGCGTTCAAGTCGTCTGCGGCCCGCAGCCTGCGACAATGGCTTTCTGTCTCAAAACAAAAACCCGCAGGATCGCTCCCGCGGGTTTTCGGTCGCCTGAGATGTTGCTGCTTCCCCTCGAAGTTAAAAGAAGGGAAGCAAAAAAGGATGAGAAGCCGATTCTGCCAGGATTGATCAGGTGTCGGGCGAGGCGCCGCCGCCGGGGAGGCCGGGCGCCAGCTTGCTGGCGCCACCCATGATCTGGCTGAGGAAGCTCTGGTCCTTGCCGCCGGTCGGCGTGGTCCGCGAGATGAAGTCGAACACCTTGCCGTCCTTCAGGCCGTAATTGGCGATCTGGGTAACGCGCCCGTCCTCGCCGAAATAGACGGCCAGCACCTTCTGGTCGACCAGCCTCGGCTTGTCGAAGGCGACGTAACGCTTGCGCGTCTGTGAGATGTAGTAGAAGGCCTCGTTGTCGAAAGTCGCCTTGGTCGACGGGGTGCCGAGCGCCAGAAGCACCTGTTCGCGGCTCGAGCCGACCGGCACCAGGTCGATCGCCTGCTGGTCGATGACGTAGCCCTGCGTCAGCGTCTCGCTCGGATTGAGATCACCGATCATCTTCGACGAGTTGCAGCCGCAAAGCGCCGAAGCTGCCACCAGCAGCGAGATCGCGCCGGCGGATCTCGGAAAAGCGGACCTGGGCAGAAAAGTCGACTTGATTTTCAGCGCGCGCAACTACAACTCCATTAGCTGGCCGCAACTTGCGCTGGGCCGCAAAACCGGTAAACCAGCTTGCTCGCCGATGCAACAAGGCCAATTCAACAAACGGTCCTCGGGAGACCACCCTCAATGTTCCAGCGCCTTTTTGGTCGCGAACGTCACGCCAACCGCGCTATCACCGAGGCGCTTTACGCACAAATCGTGGCAGCGGCGCGGCAAACCGTGTTTTATTCCGACTGGGATATCCCGGACACGCCGCTTGGCCGCTTCGAGATGCTGTCCCTGCACATGTTCCTGTTCCAGCACCGGCTGCGCGGCGAGGGTGGTGTTGCCGGGGAGGTCGCGCAGGTGCTGATCGACGAGTTCTTCATGGATGTCGAGCATTCGCTGCGCGAACTCGGCATCGGCGACGTTGGCGTGCCGAAGCGCATGAAGAAACTGGCGAAGATGTTTTATGGCCGCACCGCCGCCTATGACGATGCGCTGGAACGAAACGACCATGACGCACTCGTCGCGGCGCTTGCCCGCAATGTCAGGCCCGATGCCGGCACCTGGCCGCAGGCGACGCATCTGGCCGGCTACGTCGCCGATGTCTCCAGGCGACTCGCGGAACAGCCGACCGAATCGATTGTTTCCGGCACTGTGGCATTCCCCGCGGCCAAACCTATTTAAGAAAACAAGCCTATTTAAAGGAAAATATGAAACACGCCGATTCCCAGAGCCCCGATCGACAGAGCCCCGTGTCCTTCGTGGCCAACGTCGCCCGGCTGCCGCAAAAGGGACTGCCGGTGCTGATCGAGGCCGACGCCGCGCAGCGCGCCGCGCTGGCAGGCGAGCACGAGTTGCTGTCGGTCGAGAACTATCGCGCCGAACTGCTGGTGGCGCCATGGAAGCGCAACGGCGTCAAGGTCAGCGGCCGCGTCGAGGCCGATATCACCCAGGCCTGCATCGTCACCCTGGACCCGATCGAGGCGCATATCGACGAGGCGGTCGACGCACTGTTCCTGCCGGAGCAGTCGAAGCTCGGGCGGCAGGGTTTCGAGGGCGGTGGCGAGATAATGCTCGATGCCGAAGGGCCGGACAGCCCGGAAACATTTTCTGGCAATTCAATCGATGTCGGGGCGCTCGCCGAACAGTTCTTTGGACTGGCGATCGATCCCTATCCGCGCAAGCAAGGCGTTTCGATGGAGGCTGCCGACGATGCTGGGACTGCGGAAAGCGAATTTCAGCAAAAGCTGCGTTCCCTGCTGGGGAAATCCTGAAAACCCGACCCAATCGGAGAAAGCCGGTTGTGCGGCAGCCCAAAAACGCTATTTTCGCCGAACCTTCGCGAGCCCCAAACCCGTTGCCAGCGCCAGGCGCTCGCTCAAGCAAACTGTGAGATGAACACCGCGTGATCAGGATTTCCATCGATGCCATGGGCGGCGATCACGGACCAAGCGTGGTCATCCCGGCGCTCATGACGGTCGCGACCCGGCGTCCCGACATCCGCTTCGTCATCTATGGTCGCGAGGAGGCAGTGCGCCCCGAACTCGCAAAGCTGCCCAAGCTGGCGGAAGTGAGCGAGTTCATCCACTGCGAGATAGCAGTCCGGATGGACGACAAGCCGAGCCAGGCGCTGCGCCATGGCCGCTGGAAGTCGTCGATGTGGAAAGCGGTCGAGGCGGTCAAGGCAGGCACTGCCGACGCCTGCATCTCGGCCGGCAACACCGGCGCGCTGATGGCGATGTCGAGATTCTGCCTCCGCACCATGGCGACCATCGACCGTCCGGCGATCGCGGCGCTGTGGCCGACATTGCGCGGCGAAAGCGTGGTGCTGGACGTCGGCGCCACCATCGGCGCGGATGCGCATCAACTGGTTGATTTTGCCATTCTGGGCACTGGCATGGCGCGCTCGGTTTTCGGCATCGAACGGCCGAGCGTCGGTCTGCTCAATGTCGGCGTCGAGGAGATCAAGGGCCAGGAAGAGGTCAAGGAGGCGGGCCGCATGTTGCGCGAGGCCAACATGGCCTCGATGAACTACCATGGTTTCGTCGAGGGCGACGACATCGGCAAGGGCACGGTCGACGTGGTCGTCACCGAAGGATTTGCCGGCAACATCGCGCTGAAAACGGCGGAAGGCACGGTACGGCAGATCGCCGGTTACCTGCGCGCCGCGATGGACCGCACGCTGATGGCCAGGATCGGCTATGTATTCGCCAAGGGCGCCTTCGATCGCCTGCGCGAAAAGATGGATGTCGGCCGCTCCAACGGCGGGGTTTTCCTGGGTCTGAACGGCGTCGTGGTGAAAAGCCATGGCGGCGCCGATTCGGACGGCTTCGCGGCGGCGATCGAGCTTGGCTACGACATGGTGCGCAACAATCTGCTCGATCGCATCGAAGCCGATCTTGATCTGTTCCATGCGCGCAATCCGCATGCCCAGACATCCAGGAAATCCGACGTCGTTGCCGACGCAGAGGAATAGGAAAGAGCCTTGATCAGATCAGTCGTGCGCGGCACAGGCTCCGCGCTGCCCCGCCGCATCATGAAGAATGCCGATTTCGAAGGCATGGTCGAGACGTCAGACGCATGGATTGCCCAGCGCACCGGCATCCGCCAGCGCCATATCGCGGCCGACGACGAGACGACGGCTTCGCTCGGCGAGGCGGCGGCGCGCGCAGCCCTCGACAATGCCGGCCTGACGCCGGCCGATATCGACCTGATCGTGCTGGCGACCTCGACTCCCAACAACACCTTTCCGGCGACCGCCGTCGACATCCAGAACCGGCTCGGCATGCATCACGGCTTCGCCTTCGACATGCAGGCGGTGTGCTCGGGCTTCGTCTACGCGGTGACGACGGCCGACCTCTATATCCGCGGCGGCCTCGCCAAACGCGTGCTGGTGATCGGCTCCGAAACCTTTTCGCGCATCCTCGACTGGAGTGATCGCTCGACCTGCGTGCTGTTTGGCGACGGCGCCGGCGCGATGGTGCTGGAAGCAGGCGAGGGGGCGGGCGGCATTGCCGACCACGGCGTGCTGGCGGCCAGCCTGCGCTCCGACGGGGCTCACAAGGACAAGCTGTTCGTCGACGGTGGAGCGTCGACCACCGGAACGGTGGGCCATCTCAGGATGGAAGGCCGCGAAGTGTTCAAGCACGCGGTCGGCATGATCACCGACGTCATCGAAGCGACGTTCTCAGCTGCCGGGATCACCGCTGAAGATCTCGACTGGTTCGTGCCGCATCAGGCCAACAAGCGGATTATCGACGCTTCCGCCAGGAAGCTCGGGATAGCGGAACAAAAGGTGGTGGTTACCGTCGATTTGCACGGTAACACCTCGGCTGCTTCGGTGCCGCTGGCGCTGTCGGTGGCGGTCGCCGACGGCCGCATCAAGAAGGGTGATCTGGTGCTGATCGAGGCGATGGGCGGCGGCTTCACCTGGGGCGCGGTCCTGCTTCGCTGGTAAGTGCCGAACGGACCGGTTCGGTCCTTGACCTTGCCGGATCAATTACTTAGGCTCTATCTTTGCTTATATAGAGTTATGTTTTTTTGAGCTGATGGGGACGGTTCGCATGGGGGGAAAGACACTTACGCGCGCCGATCTTGCTGAAGCCGTTTATCGCAAGGTTGGCCTGTCGCGTACTGAATCGGCCGAGCTCGTCGAAGCGGTTCTGGACGAGATCTGCGAGGCGATCGTTCGCGGCGAGACGGTGAAATTGTCGTCGTTCGCAACCTTCCATGTCCGCTCCAAGAACGAGCGCATCGGGCGCAACCCCAAAACCGGCGAGGAAGTGCCGATCCTGCCGCGCCGCGTGATGACCTTCAAATCGTCGAATGTGCTGAAGAACCGCATTCTGCGCGCGCACCAGATCAGCAAGGCCAAGGGCAGCAAATAGCGCCTGCGCTTCAAAGCCCGGTTGAAAACGGTCGCCTGCTTTGACGCCGGGCTTGAATATTGTTTCATAAACCGCTGAAATAAGGCTCGATTCGGCACAACAAGCCGGATCGGAATGACTCTTTGTTGAGCATGATCCTGGCCGAAAACCGTTTTCCCACTTTTCGGGACCATGCTCCAGCGTGAGGATTTCGCCCATGGACAAGAGCCCCGACGCTTTCCGCACCATCAGTGAGGTCGCAGAAGATCTCGACCTGCCGCAGCATGTGCTGCGTTTTTGGGAAACGCGTTTCAACCAGATCAAGCCGATGAAGCGCGGCGGCGGCCGCCGCTACTACCGGCCGCAGGATGTCGAACTGATCAAGGGCATCCGCCACATGCTCTACGATCAGGGATACACGATCAAGGGCGTGCAGAAGCTGTTGCGCGAGAACGGCAATCATTTCCTGGTCGCCATCGGCAATGGCGACATGGCGGCCGTCGAGGCGATCTCGCAGCGCCGGCAGGCCGATGCGGTGCCGTTGACGCCGGCGGCCCAGCCACGCGGCGCCGATGACGAGATGCTGGTCGGCGAGCCCAAGGTAAAACCCAGCCGGCGCTTCTTCGGCCTGGGCAAGACCGACGACGAAGGCCCGGTGCAGCCGGGCACGTCGAAACTCTCGCGCGACAATCGCGCTTTGCTGCAGGAGGCGCTGTTCGACCTTCTGGAATGCAAGCGCCTGCTCGATCAGGTGCGCTAGCGCATGGCCCCGGGATAGCGACTGCATAGAACTTCACGCGGGTCGCATGAATCGCTTCTGACGCGACGCGCTCTGGGCCCCGATCGGTCGCGGCAAAAACCGGAACCGGTTTTGCGATCGTGCGTTCCTTCGCAAAAGAAGGAAGCCTGTCATGGTATCATTTTCGACCCTCTCTGACATCGATCTTGAAAAACAGGTCGCGGCTCTCTCCAGGGAACTGGCGGCGTTGAGGAAAGCCGTTTCCAGGCGCGGCAGCGCCTATTACGAGGACGGGCGTGACACCGCGTCGGACTATTACTCGGACCTCGCCGAGCGTTTCAGTGACGCTCTGCCTGCGATCAGGAGGCATGGCAGGGTGATAGAGAAGACAGCCCGCGATCATCCTGCGACAGCCGCCGCAGTCGGTCTGGTTGTGGTCGGGCTCGTCGCCAGCCTGTTCCTCAGCCGCCAGCAGAAAACGTCGCGGACGAGATCGAGATCGGCACGTTGAGCCAAGAAAATGGCGGCGCGGACGGCCGCCATTTTCGTTGACCAAAAGGTCGATCAGCGCGCGAGCTTGAGCTTGTTCTTCGGGCTGACCTGCGCGGTCTGGCTGCATTTGCCGTAGACGGTGCCGTTGGAGTCGGTGGCGTCCGTATAAGTACCCTTGCAGTCGAGCTGCAGCACCAGGCAGTGACCCGCGCCCTTGCAAACCGCGCCGCCGCCGCTCGGATGCGTGCCGTTGGCGAAGGCCGAGCCCGGCAGTGAAATCGAGCCGAAGGCCGAGACGACGATGGCAGCGGCGAGCGACAGGCGCTTGAAGTTCGAGATGTTGGTCATTTGAGCATTTCCTTCTCTTGATCGAGGATCGCCGTCAGGGCGTCCTTCCGGTTGGGACCGCCTTTGTGGCGTCCATGCCGTGTTGGTGCGGCCCGGAGAGAAAAGGTTCACGCGTCGGTTCAAGAAAATTCGCAGCCCCCTGACGCGTTCAGCGTGCTCCTGCCGCTGAGGTTCGATCCGCTCAAAACGGCTGACGGGCCAGCGACAGCCGCTTGACAAGGGAGCGGCTCAGAACCGTCGAACAATTCGGCGATCGGCCAGTCAAAGACCCCGATCGGGATGACGGTCCCGTGCCGGTGCCGCCGAGGCCTGTGCCGGGCTGCGCCGATCGGAATCACGATGCCGTGACGGCGTTTTTGGCGCTTGGCAAATCACCATCGAGAGGGCATTCTCTGCGCCGTCTCAGGCAACTTCTTGATTTGATCAAACTCTTTAAATCCACGGAGTTGCCAAATGCCCCAAATAGCAACAAGCGAAGCTTTTTCCGAACTGTCGGCGACCGAAGCTGCGCCCGACCACAGCGCCCTTAAGGCCATCCGAGAAACCAGGGGATACAGCATGGAAGAGCTGTCCCTGACGTGCGGACTGTCGGTCGATGAGATCGCGGACATCGAGAACGGCAGGAATGCCGATTTGTCGAAGCTCAGGCGAATAGCCTCTGCGCTCCGGCTTCCGGAAAGCGCGCTGATCGATACGGCCGCGCTGACACAATCCGTGGAAAATACAAGACCCGTCTCGTAGCAGCGACGCCAGAGGATCAAGCCAACAAGCGAGCTGTGTTCTGGATTTGAAGTTCCTGAATGCTGACGACATCCACCAGAGCAGGAACTTCAAATCCACCATGCCGGGCATCAGCGTGATGGCCGCCGAATTCGGTTGACCCGAACCGGGTTATCACGATACATCGCGACCGGTCCGGAGTGTAGCGCAGCCCGGTAGCGCACTTGACTGGGGGTCAAGGGGTCGTCGGTTCGAATCCGGCCACTCCGACCAAATAAGCCCTTAGAACCCTAAGGCTTATTTGAAATCCGGGGAAACTGGCTGAGCCTCGAAAACGAGAAATCGGGGCCTTTCTGGGCCCTTTCCTTTTCTGGGCCGTGCCAGTCTGGGGCCATGTCGCCCGAATCGCGCCGTGACGGGCCGACGATCGGCGGCCAAGCGCTGATCGACAGGCTCGGATCAGATCGCGGATCGATGCATCAGGATCTGGTCGGGCTGTTTGGCTGCTCAAAATGCAAGGCCGAAGGCCGCGACCGCCGCCCAGGGTGTTCTTCACGTTCATTCCCGACGACAAAAGCCAGCAGCGAGAGCGGCACTGCACCTGGAAGCGGACGTTCGAAAGTGAAGGGCTCGAAACGCGGGAACCTTTCATCCGCGAGCCGCTTTGTTTGCATGTCCCAAGCCGTGCAACCACCCATATTGCCAAAGGGTAGCCCAGATCGGGACGTCAACTGTGAAGTCGCCTTGGAAGCCGCATTTGCAGCCTTGGTGACTGCCTCGGAAGCGAAGGGGTGGACGCCGCGCGAAACGGCTGCAGCCCTACTGAAAATCGCAACGGAGCATGCCCAGCGGTTCAGGCTTGTGCCGGCTGAGCCGCCAAGGTGGCGAACGCGAAGAGGTATGTTCATCGCGTGTGCCACGCTCGTGTTTTTGCTGTGTGCAGCCATCGTTGGTGGGTTGCTTAGATGACGATCAACGTTTCGCCCCCGGATACGGCCGTTGCCGCGGTCGTAGTGATGGCGTTGCCGCCTATACGTTAGATTGCGCAACGCTCGCCTAAGTTCATCCGGCCAGCGCCATGCCGACGGCTATGCCTATGCCCATCACCAGCCCTGCAGCGAGTTCCCGCCATATTCGACGGCAGTGGCTAAGACCACCACTCGCTACGCCCACGTGCTGGACCTCCGACCATTTTCAAGGGACTTAGACTTGCCCCAGAAATCCATCATGCCCCAGCCGCCGGCGAACACAGCGCCGCCGGCCGCAACTGCCGCTGATGGCGATATTCGAGAGCGATCGCGCCCCAGATCAGCCCGAGCAGCAGATAGACGTGGCGCCAGTGATCGATGTCGATGAAGGTGCCCAGCGCGATATTGCCGATGAAGGCGACATAGGCGCACAGAAGGTAGGGCTGCCACGGCCTGTCGCGCAGGAGAACGCGGAAGCCGGCTGCCATCGTCCAGCAGGTCAGCGTCAGGAACGAGACGAAGCCGAGCCAGCCATAGTCCAGCAGCATTTTCAGCCAGATGTTGTGCGTGTCCTCGCCGAAAATCGTGCCGAAGACGAGCGGGCCGATGCCGAGCGGATGCTCCAGCGCCATCTGGAAACCGAAGATATAGCGGGCGAAACGGCCGAGGCGGGCGGTATCGTAGCTCTGTTCCAGCTGGGCGCGGCTGGAGAACATTTCCGAGACGCCCGGCAGCTGCAGGATGACGAGCATCGCGATGACCAGCAGCGAAATGGCGGCGATGGTCATGACGACGACACGCAGCCGGAATTTTCCGCTCGCGCTCTGCAGGAACAGGGCGCCGGTGAGCAGGATCGCCGAAACGCCGAACATGCCCCAGGCGCCGCGCGAAAACGAGAAGAAAATCCCGGCGGTGATGATCAGCAGCGGCATCGCCAGCAACGGCATGCGGGAGACGGGGCCGGTCAGCAGGAGATGGAGCAGGTAGATGCCGGGCAGCACCAGGAACGGCCCGAACACGTTCGGATCCTGGAAGGCGCCGGTGGCGCGGTCGTATCTGGTGAAGATCTCCGCCCCCGGGAAGGCATGGAAATAGCCGGCGATCCCGAGCAGCGAGGTCAGCACCGCCGACATCACATAGGTCCGGAAGATCACCCGGTAGAGATTTGGCTGGACCGATGTCACCGAGGCGAAGAACACCGCGGTAAACGCCAGGAACAGCGACACGGCGAGATAGAGCGGGGTGCCGGCAATATCCGACATCTGGGTCATCGCGATCATGCCGCCGATGTTCATGACCACCAGCAGCACCAGCAGTGGCGCCGCCGCGCGCGATATGCGCAGGCCGAACAGGGCCCACACCGCCATCAGCCCGACCATATAGAGGTCGTATGGCGCCGGCTCGGCGATGACGAAGCCGGACAGGAAGACGCCGAGGAAAACCGCGCCCGACGCAATCAGCGCGATCAGCTTGGCGTTGACCGCGGCCGGCGACAGTTCATGCGCGACTGCGCTCAATAGGCATTTTCCGTATTGAGCAGCCGGATCGGTGTCAGGAACAGGATCCTCAGATCGAACAGCAGCGACCAGTTCTCGATATAATAGAGGTCGTACTCCGTCCGCATGCGGATCTTCTCGTTGGTATCCATCTCGCCGCGCCAGCCATTGATCTGCGCCCAGCCGGTGACGCCGGGCTTGACCTTGTGGCGTGCGAAATAGCCGTCGACCACCTCATTGTAGAGAAGGTTGTGCGACTGGGCGGCAATGGCGTGCGGGCGCGGGCCAACCAGCGACAGCGAACCGAAAAGCGAATTGAAGAACTGCGGCAACTCGTCGATCGAGGTCTTGCGGATGAAGCGGCCGACGCGGGTGACGCGCGGGTCGTTCCTGGTCACCGTCTGTTTGGCCGTCGGGTCGGCCTTGTCGGTGTACATCGAACGGAACTTGTAGACCCCGATGATCTCGTTGTTGAAGCCATGCCGCTTCTGGTGGAACAGCACCGGTCCCTGGCTGTCGAGCTTGATGGCGATCGCGGTCGCCAGCATGACCGGCGAGAACACGATGATCCCGATGATCGAGAAGACGATGTCGAAGGCGCGCTTGGCGACCGAATCCCAGTCGTTGATCGGCCTGTCGAAAATATCGAGCATCGGCACCGAGCCGATGTAGGAATAGGCGCGCGGCCGGAATCGCAGCGCGTTCGAATGCGCCGAGAGCCGGATGTCGACAGGCAGCACCCAAAGCTTCTTCAAAAGCTGCAGGACGCGCGTTTCGGCGGTCAGCGGCAGCGACACGATCAGCATGTCGATACGGGCGATGCGGGCGAACTCGATGAGCTCGGAAACGGTGCCGAGCTTTGGGTAGCCGGCGACGATGGGCGGCGAGCGCTTGTCGCCGCGGTCGTCGAAGATGCCGCAGATGCGGATGTCGTTGTAGGGCTGCTTTTCGACGGAGCGGATCAGGACTTCCGCCGCCGGGCCGCCGCCGACGATGACGGCGCGGCGCTCCATGCGCCCGTCGCGCGCCCAGCGCCGGATCAGCTTCGACATCAGCAGCCTCAGGCCGAAGATCAGCATGAAGCCGACGACGAACCAGGTGCCGAAAACCAGGCGCGAATAGTCTTGCGACATCTTCATGGCGAATGCCGTCAGCGCCATCAGGGCGAAGGTGCCGGCCCAGACCATCAGCAGACGGCCGAAATTGGCGAGCGGCCGCATGAACGAGACGATCTGGTAGCAGTCGGTGACATCGAGCAGCACCACGGCGAGCGACGAAGCGGCGGCGATCGCCAGTGGATATTGCCAGGCGAGGTGGTTGAAGAAGCCGACATAGTAAAAATAGATGCACAGGCCCGACAGGAACAGCAGTGCGAATTCGACCATCCGCAAGACGCCGCTGACCATGATCGGCGACATGGTGTCGCGCCGGTATTGCGACGCCACCTGACGGGCGACGTCGTTCATGCCGCCGGGGCTATCGTCGCCGGCCGGGCCGTTGAAATTGCGCACCGCGTCTTTCGAAAAGCGGCGTTTGGGATCGAAGTCGCTCATGATGCATCCGCAAAGCTTCACGCAAGTGAATAGCGAAATAGAGCTAAGAAACCCTTGAAACAACAAATAGGTTTTGGGGAAGCTTTGAGGTCAGCGCCGTTTTGGGGTTAGCGCCCATTTCGGGTTAGCGCTTGAGCGCCGCGAAATAGGCCGTCTCGATCGCGGCGGCCATCACGTCGGCGCCGAATCGCGCCTTGAGGTCGGCGGTATCGGGCATCAGCCTGCCATAGGCATCGGGGTCGGCCAGCGCCGCGCTCATCTTGTCGGCGAGCTCGCGCGGATCGGGCCGGATCAGGGCAGGGGAGCCGGCGCCAAGAATTTCCGGGATGCCGCCGACGCCGGTGGCGATCATCGATTTGCCGGCGGCGAGCGTCTCCAGCACGATGTAGGGCATGGCTTCCGCGCGCGAGGGCACGACAACCAGTTCGGCCAACTCGAAGGCCTTGCGCGCCGGCATCGGCGGCAGGAAGCGCATATGGCCTTCGAGCCCGAGCCGCTTCACTTGCGCATGGTAGCGCGGCAGGTCGTCGCCGTCGCCGACCATCACCGCATTCACCGGGCGGCCGAGCCGCGTTCCGGCAAGAACCAGCGCATCGATGAAGATGTCCGGCCCCTTGAGGTCGCGCATCATGCCGATATAGAGGGCATCGGCCGCATTCGGTTCGGTTCGCACCGGCTCGAACTCGGCGGCGCTCAGTCCATTGTAGACAAGGTTGTTCGGGATCGGCGGTTCGCCGACCTTCCTGCGATAGGTCCGCCTTTCATAGTCGGAGACAAACAGAAGATAGTCGGTGAAGCGCGCCATGAACCGCTCGAGCGCGAAGAACAGCTTCCCCGTGGCGGTGGTCTCGTCATAGTGAAGAGAGCCGCCGTGCGGCGAATAAAGGCGGGCTACGCGAAACCTTGATACCCGCAACAATGAGCCGAACAGGCGGGCATAGGCGCCACCCTTGGCGCCGTGCCCGTGGAGCACGTCCGGCCGCAATTCCTTGATGATCCCAAATGTGCGCCAGGCCGAGGCGAGGTCGCCGGGTCCGACATGCCGCTGCATCGGCGTGCGATGGATGCCGAGCGCCATTATGCCCTTCATCTGTTCGAACAGATGTTCCTCGAAGTCGCCGCCCGTCGTCGAATCGCAGACGATGCCGACGGCATGCCCGGCGGCGACCTGCGCCTCGGTCAGGTCGCGCACGTGACGAAAAATCCCCCCGACAGGTGAGCGAAAGCAGTGGACGATCCTGAGTGTGTCCGCCACGTGGTCTAGAACAGGCGTTCGCGAACATAGACCGTGTCGCCGGGCAGAAGCGGGTCGGAGGTGGCAACGCGACCGGTCATGACCTTGCCGTTGATGTCGCGGGTGATGTCGACGCTTCCCTGGTTGGCGCGCGGGCTGAAACCGCCGGCGATGGCAATCGCCTTTTGCACGGTCAGGCCGGGAACATAGGAGTACTGGCCCGCAGCACCGACTTCGCCCATGATGAAGATCGGCCGGTAGCGGTCGATCTCGACCGAAACGTCCGGATCACGGAGATAACCCTGGCGTAATTTATCGGCGATCTCGCCTTCGAGTTGCTGTGCGGTGTGGCCGCGCGCCGGCACGGCGCCGACCAGCGGGATGGACAGATAGCCGGATTGGTCGACACTGTAGACGTTGGTCAAACCTTCCTGCTCGAACACGGTGACGCGGACCCGGTCGCCGGCGCCGAGGCGATAAGGCTGATCGAGCATTTTATGAAAGGCCGCCGGCGCCGGCCGGTAGCTGGAGCAACCGGCAAGCAATGACACGGCGAGCAGCGCACGGAACAGGGAAGCAGTGCTTTTCATGACCGGACATGTACCTTCGACTGGCCGCCGCTGCACCGCGGCAAACTCTGGAGATCGAGGCCCGTTATCATCCGGTTAGGGTTAATGGCCGGTAAAGGCGGGCGGCCGAAGCGACGGCAACCGACGGGAGGCGGCCGGTTCCGGTGCTTTTAGCTGCGCGTGCGCGTAAAACCTGACAGGTGCTTACCGCAATATTAACGGCTGAGTTACCATATTTGTTTACGGTGTATACTGACTAATGCATGTCGCCCAAAAGTGCGCAGCGGTTTTGGGACAAACGACATGCATGGAAACAAGAGCTTGAAGTGCGTCGCATGAATCCGTTCAATGCGACGCGCTTCAAGCACCGGAGCAGGATGCATGTCCGTTCAATCCGCGGCCGCAGATGTCGACGTCGATCTCAGGCAGCTCTTCGCCAGCCTTGCGAGAAATTGGCTGCGCATTCTTGTCGTCGCGCTTGTCGTAACCGGCCTGGCGTTCGCGCTCACCTGGCTCGCCACGCCGCATTACCGGGCCGAAACCCGGCTTTTGATCGAAACGCGCGAATCGGTCTACACGCGCCCCGACGGCACCAATGACAACGACAAGCCTATACTCGACGAGGAAGGCGTGACCAGCCAGGTCGAGGTCATTTCCTCGACCGACATCCTCAAGCAGGTGGCGCAGAAGCTTGATTTGTCGCGCCTGCCCGAGTTCGATGAGACGGCGGATATGCCGGCGTTGAGCCGTCTGCTTGTCGTCGCCGGCCTGAAGAGCGACCCCAACGAGATTCCGCCGGAAGAACGCGTGCTGACGAAGATGCGTGAGAAGCTCAACGTCTATCGCGTTGAAAAATCTCGCGTTATCGTCATCGAATTCTCCTCGGAAGATCCCCGGCTCGCCGCCGCAATCCCGAACGCCATCGCCGACGCCTACATCTCCGTCCAGGGCAATGCCAATATCGAATCGAATTCCGCCGCAACCGACTGGCTTGCGCCGGAGATCGCCGACCTGTCGAAGCGGGTGAAGGATGCCGAGGCCAAGGTGGCAAGCTACCGCGCCCAGTCCGATCTTTTGATGGGCGGCAACAATTCGGTGCTCGCCACGCAACAGCTTTCCGAACTGTCCAGCGAATTGTCGCGGGTGCGGGCCAATCGCGCCTCGGCGGCAGCGACTGCCGACGGCGTGCGCAGGGCGCTGCAGAATGGCGGCTCGCTGGATGCGGTACCGGAGGTGCTGTCGTCCGGACTGATCCAGCGGCTGCGCGAGCGGCAGGTCGAGCTCAAGACCAATATCGCCGACCTTTCCACCTCCTTGCTCGACAATCATCCGCGTATCCGGGCGCTGAGGTCGCAGCTTGCCGATCTCGACCGCCAGATCCGCAACGAGGCGGAAAAGATCATGACAGGGCTGATGACGCAGGCGCAGACCGCCCAGGCCCGCGAAAACCAGCTTGTCGCCGACGTCAACACGCTGAAGGCCGCATCGGCGCGCGCCGGCGACCAGCAGGTCGAACTGGACGCGCTGCAGCGCGAAGCGACCGCCCAGCGCCAGCTGCTCGAAACCTATCTGACCCGTTATCGTGAGGCGTCTTCGCGCAAGGACAGCAACTATCCGCCGGTCGACGCCCGTGTCTTTTCCCGCGCGGTGGCGCCGTCCCAACCCTACTATCCAAAAATCCTGCCGATCATCGGTGCGGCCTTCGTCGGCTCGCTGCTGGTCATGGCGATCGTGACGCTTCTGCAAGAGCTGTTTTCGGGTCGCGCCATGCGGCCGGCCGCCGGCGCCCGCTTCGAGCGGATCGAACAGGTCGCGATGCCGGTTGCCCACCAACCGCCCAATCACGAACCGTCCGATCACGAACCGCCCGATCACGAGCCACCCAATCAGGAACCGGCCGATATCGAAGACCTTGGGGATCGGACGGAGGAAGTCCAGGCAGAGCCGCAAGCGGCTGCCGCGGCGCCAGCAACTGGCCCGGCAACTGGTGACGACGTCGGGCCGGCGCGCCGCAGCCTTGGCGAGGTCGAAATCGACAAGGCGGTGGAGAAACTGATCACAAGCGGCGCCGCACGCGCCATATTCGTGTCGCCGGAAGGGGGCGGGGCGGGCCCCGCGGCGGCTAACACCCCCGCGGGCTGGCCGGCCAAGGCCGGATGCACGACCTGGCCACCATCGGTCAGCATCGTCGCCTTGACCAGTTCATCGTCGCGGTTGATGGCGAG
>NZ_JBVVQB010000038.1:0-64584 GCF_055811775.1 Mesorhizobium sp. WSM4844 | reverse complement strand
TGATGGCTACTTCGGCAACAAGGGCGACGCCAAGGGTGGCTACGCCAAGTCCGAGGAAGGCATTGATGCCGGCGGCGGCGGCGGCGATGGCGGCGATGGTGGCAGCGGCGGCGGCGGCGGCAGCGGCGGCGATGGCGGCAGCGGCGGCGATGGCGGCGGCGGCGGCGGCGGTAGCGGCGGCAGCGGCGGTGGCGGCGGCAGCGGCGGCTAACGACCCCACCAGATGTTCGCTCGATAATCGCGAAGGTGAGCGTCTAAAGGCGCTCACCTTCCGTTTGGGATACTCAACTGGAGGGCCGGCGCGAGGCTGACTATCCGCCGCGAAGCTATCTTCACTCCTCCGCGCCGGGCTTCGTCGCAGACCGGCCCTTCAATTGCAGCGACAAACCAGGATCTTCACGGCTCTCTACGCTCATTTGGAGCCCGGCCCTACAGCCGAGGCCGTTGCCACCGCATAGACCCTGCCATTACAGTCGACGGTTGAAGAGCAGCCCAAAACTCGATCAATCTCGGCGAAACCATGTCCGCCCACCGGGTTCAAACCTCCAAACGCCTCATGCCGAAAACGAGCTTTCATCGCGCCGAACGGTCTCCCGAACGACGGACGGACGTGTCCCTGCCGGAGGAGATGGCAAGCATCCGAGACTTGGCGGAAGCCTGGATAATCCGCAATATTGGAAAAAAGGGCCTGTTTACGTACAGTATCAATCCGTATACGGGCGAGAAATCCGAAAAAAACAATGAACTAAGACAGCTTATGTCATCGCGCACGTTGGCGGAAATGAGCGTAGGAAATCTCTCGCTTCGCCCTGTTCATCGCCGCAATTTATCGTTCATCATGAATACATGGTATAGGGAAGAGCGTGGCATTGGTTATATTGAGTATGATGGCAAGTCAAAACTCGGGGCGAATGCGATGCTGCTTCGCACATTCGCGGCAAGCCCTCATTTTGGACAGTTCCAGTCAAAGGCCAGGGCAGCCGCGGAGGGCATCCTTGCGCTCCAGAATGCAGACGGGTCTTTTCGCCCTTGGCTAAAGGAGCCGAATTATTCCTTCGACGCAAAATACCTCTTAACATTTTACTCAGGGGAAGCACTGGTAGCTTTGCTGGAATATTATTTCCGGACTGGATTAACCCGTTATTTCGACGAAGCGTCGCGCAGTGCAGAATTCTATTTAGATGAATATGTCCGCAATATCGCAGATAATTATTACCCGGCATACGTGCCTTGGCACACCATCGCTTATCGGCATCTATATGAGTTGACGAAAGCCGATAAATTCGCCGAGGCGGTGTTTACTCTGAACGACAAATTGCTTGAACTTCAGGACCGGTCGTACAGGATTGGACGATTCTTCAATCCAGCAACCCCTCAGTATGGCCTTCCGCACGCGTCCTCGGACGGAGTTTATACCGAGGGGCTGGCTTATGCATTCGAGATGGCGCAGCGGACAGGGGATGAGGTGAGGGCAGGGCGATACCTTGACGCTATTATGCTCTCGTTGAAAAACATCGCATCCTTGCAGTATAGAGAAAAACTGGATGAATCTTCTCTTCCTTTTTATGCGTACCGAGGAGCCATCAGGACCAATGCAGAGAAAAATAGGTGGGCTCGCATAGACAATGCCCAGCATACGATAGACGCTATCCAGGCCTTGGGGAATTTTTTCGGAAGCAAGCAGGCTTCTACATTCGAGCTGGGGCTTTGACTCCCGTCAAAGGACAGCCGGGAGCCCCGAACTGCTCCTGCGTTTCTTCACCGGGCAGTGCGGCCAGCATCCCAGTCTGGATCTGTACCATTTCGACCTTCAACGCCACCCAAAATATTGCCCGTGGTTCTGCTTGACCGGCTCAACCCATGATGCAAGCATGGGAAAGCGTTTTGAACACATCAGGCTCATAAATGCCGACGTTGGAATACCTGTTGACCCCATCGCCGGAAGAGCTGGCGCAAACCCATGTGCTGTTTTTGGCGCGTCATGCCCTCGACTCCAGCCCGGAGCGCAGGGCCAAGTACGGCTACCACGTCGTCTACCATGCCATCATGCTCGAAACGCTGCGCGGGCTGGGTTTCAGGGTCACGCCGGCGAGCGAGCACGAGGTGCTGTTCGGGCCTCTCGACTTCGATTTCCTCTATGCCATTCACTCGCATGCGATATTCGATGGTCACGAGCTCCTGGCGCCGGCAATCGCGGCCTATCGTGGCGTCCCCTGTCTCGGCGCATCGGCGTCAAGCCGGGCGGTCTCGGAAGACAAGGTATTGGCCAAGCAACTGGCTGCTTCCTTGGGGCTCGATGTCGCCAAGCACAGGATCATGCAGCCCGGTGAGGTCAGCAATGACAAGTTCAGCCTGCCTGGTTCGTGGATTGTCAAGCCGCGAGGGGGTATCGCTTCCGACGCAATTGTAAAGGTCGAGAATGAAACGGATTGGCGGGATGCGCTGACAACCATCTCGGATCCGCGTCACGGCGGCCGTGAATTCATTGCAGAAGAGTTTGTGCCGGGCCTCAATCTGACGGTTCCAATCGTCGAGGGCTTCCCCCCGGGTTCATTGGCGGTTTTCGAGGAGAGCGGCCGCCCTGGCGACAATGTTCTGACCAATGAAGCAAAGCGAGGGCTCAACAGTTCCTACAAGTCCGCTCCTTACGACGGACCGGGAGCTGAAGAGGTTTCGGAGGCAACCGCACGAATGGTGGCCGAGATGTCGCCATTCGACTATGCCCGCTTCGACTTCCGTTATGATCCCGACACGCGGCGGACCGTTTTCATCGAAGTGAACATCGCCTGCAATATGGCGCCGGCCTCGGCGGTCTATCGTTCGGCCGCCCTGCATGGGATCAAGTATGAAGAACTGGTGGGACATGTTTTGACGCACAGTCTCAGGCGTCAGAGAAAGCGGCAAAGATAACCGCAACGCTCGATAAGGCACTTCAGTGATGGTCAGCGCATGCAAATCGATATGGTCGACAAATTCGAAGCGTTGGAGCCGCTGAGAGAGAATTGGGACCGGATATATGACTCCGATCCGGAGGCGAACTTCTTCCTGTCGTGGCCATGGATGTCGAATTGGCTGCGACGCCCAAATTGGGTGATTTTGGCCGCGCGGTCTACCGGGTCGAACGAGTATGTCGCCTTCTTCCCTTTGCAACTCGTCACCGGGCTCGATGAGCAGACGGGGTTTTATAGCAGCATAAGGATGGCCGGCTCGTATTTTGCCACCTATACGGGCTTCATCTGCGTTCCCGAATTCGAAGAGCAAGTCATTTCGTTGTTCGCCGGTCGCCTGCAGGCGCTGAATTGGACAACGTTACACTGCGACGACATTTCGATATCGGCCAGGCGCCGTCAAATGCTGCTTGGAAGCTTTTCTGACAGCGATTTTGTGAAAGAAAAGATTGAACGACGTCGCCATACAACCCGAACAGGCGAAAACATAAATCATGACATCTATATGTATGTCGATTTGCCAGCCGATTGGGACGAATTCCTGGATGGCAACCTTGGCTCGAAAACCCGTCGTGATGTCCGCTATTTTCTTCGTCAGGTCGAAAATAGCGGAGAATACCGGATAAGTTTGGCAGACTTTGAGACAATCCAAAGCGACCTGGAGGTTTTCTATCAACTTTGGCTTGCGCAGTGGGAGGCCAAAAGCCGCGTCTATGCTCAGGGTGTTATTGCCAACTGCCGCCATATGTTACTTGAGTGCCACAAGGCGGGTGTGCTGTTCGCGCCGGTATTGTGGAAAGGCGATACTCCATTAGGAGTACACATTACGTTTATCGACAGGTCGAAGCGTTCACTCGTCTGTTTCCTCGTCAGCCGCAATCTCGCAATTCGGAAGCCGCCACCGGGCTTGGTGCTTCACGCCTACAGCATCCGTTGGGCAATTCAAAACGGCCTCAGGACTTACGACCTTGGCACTGGAGATTTTTCGTACAAGTACAGTTTCGGATCGAAGGAGCGGCTTGTAGAGGGTGTCCGGATCGACTCCACCAACAGCCGCGGAAACAGGCTGGATCGAAGAAGCCTTCCTTCAGTGATTTCGTCGGTGCGAAAGCTGCGTCAGGAGGGGAAGTTCCATCTGGCGGAGCGCGGTTGCAGGCAGGTGCTCGAGACTGAGCCGAGCAATCTGGAGGCGCGCCGGCTTCTGAACGAGCTTGTGGCGGCTAGGCGTATTGAGGAGCAATTTGCGCGTGCCTTGCAATGCCATCGGAGCAAGCAATTTTTGGATGCCCAGAGGATTTATCTGCAGGTTCTGGCAGCAAATCCCCGGCATTACGACGCTCATTATCTGTTGGGCGTTCTATGTCTTCAGGCCGGTCGGTATCAGGCAGCGGACACCTACCTGGCTCGCGCCACCGAGATCAATCCGAAAGCCGCAGCTGCGTACAACAACAGGGGGCATGCCTTGCGCGGCCTGAAACGGTATGACGAGGCTCTCGCGTGCTACGAGAAAGCCATCGGGGTGAAACCCGATTTCGTGCAGGCAATGAACAATCGGGGGGTGACGCTGCGGGCGTTGGGGCGCATTGATGAAGCACTCGCCAGCTTTGACGAGGCGCTGACGCTCAAACCGGACTTTGCCAAGGCCTTGTCCAACCGCAACGAGTTGCGTGTGCCCCTGCCGCGCGACCGTTTGTCCATCGCCGATGATGTGGACACCTTAGAGTAAAGCGCACCGCGTTTTGCATCTGGTCAAGGACAGGAATGGCCGGGTAAACCGTCGACCTGCTAACCTTTCCACTCCATCGATAGCCCATGCGGATCGCAGACCGCGAGCGTTTTTACCCTGCGCTCGCCATTGAAGTATCTGCTGACCTTGAGAGGATTGAACGTCTCAGTGGGGTTGGGGTGTGCGACCTCGCCTTCCACGGTGACGCGCCAGACCGGCGCCGTCTTGCTCGCCTCCAACAGGATATCGTTTATGCGTCGGTGTTGATCGCCGGAAAGCTGATAGCCCATGATCGTGTGATACACGCAGCGGGCTTGATAAGGCGGAATCTCCGCCAGCGCAGAGGCCAGGTTCAGCACGGCGTCGCCGCCTCTGATCCGGGGCGGATGCGCGGCGGCGACCTTCAAGGCGCCATCCAGTTTTGTAAGCCGGTCGATGCGCTCGGGCCAGACAAGCGCCTTGAGCCACCGGCGTTCATTTTCATCCCGAACATCGGTCGGATAAAGTTCGAGGCCGATCCTCGATGAAACGGGGGGCGGGAACATCCCCAATACCGGCACGCCAGGCCCTTCAAGGATGCAGGAAAGGACGAAATCCGCATCGGTCCACCGCTCCAGCTTCGGAGCGCCTGTCCCGTCCGTATACCGATATCCATAGCTGTCGAAGTTCAGGTTCAGGCCGGCGCTGGATCCGATCTCGACGAGGCCAAGCGGAGCGGCGGCTTCGCGCGCAACCAGATCGAATGCGGGCAGCAGCAGCGCGCTGCGGCCAGCCTCGTTGGTGTTGGTGGCGCGCTTCGAGATGATGTCGACGAGTTCGGCTTCGTGGGCACCGCAAAAAGCGGCGAAAAGTTCGAATGCGCGATCGTCGGCCGGCCGCGTTCCGCCCAGACTCGGATAATAATCCTTGAGCGGATGGTCGACGCCGCCGAGCAGGAGATACTGTACCGCGCCGAAGACAAGGTTCGCCGCCGGTTGACCCTTCCTGCGCCCTGCCGCCAGGCGCTGGAGCGCGACGTTGTCCGCAATCCCAAGCGACAGCTTTTCATAGAGGGGAGAGCCGCCACGACGAGACTCGTTGGCAAAGAAGCGGTAATAGTGAGCGCTTGTTTCAAACACCACCATAGCACGGACCTAGCGGGTAATAGATTGTCTTGGATGTGGCTTCCACCTGTAATTGCCTTAATGCTTTCGGCCCAGCGGGTCAAGGAACCGGCCGAACAAGAGAGGCTCTCGAGCATACACTCTTGTGAGACTGGCGGATGAACGAAACCGTGGACGATTCACCTTCGGGATATACTACCATTGATGGCGCCTTTCGCGACGAATCGCGCAGCCGTTCGGTGCCATACCGGCTTTATGCCCCGGCTCCCCTCTCTGGCGCTTACCCGGTGATCCTTGTGTCGCATGGCATTGGCGGATCGCGCGAGGCGATGCCTTACCTCGGGCGGCGCCTGGCGGAAAGCGGTTACGTGGCGGTGCACCTGCAGCATACCGGGACGGACAGTTCGATCTGGCAACACGCAAACTCTCTTGCGGAAGTCTACCGCATTCTTCGTGAAGCCATGTGGGACGCCAATGCGGCGCGCGCGCGATTTCAGGACGTGCCCTTTGCCCTGCGCGAGCTTGCACGCATGCACGGCGAGGGGCGGCTCGCCGGCCGCCTGGATTTGACACGCATCGGCATGGCCGGACACTCTTATGGAGGCGTCTCGACGATGGTTGCCGCAGGGCAGAGAATGGGTCCGGGCGGGCAGTGGTCGTTCAAGGAGCCAGGAATTCGCGCTGGCCTGGTCATGAGCCCGAACATACCCATCCAGGGCGGCGACTTGGCCGCCCTTTACCGCGATATCGATATCCCGCTCTTTCACATCACCGGCACGAAAGATGGCAATGCGGTGCCCGGCAACAAGGAATTCGATCCGATACAGCGGACCCTCCCTTACGAAGCGCTGACCATCCCTCATCAATATCTGCTCGTTCTCGACGGTGCTGGCCACAATGCGTTTTCCGGCCTGAAGCACGGACCACACGCCCACGGCCCCGAGGAGGAGACCCGCTACACGCGCGTTGTACAAGACGCAGCAGTGTCGTTCTTCGATGCCTACCTGGATGGGAAAACAGCGGCCCTGGCGGCCCTTCGCCAAAAGTTTCAATCCAGCCTTGAGCCGACCGACAGGTTTGAATGGAAATAGCGGGAAAGTCCGCCAGCGTTCACTGACAGTTGTTCGACCTGGATTCGACGTGGCAGGATGGGGAAGCAGCCAGCTTGACTTTATCTGGTACGCCCAAGGGGAATCGAACCCCTGTTACCGCCGTGAAAGGGCGGTGTCCTGACCGCTAGACGATGGGCGCGCTCAGATGTGAGCGCTTATAGTTGCGTTGCACCAAACCGGCAACCCGTCTGCCGCTACCTGCGACAACTTTTTTCGGTGACCGCAAAACCGCGCATTTTCGGCGATTTCCCCCGGTTCGACGCGGCACCGTATGCCGTCCTGAGACGGCACACTGCGGGCGTTGCATGGACGAGAGGAGAACCAGCCGTTACCGCCGCCGACGGCAGCGCCAGTTCCAGTCGCGCTCGGGACCGACGTCGATGTGGACGGATTCGGTATGGCAGTAGGTGCCGACGCCGCCGCGCCCTGGCATGCTGCGGATGTAGCTTGCCAGTTGCGCTTTCGAGACGCCTGGAACCTGGATGTCGGCGGCAGCGCAATACATGTGCAGCGAATTCTTGGCGCCGTTGGCGCGGCGGTTGCGGGCCGGATCACGATAGCCGGAGGTGACGATCATCTTCTTGCCGTAGTGGCCCTCGATCGTCTTCAGCACACGGACCAGCGAAGGTTTCAGGCAGGCAACGTCGACATTCTCGGTCTGCTTCAAAAGACCGTTGGGCGCCAGCCGGGCAAGTCCGGGAGCGTATGCCACCTGATAGGCGCCGCCTTCATCCTCGTTCAGATCGACGTCGCTGTCGTCGTCGAGGCCGGATTTGCGCTTGATCTCGAAAAGTGCGGTCTTGCGAACGCCAGGCAGCGCGTCATCGGTGAAACGGCTGGTATCGCCGAGGGAAGCCAGTTGCACCGGCTTTTCAGCCGATTTGGCCGAGGCCAGGGTGATGGCCGGTTTTGCCGCCGCCTTGGGCTGTGCGGCCTTGGGCTGCGCCGCCGGCGGTTGCTCGCCCGACCTGTTGCTGGCCTGCGGGGCCGGTGCTGCCGAGGCAGGCGTGCTGAACAAAGAGGCGAGGAACCCCTTTTTCTTCGGCGCATAGGCCTGCGGCTCTGCGGCGGTCACATAGACCGGGTTGTTCATCGCCGGCGCGGCGGAGTTCGGCGCGGCCGTGCCGGCATCGGCGGTTTCGGTCTTCTGCGCAGCAGCGTCGGCCTGTTCAACCGTCTGCGCCGCCTGTGGCTGCGGCGTCTGGCCTGCAGCCGTCTCTGCGCCCGCTTTAGCCGGGACGGGGAAGCCGGCATCCGATTTGGCGCCTCCCTGGAGGGCCTGCGCCCCGGGCTTGGCCGCTGGCACATGAGCGACCTGCTCGGGAAGCGTTGCGTCGCCCTTGGCGGTCATCGTCATTTGTGAAGTCGTCATCTGCGACGACGAATCCGTGGTGACCTGTTGGCTGCCGGAGGCCGTGTCCGGTGCCGAGGCATTGTAGCCAGGCATGCCGACGGACAGGGACGGGTCGCCGGCCGAGGTGCAGGACGCCAGGAGCACGGAGAAAAGCGCGGCCGCAATGGCGCGGCTTTCTCCCTTCGCGAGGCGCGATCCTGCTGATTTCAAAACCAAATTCCCCCTCGATGTCCGGTCGGTACTTCATTGGCGGCACCGAAACGTCTTGCCGCAATAAACCCTTGTCCCCGAACGGAAACGAGACCTGTGTCAAATCCGCAAGCCCCAGAGTATTTCGACGGCTAGAGAAGAATCGGGAGTGCTTAAGGGTTGACGAACCCATTTCGCCCTCTTTTACCGGCGCGTCAACTCACCACACATTACAGAAGGTTACACACGCACCTTGACATAGGTGCCTGGCGCATCGCCCAGGGTTTTCATGTGCTTGCCGGGTTTGCGGGCCGGCACGCGGGTGTCGTCCTTGGCTTCGACCCAGCGTTGCCAGTGCGACCACCAGGAGCCGGGATGGTTGGTGGCCTTGGCGAGCCACTCGTTGAAGTCGCCGGTTGGCTTGCCGCCGGTCCAGAAGTGATATTTCTGCGCCGCCGGCGGATTGACGACGCCGGCGATGTGGCCGGAGCCGGCGAGGACGTAGTCGACCTCGCCGCCGAAATATTTCGAACCGAGGAACACCGAAAGCGCCGGCGCGATATGGTCTTCCTTGGAGGCGAGGTTGTAGACCGGGATGGTGACATCCTTCAGCGAGACGACGTGGCCCGCCAGTTCCATCTCGCCTTGCGAAAGTCTGTTCTCGAGATAGCAATTGCGCAGGTAGAAGGAATGGTTGGCTGCGGCCATGCGGGTCGAATCGGCGTTCCAGTAGAGCAGGTCGAAGGGCAGGGGATCCTTGCCGCGCATGTAGTTGTTGACGACATAGGGCCAGATCAGGTCGCCCGAGCGCAGCATGTTGAAGGCGGTCGCCATCTTGGTGCCGTCGAGATAGCCTTTCTCGTTCATCGCCTTTTCGACGGCCGCGACCTGCTCCTCGTCGACGAACACTTTCAGGTCGCCGGCATGGGTGAAATCGACCTGCGTGGTGAAGAAGGTGGCCGATTTGATGCGGTGGTCGCCTTCCTGCGCCAAAAGCGCCAGGGCGGCCGCCAGAAGCGTGCCCCCGACGCAATAGCCGACGGCGTTGACGTCCTGTTCGCCGGTGGCCTTTTCGATCGTGTCCAGGCCGTATTGCAAGCCCTCTCTGATATAGGCCTCCCAGCTCTTGGTGCCGTGCCGCTCGTCCGGGTTGATCCAGGAGATGACGAAGACGGTGTGGCCCTGCTCGACCGCCCAGCGGATGAAGGATTTTTGCGGGTTGAGATCGAGAATGTAGAATTTGTTGATCCATGGCGGACAGATCAGCAGCGGCCGCTTGAGCACGGTCTCGGTCGCCGGATCATATTGCAGGATCTCGGCGACGTCGCTGCGGCCCACCACCTTGCCGGGTGTCGTGGCCAGGTTCTTGCCGATCTCGAAGGACGAATAGTCGGCCTGCCTCAGTTTCAGGTCGCCCTTGCCGGCGGCGATGTCCTCGGCCAGCATCTTCATGCCGCGCACCAGGTTTTCGCCATTCGAGGCGATGGTCTCGCGAAACAGTTCCGGGTTGGTCAGGATGAAATTCGACGGCGAAATGGCGTTGGACACCTGCTTGACGTAGAAACCGGCCTTGTGGCGGGTGTGCTCGTCCAGGCCATCGGCGTGTTCGACCAGCTCGTTCGCCCAGCGCGAGGTGACGAGATAGGCCTGCTTGAGGAAATCGAAGAAAGCGTTGCGGCCCCATTCCGGGTCCTGGAAACGCTTGTCGCCGGGCTCGGGCTTGAACGCGCCTTCGGCGTCTTCGCCGCCGTCGCTGAGGCGCTGGATGGAGTTGGCCCAGACGGTCATGTAGCCGGAGAACAGCCGCGTTTGCGCCTCCAGCGCGCGCTGCGGATCGGAAAGCCAGTATTCGCTGAGCTTGGAGAAGGTTTTCACCATATCGACGACCGGCTCGGCGACATGATCGCGCACGTCGCCTTTCTCGCGCGGCTCGGCCCATGCGGAAGCCGCCTTGCCGGCCTGCTCGATCATGCGCGCCATGTTCAAGGCGAAGCGCTCCGGATCCTTGACCAGATATTGCTCGACGGTCGAAGGCCGGTCATCTTCCGCTTTGCCCGAATCGGGTGTTTTGGACATGGTTCGCGGGGTTCCTCCCGAAGCGTTTTCTTGACATAGTATCATGGCACATCCAACAGGGTCCAACGCGCTCTATCTTGGCTGCCCGGGAAACAATATGACGACTGATACTGGCAAGACTGTTTTTTCTGGCACTGGTCGTTTTTGCCGCACAGGCGCGGCGGTCGTCTTTTTGGCGATCGCCGGCTGTTCGAGCACCAACATCGAGGGCGCCACGCCTGTCGCGGCTACCGACGGGCCGAAGAACACCGGCACCTATCCGAACCTGAATATCCCGCCGCAGGCGGCGGCGGAGCAATTCACCGAGGCGGAAAAGAACGCCAAGCTCGCCCAGTTGAAGGCGGAGGCACAGGCGCAGGGCTCAAAGGGCGGCGCGGTCAAGGTCGCGAACCCGGCGGCGCTGAACACATTGGCGAAGCAGCACGGCGCCGATGCGCTGAAGCAGATCGAAGCCAAATGCGATCCCGCCCTCGACCCTACCTGCAAATAGGATTATATCGCGCGACCGACAACCACCTTTGCCAAAACCACTTTGACCGTCTGGAATTGAACCCACCACTGGAAACGACATGGAAGAATTTCACAAGGTCCGCCGGCTTCCGCCCTACGTCTTCGAGCAGGTCAACCGGCTGAAGGCCAGTGCCCGATCGCGCGGCGCCGACATCATCGACCTTGGCATGGGCAATCCGGACCTGCCGACGCCCAAGGCCATCGTCGACAAATTGTGCGAGGTCGTGCGCGACCCGCGCACGCACCGCTATTCATCGTCGCGCGGCATTCCGGGCCTGCGCCGCGCCCAGGCCAATTACTATGCCCGCCGTTTCGGCGTGAAACTCGACCCGGACACTCAAGTGGTGGCGACGCTGGGCTCGAAGGAGGGCTTCGCCAATATGGCGCAGGCGATCACCGCGCCCGGCGACGTGATCCTGTGCCCAAATCCGACCTATCCGATCCACGCTTTCGGCTTCATCATGTCTGGCGGCGTCATCCGCTCGTTGCAGGTGGAACCGGACGACGGCTTCATTCCGGCGCTGGAGCGCGGCATCCGCCATTCGATCCCGAAGCCGCTGGCGTTGATCCTCAATTATCCGTCGAATCCGACGGCGCAGGTCGCCTCGCTCGATTTCTACAAGGAGGTGGTGGCCTTCGCCAAGAAGAACGACATCATCATCCTGTCTGACCTTGCCTATTCGGAAATCTATTTCGACGGCAATCCGCCGCCCTCGGTGCTGCAGGTGCCGGGCGCGATCGACGTGGCGGTCGAGTTCACCTCGATGTCGAAGACCTTTTCCATGCCCGGCTGGCGCATGGGTTTTGCCGTCGGCAACGAGCGGCTGATCTCGGCGCTGACGCGGGTGAAATCCTATCTCGACTACGGCGCCTTCACGCCGATCCAGGTGGCGGCCGCGTATGCGCTCAACGGCGACGGCGCCGATATCGCGGAAGTGCGCGACATCTACCACAAGCGCCGCGACGTCATGGTCGACGCCTTCAGCCGCGCCGGCTGGGTCGTTGCGGCGCCGGCGGCGTCGATGTTCGCCTGGGCGCCGATCCCGGAGCCGTTCAAGCATCTCGGCTCGCTCGAATTCTCCAAGCTTCTGATCGAGCACGCCGACGTGGCGGTGGCGCCGGGCGTCGGCTTCGGCGAGCATGGCGACGATCATGTGCGCATCGCGCTGGTCGAGAATGAGCACCGGATCCGGCAGGCGGCGCGCAACATCAAGCGCTTCCTGGCGTCCAGC
The DNA here is from genome assembly GCF_055811775.1 of Mesorhizobium sp. WSM4844. Classification (NCBI taxonomy): domain Bacteria; kingdom Pseudomonadati; phylum Pseudomonadota; class Alphaproteobacteria; order Hyphomicrobiales; family Phyllobacteriaceae; genus Mesorhizobium; species Mesorhizobium sp. WSM4844. Next base: position 52,334 of record NZ_JBVVQB010000038.1, on the reverse strand, counting down.
GCCAAACAGCCCAACAATGTGGTGCCGCTCGCCGCGCATCGTTGAGTTGCCACAGATCACATCGACCAAATTCTTGAGGGGCGTCGCCGGACATGGCTGAAGCGTTGCGTGTTGGAATCGCCGGTCTCGGCACTGTCGGCGCTTCGGTGGCGCGCGTGCTGCGCGACAAGGCGGCGGAACTGACTCGGCAATGCGGCCGCGAGGTCGTCGTGTCGGCCGTTTCGGCCCGCGATCGCAACCGCGACCGCGGCGTCGATCTCGGCGCGGCCAAGTGGTTCGACGATCCGGTAGGAATGGCGCAGACCGCCGAGATCGATGTCTTCGTCGAACTGATCGGCGGCGACGAAGGGCCGTCGCATTCATCCGTGAAAGCGGCGCTTGAAGCCGGCCGCCACGTCGTCACCGCCAACAAGGCGCTGCTCGCCAAACATGGCGTGGCGCTGGCCGAGACCGCCGAGAAGAAGGGCGTACTGCTCAATTACGAGGCGGCGGTGGCGGGCGGCATTCCGGTCATCAAGACGATGCGCGAGGCGATGGCCGGCAATTCGGTGACCCGCGTCTTCGGCATCCTCAACGGCACCTGCAACTACATCCTGACCCGCATGGAAGCCGAGGGCCTGTCGTTCGACGACTGCCTGAAAGATGCGCAGCGGCTGGGCTATGCCGAGGCCGACCCGACCTTCGACATCGAGGGCCACGATACCGCGCACAAGCTGTCGATCCTGACCAGCCTTGCCTTCGGCACGAGGATTGCCGCCAACGACATCTACATGGAAGGCATTTCCAACATCAGCCAGGCCGACATCCGCGCGGCCGGCGATCTCGGCTACCGGATAAAGCTGCTCGGCGTCGCCCAGCGCACGGAAAGCGGTATCGAACAGCGCGTGCACCCGACCATGGTGCCGACGGCCTCGGTCATCGCGCAGGTGCACGGCGTCACCAATGCGGTGGCCATCGAAACCGATATCCTTGGCGAGCTTTTGCTCTCCGGTCCGGGTGCCGGCGGCAACGCCACCGCATCGGCGGTGGTCGGCGACATTGCCGACATCGCCAAGAGCCGGCCCGGCTTCCAGCACGGTCCGGTGTTCGGCCTGCCGGCGAAGGAATTGCGGCCGTACAAGAAGGCGCAGATGCGCAGCCATGCGGGCGGCTATTTCATCCGGCTGACCGTGCATGACCGCATCGGGGTCTTTGCCGCCATCGCCAAGCGCATGGCCGACAACGAGATTTCGCTGGAATCGATCGTGCAGCACGCCGCCGGGCCGGATACCGCCTTGCAGAAGACAGTGATTCTCGTCACCCACGAGACGACGGAAGCGGCGGTCCGCAAGGCCGTCGACGGCATCACCAGGGACGATCATCTGACCGACAAGCCGCAGGTCATCCGCATCGAGCGGGCGGAATAGGCATATCGCTTTTCTCCTTCAATCGATTGATATCGTTGTGTTTTCAAAAAAGACCCGCAGAGGTCTTGCTGTTGTCATGGAGCTTTGACACAACCGGCGCGCCTCTGGCGGGAGGCAATGTGCCAACGAGGATTGTCCACCGATGAACGTTGCCCAGAACATCGTCGCCGGCCTTGACCGGATACTCACCATGGAACTGGTGCGTGTCACCGAACGCGCCGCCGTTGCGGCAGCCAGATTGCGCGGACGCGGCGACGAAAAGGCCGCCGACCAGGTCGCGGTCGACGCGATGCGCGAAGAGCTCAACCGCCTCGCCATCAACGGCACGGTGGTGATCGGCGAAGGCGAGCGCGACGAGGCGCCGATGCTCTATATCGGCGAAGAGGTCGGTTCCGGCAAAGGCCCGGCGGTCGATATTGCGCTCGATCCGCTCGAAGGCACGACGATCTGCGCCAAGAACCTGCCCAATGCACTGGCGGTCATCGCCATTGCGGAAAAGGGCAGCCTTCTGTTCGCGCCCGACGTCTATATGGACAAGATCGCCATTGGCCCGGGTTATGCGGACGGCGTCATCGACATCGATGCCGCGCCGGCCGAAAACATCGCCAGCCTGGCCAGGGCCAAGGGCGTGGCGGTGTCGGAGATCACCGCCTGCATCCTCGACCGGCCGCGCCATGGCGCGCTGATCGAGGCGGTGCGCGCCACGGGCGCTGCGATCCGGCTGATCGGCGATGGTGACGTCGCCGCCGTCATCCATACCACCGATCCGGACGAAACCGGCATCGACATCTATCTCGGCACCGGCGGCGCGCCGGAGGGTGTGCTGGCGGCGGCAGCGTTGCGTTGCACCGGCGGCCAGATGCAGGGAAGGCTGATCCTCGACACGCCGCAAAAGCTGGCGCGCGCGGCGAAGATGGGCATCCTCGATCCGAAGCGGGTCTACCGCGCGCAAGACATGGCGCGCGGCGACGTGCTGTTCGCGGCAACCGGCGTGACCGACGGCAACATGCTGGCCGGCGTCAAGTTCGGCCGCAATTTTATCACCACGCATACGATCGTGCTGCGCTCGTCGTCGCGCACCGTGCGCGAGATCAAGGCCAGGCACCAGGATCTGGAAAAGTTTTGATTCCCGACTCGGCTGGCCGTCGCATATTGTGAGAAATGACAATCCGCAGACGGCGCGTCGCATGACGGGCGAAAACCGTATCTTCCTCGATGTCAGGCAGTCGGCATCAGGTGTTTCCTGGGAGCACCGGTTGACCGAGCGGCAGGACATGACCGCGCTTGCCATAGCGCAAGGCTATGGCGTGCCGGACATCGTTGCGCGCGTGCTTGCCGGGCGCGGCGTGACCGCCGAGCAGACCGAGCGGTTCCTGGATCCGACCATCCGCGATCTTTTGCCGGACCCGGCGTCGCTGACCGACATGGACAAGGCCGCCGCCCGCATCGCCGGGGCAGTCGTTGCCAGGGAAAAGGTGGCGATCTTCGGCGACTACGATGTCGACGGCGCCGCCTCGTCGGCGCTGCTCAAGCGGTTCCTCACGCATTTCTCGGTGCCTGCGGAGATCTACATACCGGACCGTATCTTCGAAGGGTACGGCCCCAATCCGGAAGCGATGCGCGAACTCGTCTCGCGCGGCGCGACGCTGATCGTCACCGTCGACTGCGGCACCAACAGCGCCGTCTCCATCGACGCGGCGAACGCTGCCGGCGCCGATGTCGTGGTGCTCGACCATCATCAGCTCGGCGGGCCGTTGCCGGCAGCGGTTGCGGTCGTCAATCCCAATCGAGAGGACGACCTTTCGGGGCAGGGCCATCTTTGTGCCGCCGGCGTCGTCTTCCTGGCGCTGGTGCAGACGGCGAAGATCCTGCGCGGCCGGTTGCCGGACGCCGCACCGCCGGACCTGCTCGGCTTGCTCGACCTCGTTGCGCTGGCCACCGTTTGCGACGTGGTGCCGCTGACCGGCGTCAACCGCGCCTTCGTGGTCAAGGGACTGCAGATCGCACGTCAGCAGCGGAACGAAGGCTTGGCGGCATTGGCGCGGGTCTCGCGCATCGGCGAGCCGGTCAGCACCTTTCATCTGGCCTATCTGATCGGCCCGCGCATCAATGCCGGTGGGCGCATCGGCGACGCAGCACTCGGTAGCCGCCTGCTCGCCACCGACGATCCCGTCGAGGCCCGCACCATCGCCGAGACGCTGGACCGGCTCAATCAGGAGCGGCAGCAGATGGAACTGGAAATGCTGGCCGCGGCACGCGCCGAGGCCGATGCCGAGCTTGCCGGCGGCAATGGCCCGGCCATCGTCGTCACCGCCAGCTCCAACTGGCATCCCGGCATCGTCGGCCTGCTGGCCTCGCGGCTCAAGGACCATGCGCGCCGGCCCGCTTTCGCCATCGCCTTCAACGCCAACGGCGTCGGCACCGGGTCCGGCCGTTCGGTGTCGGGCTTCGATCTTGGCCGGCTGGTGCGCGAGGCGGCCATTGCCGGGCTGATCGTCAAGGGCGGCGGCCATGGCATGGCGGCCGGCATCACGGTGGAGCGGGCGAAACTTGGCGCGCTCAGGGCCTTCTTCGAGGAACGAGCGGCGGCCGAGGTGTTCCGGCTGCAAGGCGAGGAAAGCCTGGCGATCGACGGCGCGCTGGCCGCCGAAGGCGCGACGCTTGGCCTGCTCGATGCACTGGAGAAAGCCGGCCCGTTCGGCGCCGGGCATGTCGCACCGGTCTTCGCGCTGCCGCGCCATCGCCTTGCCGATGCGAGGCCGGTCGGCACCAATCACATCCGTGCCGAGTTGCAGTCGGAAAGTGGCGGCCGCATCCAAGCGATCGCGTTTCGCGCCATCGACACGGCGCTCGGCGAATTCCTGTTCAAGAACAGGGGCAGGCCGGTGCATGTCGCCGGTTCGCTGTCGGGCAATCACTGGAACGGCAACCGCTCGGTGCAGTTCCGCATCGTCGATGCCGCGCGCGCCTGAGGATCGCTTCCCGATTCTGCCGCGCGGATTGCGTTTAAGCCAGAACCGCCTGCAGGCGGGCCAACTCGTCGATCTGCGCCATCGTCACCTGATAGCCGACGCGGATCGCTTCGTCGGCGCGATGGAATTCGGTCAGGCCGATATGGCTGAGTTTTGGCTGCAGCGACATATCAGGCGGGTCGCCGGCAAGACGCGCCCGCGAAATGCGGTCCTGGATGATGTTGAAGGCTTCGACCATAACCCCGGTGATGCCGAGCCGTGTCTGGTACTGGTGCCCTGTGTCGATCAGGCCGGGCCTTGGCGCGTCCTTCTCGACGACCAGTTCGCCGGCGCTGTGCTTGATGACGGCGGCGCGGCCGAACAGATCGTAGTGAAGGTTCACCGCGACCACGAGCGGCTGCTCGTAGGCGCGGCAGACCGAAACCGGGACCGGATTGACCAGCGCACCGTCGACCAGCACGCGCCCGTTGCAACTGACCGGTTCGAATACGCCGGGCAGGGCGTAGGAGGCGCGCATGGCGGTGATCAGCGATCCGCCCGACAGCCAGATTTCATGGCCGGTGCGGATCTCCGTGGTGACGCAGACGAAAGGTTTTGGCAGATCCTCGAAACGGATGCCGGCCATGTGCTCGCGCAGCCGTGCATCGAGCTTCATGCCGCCGAACAGTCCGCTGCCGCGCAGGTTGAGATCGAGAAGACCAAAAATGCGCCGCTTGGTCAGGCTTCTGGCGAATTCTTCCAGCTCATCCAGCTTGCCGGCAAGGTAGCAGCCGCCGACCAGCGCGCCGATCGAGGTGCCTGCGATCATCGACACTTCGATGCCGGCTTCGTCGAGCGCGCGCAGCACGCCGATATGGGCCCAGCCACGCGCGCAGCCGCCGCCCAATGCCAGCGAAATGCCTGTTTTCCCGGCGGGGCTCTTTTCGGATGCACCGGCGGACGATGACAGGCCATTGGCCTCCCGAACGTCTGGTCTGTTATGCAATGACGCCCATTCGAGCATCACAATCTCCCTTGTCCCGCGGCTAAATTATCGGCAGGCCGTATCGAAATCATGAATATACGTGATTGCAGTTCGGCGAATGGTTCAAATAGATGGTTCATGAGGCTTTCGATACGTTTCTTGCGTATCGAACAGCGGCTTGCTGCCATCGTTGGCAAGCGTCCCCTTGCCGTCGATCAGTCCCACCGTCCGATAAAAGCAGGAACGCCGGCCGGTGTGGCAGGTTGCGTCGTGGCCCATCACTTTGACGCGCAGCCATATTGCGTCCTGGTCACAATCCGTGAGCATCTCGACGATTTTCTGGACATTCCCGGACGTTTCGCCCTTCTTCCACAGAGCGCTGCGCGAGCGCGACCAGTAGTGGGCAATTCCGGTTTCCAGCGTCAGCGCCAGCGCCTCGGCGTTCATATGCGCGACCATCAGCAGCATGCCGTCTTCGGCATCGGTGACGACGACGGTGACCAGGCCGCCGGCATCGAAGCGCGGCGAAAAGACCGTGCTTTCTTCCAGTGCTTTCTTGTCTGATGGAGCTTTCGGAAATTCCACTGCCGACATCGCCGGTCCTTGTTCAGAGCCTCGCCGAGCACGATCGGATCGGAACGGGCGAGGCTCTGTCTTGTTGTTTGGCCATGATCTGATCCGAGAACCGGTTCTCATTTCTCGCGACCATGGCTGGCGGCCGGCGAGGCTCGTTCAGCCCCTGCCGCCGCGCACCATGGTGACGAAACGGACCTGTTCCTCGGGCGTGTCCTTGAAGACGCCGGTGAAGGTCGAGGTCAGCGTCGTGGAGCCTTCCTTGCGGATGCCGCGCATCGCCATGCACATATGCTCGGCTTCGAGCATGACGGCGACGCCGCGCGGATTGAGCACATCCTGGATGACGCCGGCGATCTGTGCGGTCATCGCTTCCTGGGTCTGCAGGCGCTGGGCAAAGATATCGACGACGCGGGCGATCTTGGACAGGCCGACGACCTTGCCGTCCGGCAGATAGCCGACATGCGCCTTGCCGATGATCGGCACCATGTGGTGCTCGCAATGCGAATGGAACGTTATATCCTTGACGAGGACAAGGTCGTCATAGCCGGCGACTTCCTCGAAGGTGCGGCCGAGTTCTTCGGCCGGGCACTTGTCGTAGCCGCCGAACATTTCACGATAGGCCTTCACCACACGCTTTGGCGTATCGACCAGGCCCTCCCGGTCCGGATTGTCGCCGGTCCAGCGCAACAGCGTGCGAACCGCGGCCTCGGCTTCGGCTTCGGTCGGCCGATCGGTGACCGGCTTTTCCATATAGGCGGAAGGGGGCATGAATTTCTTGATGACGGCATCCATAAAGGCGTCTCCCGTAGTTCCCCTCTCAGGAGGAACGAGTTGAACGGACCACGACCTTTCGGGTGTTAGAAACGTGCCCTGTTTCCAGCCCGTAAGCGGCGTGAAGTGAATTGAGCAGGGACGCGGTCGTTGGTCGCCTTGTCCATACCCGAGTACCAGCATTATATATGATCGTTGCGAGCGAAAGGAAGGCCGTCTGCGGCAATCGCTGTTCGCTCGGCGGCGACGGATTGGAAAAATATGATCGACGACGTCTACAATGCGAAAATTCTGGGATTTGCCGGGAATATCGCGCGGATCGGCCGGCTCGACCATCCCGATGCAACCGCGCGCGCGCATTCCAAGCTGTGCGGCTCGACGGTGACCGTCGATTTGAAGATGGATGACGGCATCGTCACCGATTTCGCCCATGACGTCAAAGCCTGCGCGCTTGGCCAGGCGTCGTCCTCGATCATGGCGCAGCATGTCGTCGGCGCCAGCGCGGATGAGTTGCGCAGCGTTCGCGAGACGATGCTGAAGATGCTGAAGGAAAACGGCGCACCGCCGCAAGGCCGCTTCGCCGATCTCAGATATCTCGAGCCGGTGCGTGACTACAAGGCGCGCCATGCCTCGACCATGCTGACCTTCGATGCGGTGGTCGACGCGATCGGCCAGATCGAGAAGAAGCGCGCCGAACAGGCGGCGTAGCCGTCAAATGGCGACGGATCACACGCATCAGAGGCCGCGATATACACGCAACTGGCCGGGCCCTTGGCGCAAGACCCCCGGCCGAATCCTCGGCACCTCACTCGTGCGCTTCTACCAGCTGACGCTGTCCGGCTTTGTGGGCAATTCCTGCCGGCATTTGCCGACCTGTTCCGAATACGCGCACGAAGCGATCGCCCGCCATGGGCTATGGGCCGGCGGCTGGCTGGGTTTTTTCCGCGTGCTGCGCTGCGGGCCGGGCGGAACGCATGGCATCGACCGGGTGCCGGAGGTGCTGGCCGAGCGCTATGTCTGGTTCACGCCCTGGCGGTACTGGCGGATCGGGAAAAAGGATCCGGCCGCAAACGGCTGAGCTTCCCGTATCAATTCAGCGGTGTTACCGTTCACCGGGCGAAGATGGTGGTGGTTGGGGAAATTAATGCTGAAGAGATCTTTGTCAGCTGCTTGCTTGGTGCTGTCCTTGTCTATTTCAGCCTGGGCCGACGATGCACGTGACGCCTACGAAAAAGGTGATTTTGCCACAGCATTGGAGCTGTTTCAGCCGCGTGCCGACAAGGGAGACCCTGAGGCTGAATTTCACATCGGTCGAATGTATCACTTCGGCCAAGGCGCAATAAAGAAAGACCTGAAAAAAGCCGCCGAATGGTACAGCAAATCGGCTGCTCAGAGGTTCGCTCGGGCGCAAAATAACCTGGCTGTTCTTTACGTGCAAGGTGACGGAGTTTCTAAGGATGTTGCCAAGGCAATAGAACTATACCGCAAGGCCGCCGACCAAGGTTTCGCTCCTGCTCAAACTAATTTGGCGAACGCTTTTCGTAGTGGTCAGGGTGTGCCGCAGGATTATGGAAAGGCGACAGAGTTGTATCGCAAGGCCGCCGACCAAGGGTTCGCTCCTGCTCAAACCGGTTTGGCTATCCTTTTTTACAATGGTCAGGGTGTACCGCAGGATTATGGAAAGGCGGCAGAGTTGTATCGCAAAGCCGCCGACCAAGGGTTCGCTCCTGCTCAAACTAATTTGGCTATCCTTTTTTACAATGGTCAGGGTGTGCCGCAGGATCATGGAAAGGCAGTTGAACTGTATCGCAAAGCTGCCGATCAAGGCTTTGCGAACGCTGAGGTGGCACTGGGCGAAATGCTTGAACGAGGGCTGGGAGTGGCCAAAGATCCTTCGCAGGCAGCCATTTGGTACCGTAGGGCCGCGGATCAGGGACTCGCGGATGCACAAACTCGGTTAGGCGCAATGCTCTTGGTTGGTAGGGGCATTCCTAAAAATGATGTAGAGTCGGTAGCCTGGTTTCGTAAAGCCGCCGACCAAGGTTATGCCAACGCACAAAGCTATTTAGGTGCAGCCTATGACTTCGGTTACGGTCTGCGGGAAGACTACCACCAAGCTGCTATCTGGTACCGCAAGGCGGCTGAACAGGGAAATGCGCCAGCCATAACAAGTTTGGCTTCTATGTATCAGAGGGGCCGCGGGCTGCTAAAGAATGACGAAGAGGCTGCGAGGCTGTATCGACAAGCGGCCGAACAAGGTTTCGCACCTGCACAGAACGGGCTCGGAGAAATGCTTCGAGATGGCCGCGGCGTAAAGCAAGACTATACTGAATCTGTTGTCTGGTTTCGTAAAGCCGCTGCGCAAAATCAAATGAGCGGAATTCACAATTTAGGACTTGCGTATGCATATGGCCTGGGCGTGGCCAGAAATGTTAGCGAGGGTGAGTCCTGGCTGCGAAAGGCCGCTAAGATGGGCTATGCACCGGCACCCAAGGCGCTAGAGAAATTACGTCAATTGCAATGACTATTTACGATTTGCAAACCTTAACCGCACGTTGCGCATTTAAGACAAAATCGAGACAAGACGCCTCGCTAAGCCGCTCCTGATAGCCATCAGGAGAGATTGCCAATGCGCCAGATAGACCGCCGTCCATTCGTTTTCGCAGTGGTTATCTACCTTCTGGCCTGGCTTTTTGGTTTTCCGATCCGCGCACAATCGGCGCCGCTGGGAAAGGTCGAATGCACGCTGATCCTGGATGCTGCAAGCGGTGAAACGCTGTATCGGGACGGGGTCTGCGACCAGCGCTTCAGTCCCGCCTCGACTTTCAAGGTCCCCTTGGCCCTGATCGGCTATGACGCGGGAGTCCTGAGCGACGAGCACACGCCGGCCTGGGACTACAAGCCCGAGTTCAAGGCGGCAAAGCGGGATCAGAAAACCGTCGACCCGACGATCTGGGAAAAAGACTCGGTGCTGTGGTTTTCGCAGGAAATCACCCGCCGGCTCGGCAACGAGCGGTTTGCCGGCTATGTCTCGAAATTCGACTACGGCAATACCGATGTTGCCGGCACTGCCGGCAAGAATGATGGCCTCACCCGGTCCTGGGTGAATTCCTCCCTCGAGATATCGCCGGTCGAACAGGCAAACTTCCTGCGCCGGCTGCTTGCCGGCGAACTGCCGGTTTCGGCCAAAGCCCACGCGATGACCAAAGCGATCTTGCCGACCTTCCGGTCAGGTGGCTGGACGGTGCAGGGCAAGACCGGGACCACCAGGCTTGGCGAAAGCGCCGACAAGGGCCCGCTTGGCTGGCGCTCGCTTGGCTGGTTTGTCGGCTGGGCCAACAAGGATACGCGCAGCATCGTCTTTGCCCGCCTGGTAATCGATACGAAACGTTCCGATACGCCGAAGGGGCCTCAGGCGCGGACGATGTTCCTGAAAGTGCTGCCGAATCTCATCAACAACAGCAAGTGATCGGCCATTCGCCTTTACGGCACGAAAATCTGCCCATAAAAGACTGCCGCCGGACGCATCCGGCTTTTTACTTTATGCATGTCGTCGGCCAAAAACCGCTGCACACTTTTGGGCGACATGCATTCACCACCCGCGCTCGTTTGCGGGACTGGATAGGAGAATTTTATGCTGAATTCCGTTTCCGTGACATTTCCCGATGGCTCCGTCCACGACTACGAAGCGGCGATGACCGGCGCCGGCCTGGCGGAATCGATCTCGAAGTCGCTGGCCAGGAAGGCGGTCGCCTACTCGATCGATGGCGTGGTGCGCGATCTTTCCGACCCGCTCGGCAAGTCCGGCAAGGTCGAGATCATCACCCGCGAAGACCCGCGCGCACTGGAACTCATCCGACATGACGCAGCGCACGTGCTGGCCGAAGCCGTGCAGGAATTGTGGCCGGGCACGCAGGTGACCATCGGCCCGGTGATCGAGAACGGGTTCTACTATGATTTTGCCCGCAACGAGCCGTTCACGCCCGACGATTTCCCGGTGATCGAGAAGAAGATGCGCGAGATCATCGCGCGTAACAAGCCGTTCACCAAAGAGGTCTGGTCGCGCGAGAAGGCGAAGAAGATCTTCGCCGACAAGGGCGAGCGCTACAAGCTGGAACTGATCGACGCCATTCCCGAAGATCAGGACCTAAAAATCTATGCGCAGGGCGATTGGTTCGACCTCTGCCGCGGCCCGCATATGGTCTCGACCGGACAGATCGGCAGCGCCTTCAAGCTGATGAAGGTGGCTGGCGCCTATTGGCGCGGCGATTCGAACAACCCGATGCTGACCCGCATCTACGGCACGGCCTGGGCCGATCAGGCGCAGCTCGATGCCTATCAGACCATGCTGGAGGAAGCCGAAAAGCGCGACCACAGGAAGCTCGGCCGCGAGATGGACCTGTTCCATTTCCAGGAGGAGGGGCCGGGCGTCGTCTTTTGGCATGCCAAGGGCTGGAGACTGTTCCAGAACCTGGTCAACTACATGCGCCGCCGCCTCGACGAGCAGGGCTATCAGGAAGTCAACGCGCCGCAAGTGCTCGACAAGAGTCTGTGGGAGACGTCAGGTCACTGGGGCTGGTACCGGGACAATATGTTCAAGGTGACGGTTGCCGGCGACGACACCGACGACGACCGGATGTTTGCACTGAAGCCGATGAACTGCCCCGGCCACGTCCAGATCTTCAAGCACGGTCTGAAGTCCTACCGCGATCTGCCGGTAAAACTTGCGGAATTCGGCAATGTGCATCGCTATGAGCCGTCCGGCGCGCTGCATGGGCTGATGCGCGTGCGCGGCTTTACCCAGGACGATGCCCACATCTTCTGCACCGAGGAACAGCTCGCCGACGAGTGCATCAAGATCAACGACCTGATCCTGTCGACCTATGCCGATTTCGGCTTCGACGAAATCACCGTCAAGCTGGCGACGCGTCCCGAAAAACGGGTCGGCACCGACGCTATGTGGGATCATGCCGAGGGCGTGCTGCAGGACGTGCTCGACAAGATCGCAGCGCGGTCGGGCAACCGGATCAAGACCGGCGTCAATCCGGGCGAGGGCACGTTCTACGGGCCAAAATTCGAATATGTGCTGAAGGACGCCATCGGCCGCGATTGGCAATGCGGGACCACGCAGGTCGATTTCAACCTGCCGGAACGGTTCGGCGCCTTCTACATCGGCTCGGATTCGGAAAAAAAGCAGCCGGTGATGGTGCATCGCGCCATCTGCGGCTCGATGGAGCGCTTCCTCGGCATCCTGATCGAGAACTATTCCGGCCATTTCCCGCTGTGGTTCGCGCCGCTGCAAGTGGTGGTTGCAACGATCACCTCCGATGCCGACGACTACGCGCAAAAGGTCGTCGCGCAGCTGAAGGCGGCCGGACTGTTGGCGGAAGCCGATCTTCGCAACGAGAAGATCAACTACAAGGTCCGCGAGCACAGCCTGGCCAAGGTTCCGGTCATCCTCGTCTGCGGCAAGCGCGAGGCGGAGGAAGAGACGGTCAACATCCGTCGGCTCGGCTCGCGCGACCAGGAGTCGCTTGGCCTTGGCCAGGCAGTGGCAATGCTTGCCGAAGAGGCGGTGACGCCCGACCGCAGGCGCAAACGAGTGGCCTGAGTTCAGCCGGATTGTCGACGAAATGGCGGTGGAGCGATCCACCGCCATTTTCAGATACCCGCCAATTCATACGCTTGTCACGCCAGCCTAGTAACGAGCCTCATGCTCAAGCTGAAGATGCGCGAAAGACCGTTTCCCGAGCTTTCCTATGCCAGCCCGCATCAGCCGGCATTGACGCGCTGGTTCATCCACTCCATCGAAGGCCTGTCCGGCCGCGACCGCTTCGGGGCGCTCTATGACTTTTGGCGCCGCCATGTGGCGCCGAGCGGCGAGCGCGTGTTCAGCCGCATGCTGGAGCTGATCGATGTCAGGGTGCGGACCACCGGCCAATGGCCGCCGGAAAAATTGCCTGACACGCCGCTGGTGATCGTCGCCAACCACCCGTTCGGCATCGGCGACGGCATTGCGGTGCTGTCGCTGGCCGAGCAGCTTCAGCGCCCGTTCCGTGTCATGATCCACAAGGATCTGCTCAAGATCCGCGAGATGGAGCCCTATTCGCTGCCGATCGACTTTTCCGAGACCAAGGACGCGCTCAGGAACAACATGGCGGTGCGCCATGAGGCGGTGCGGCTGCTGAAAGACGGCGTCATCATCGTCGTCTTCCCCGCGGGCGGCGTCGCCACCGCGCCGAAAGGTTTTGGCCGGGCGCGCGACCTGCCGTGGAAGATGTTTCCGGCCCGTCTCGTTAGGGATGCCAAGGCGTCGGTTGTCCCAATGCACTTTTCCGGCCAGAACGGGCGGCTGTTCCACCTGGTCAGCGGACCCATGAACCTGGCCGAGCGTGACGGGCGCGTCGCGAAGTTCGTCGGCAGGGCTTCGCTGACCCTGCGTACTTCGCTGCTCATCCACGAATTCGGTCGGCTGTCCGGCAAATCGATCGACGTGCGCGTCGGCGACGTGCTGGGATGGGACGAACTGGAGCAGGTGGGCGACCGCAAGGCTTTGCTCGAGCGGCTTTACCGGGCTGTCTTCGATCTGGCTCCGGCCGAATCGCGCGGCCGCGGCCAGTTTCTGCCGCAACGCATGCGTAACGCGGCTTGATCGGCAATCATACGCTGCTGGACCGGTTCCCGCACAGGGTTCGGACGTCTAGTCCGCGCCTTCCTGAGGATCGATCGCCGAGGCCTCCGTGGCCAAAACCTGTATTTCCTGGTTCTGCCCGGCCACGACCGCAAAATCTTTCTGGTAGATGCGGTCGCGGTTCTTGGCGATGATGGTGTAGTCGCCCTCGGCAAGCACCATCGAAGCAAAGGCGCCGACGGTTTCCTGGATGGGATCGCCGGATTCGTTGAGCAACGACCAGGAGGTGTCGGCGATCGCCTCTCCGCCCGGCTCGCGCACCAGCTTCATGGTCATCTCCGCCGCACGATGCTCGACGGCTGCTTCGGTCAGCTTGCCGGCCTCGACGCGGATGTCGGAGCGGATGACCGCATTCACCGAGCCATAAGTCGAGACGACGTGATAGACGCCCGCGTTCAGCCGCACGACGCTGTTCGGCTCGACGTCGGGTATGATCAGGGCGCGATCGTGATTGGCCTCGGCCTGGCCTTCATAGATCGAAAAGCGCAATTTCTTCGGCGGTATGCGCACCCCGCCTGACAGCACGGCGTCGAGCTTGAGTCCGCCGGCATCGAGCACGAGGCTTTCGCGCTTGGCGTCCTTGCCGACGGTGATGCGCTTGGTGGCTCCGGCCCGGCCGTAAGAGGCGTGGACCAGATAGCTGCCGGGCTCGAGCTGGAACACCGCGCTGCCGCCATGGGCGGAAGCGACCATCGGCAGCTTGCCGTCGCCGGTGGCGTCAGGCTTGAAGACGCGCCAGACGATGCCGCGTGTGATGTCGGCGCCCTTGTCGGTCAATTGCGCCGACAGCGTGATCGCCCCGCTGCTTGCCGCTGCCAGCGGTGCCTCGCTTTTTGGGGGCGCATAGTTCGACATTCCGGGAAGTTTCAGATCACCGAGGCCGTCCGCATCCTGCGCGACGGCAAGCGAAACCGGCACCATCAACAGTGCGGCTGCGAGCCAGATCGGGAAAAGTCGCGATGTCCCCTCAAACATGGCTTGCGTTGAAGCCCAAGGCGGTGGCAATTTCAAGGCTCAAAAGTCCGATCAGCTTCTACTGGAGGGCTCTTTGTGCGGCGCGCCGCGCCAAGCCCGAGCCGCCCGATGCCCCGATGGTGCGCTTCAGCTCAAATTCCAAGGAGACTTGCGCCCATGGCGTCGCCGATCATCGACTTTCTGCTGACCCGAAATTCCGCGCCGATCCCGGAGTTGAAGGAACCGGCGCCCAGCGACGCTCACATCGCGACGATGATTGCAGCCGCCTCGCGGGTGCCGGACCACGGTCGGCTCGAGCCCTGGCGCTTCATCCTCTACCGGGGCGAGGCGCGCGTCGAGATCGGCAAGAAGCTGGCAGCCCTTGCCGCACAGCGCGAAGGGCCGCTGCCGGAAGGCCGCCATAACCAGGAACTGGCGCGTTTTTCGCGCGCGCCTCTGGTGATCGGCGTGGTGTCGAGCCCGAAGGAGAACCCAAAAATCCCGCAATGGGAAATGTTCCTGTCCGGCGGCATGGCGGCGATGAACCTGATGCTATCAGCCAATGCGCTGGGCTATGGCACCAACATGATCAGCAACTGGTATTCCGACGTGCCGGAGGGCAGGGCGATCCTGGGGCTGGCGCCGCATGAGAGGGTGGTCGGCTTCATCCATATCGGCTCCTATCAGGGGCCGGCGCCGGAGCGGCCGCGGCCGGATCCGGCAAAACTCTATGGCGATTATGCAGGGCCATGGGTGGGCTGAATGTTCTACGAGCCGGCAAAGGGGCATGGGCTGCCGCATGATCCGTCCAAGGCGATCGTGGCGCCACGGCCGATCGGCTGGATCTCGACGGTGAACAAGGCCGGCGAGGTCAACCTCGCCCCCTATTCGTTCTTCAATGCTTTTTCGACGCGGCCCTTCATCGTCTGGTTTTCGTCCGAAGGCGAGAAGGACAGCGCCACCTTCGCCGAAGAAACGGGCGAGTTCGTCGCCAATCTCGTCAGCCGCGATCTCGCTGAAAAAATGGTCCGCACCGCAGTCGATGCGCCGCGCGGCGTCACCGAATTCGACTATGCCGATCTCGCCATGGCGCCGTCGCGGCTGGTTGCGCCACCCCGCGTGGCGGCGGCGCCCGCGGCGCTTGAATGCCGGGTGACGGAGATCATGCGTCCAAAGGCGCTGGACGGGACACCGACCGGCGCCATCGTCGTTGCCGGCGAAGTCGTCGGTGTGCATATCGACGATGCCTTCCTGAAGGACGGCATCTTCGATATCGTCAGGGCGGGCAATGTCGGCCGTCTCGGCTATATGGATTATGCCAGCGTCAGCGAGATCTTCTCGATGCGCCGGCCTCATTGGGGAAGGGATTAGAACCTGATCTCCGATGGATTGGGTGGAACCCTTTGGCCAGGATGCATGCGTCAACGATTGCTTCTCTCGATCATCGCAACGATCGTCTGGTAAAGTTCGTCCTGCGCCTGTTGAGCGGTGATCTCTCCCGTCGCGGCAGCATTGGACAAGGTATCGGCCGCGCCCAGCATCGCCCAAAAACCGGCCTGCATAACCCCACTTGGCCCGATATACGGTGCCAACACCTTTCGGCACCTCTCGATAAAATCCAGTTGGTAGTCCCGCTTGACGGTCTCCAGTTCGGGCGAGCCTGCCAGCGCGGCCAGCACGCCGGGGATCTCACGGCCCTGGGCCAGCACGCATTCGACGTAAGACGATGCGATGACAGAAGCTTTCTCCTCCAAACCCGGAGCACTTCCTTCAAGAGCGGCGTCGATCAGCGCCGTCTGGCGCGCGTCGAAATCCTGATAGAGGGCGGTCAGCAAACCGTTGCGCGTCCGGAAATGGTCATAGACCACCGGCTTGGCGACACCGGCCTGTTCGGCCAGGCGCGGCAGTGTCAAAGCGTCGGTGCCTTCGTCGCGAACCAGGCGCCTCGCCACCTCAAGAAGTTGGCTTAGCCGCTGCTCGCGACTGAGACGAACGCGTTTCTCAGCGGCTTGGCTATAGAGTTCGCTCTTCGATCGCAACCATCCGCCGGCGTTCCCCCCGGCGGCCGAAGCGGCACGCCTTCGCATGCCGCACGCAGAGGATTTGTGTGCCTTATGACCGATACTTCACTTGTACGCCCGACCAACCGCAGGGCATGGTTGGGCCTCATGGCTGTCTTGCCCCTGGTCCTGCTCGTAGCCATGGACGGCTCGATACTCTATCTCGCCATGCCGCGTGTACGTCGGCCATCACGCCGACCGCCGACCAAGCACTCTGGATTCTCGACATCTACGGTTTCGTGGTTGGATCGCTGCTGATCGTCTTCGGCAATATCGGCGACCGTTTTGGGCGGCTGAAGCTGATCATGATCGGCGCGGTGGTCTTCGGTGCTGGATCGCTCGGCGCAGCCTATTCGCAAACGTCTGAAAGCCTGATCGCCTCACGCGCCCTAATGGGATTGGGCGGCGCGACACTGTTGCCCTCCGGGCTGGCAATCGTGAGCTCGCTGTTCCCCGATCCGCGCACGCGCGCTCAGGCGATCGGGATTTTTGCGGCGACTTTTGCCGCTGGATTCGCCATCGGGCCTGTCATCGGCGGCCTGCTGTTGCGGCAATTCGAGTGGGGCGCCGTGTTTCTGATCAATGTCCCCGTCGTGATCGGCTTCCTGATGTGTGCACCGGTACTGCTGCAGGAGGTGCGTTCGACTGCCTACGGGCGAATCGATCTGATAAGCCTCATCTTTTCCTTCGCTGGTATCCTGTTGTTCACATATTCGCTCAAGAGCGCTGCGGCGCATGGGTTCACGCCGACACTGTTGACCATCGGCATCGTCGGCATCCTTGCCATTGGGTTGTTCGTGCGCAGACAGAGCAGGATTGACTACCCGCTGCTCGACCTGGACCTGTTCCGAGACCGCATTTTCTCCATCGCCATCCTGACCGGCCTTCTTACGCTGGTTGTCTGGTCGGCCACCGGATATCTATCCGGCATCTATCTGCAATCGGTGCTGGGCTTTGATGTTTTCAACGCTGCGCTGCTGACGCTGCCAGGCGCGATCGTGCTGACGGCGACTTGCGTGGGCACCGCTCGCATCGTCGAGCGGATCGGCCGCAAAACTGCCCTTGTTGCCACACATCTGCTCATCGGCGTCGGCGTCCTCCTGCTGCTGTTCACGACCACCGAGGTCGGAATCGCGGCCTTTATCGCCTCGACCATGATCGCTGGCGTCGGATATGGGTTGTCCTTTAGCCTGGTGGCCGAGATAGCGGTGTCGGCCGTTCCTGCCGAACGAGCCGGTGCGGCGAGTTCGATTGCCGAGACCAGCAACGAACTCGGCAATGCGCTGGGAATTTCCCTGCTCGGATCGTTGGCCGCGCTGAGCTTCCGGCTGTTGGGTCCCGGCGTGGCCGGCACGCTCAACGAAACACTTGATCAGTCGGACCCTGAGATTATCGTGCGGGCCAACGAAGCCTTCCTCACTGGTTTACATGTCGCGGTCGGCGCCGGCGGTCTGCTGACCCTTGCAACTGGCATCATCGCGTGGCTCTGGCTGCCGAGAAAATTGCCCGAATGACCTCCGCTGCCAGGGAGTTAGATCCCCGCCGCCCTGGCGCGTGCCAGAAGCCTCTCGGCCAGCTTGAGATGCGGCCGGTCGTACATCTTGCCGCCGATGCCGACGACGCCGGGATTTCCAGCCGCCTCGAATGCCTGGACGATTGCCAGGGAGTGTTTCACCGCCTCGGTCGACGGCGTGAAGGCGGCGTTGATGACAGGCACCTGCGCCGGATGGATCGCCATCTTGCCGGTGAAGCCGTCGCGCTCGGCCTCGGCGCATTCCGCCGCGAAGCCGGTCATGTCGCGAAAATCTGGGAAAACCGTGTCGATCGCCGCGACTTCCGCGGCACCGGCGGCGAGGATGGTCATGGTGCGGGCGAAGCGGAACACATCGGTGTAGCGGCCATTCTCGTCGCGGGCCGTGCGCGCGCCGATTGCTGCCGAGAGATCTTCCGCACCCCAGGTCACGCCGACAAGCCGCGCACTTGCCTTGGCGTAGCTCGCGGCCGCCAGCACGCCGGCAGCTGTTTCGGTGATGATCGGCAGGATTTTTATCGCACCGTCCGGCACCCCGCTTTCGGCCTCGTGCACCCTGAGCTTGGCCGAGAGCTGCTGGACATCCTGTCCGCTGTTCGACTTCGGCAGCATGATGCCGTCGGGTTTCACTGGCACGAGTGCCGCCAGATCGTCATCCGCCAGGCCGGTAGAGAGATCGTTGATGCGGACATAGATTGCGGAACTGGTTTGATGCCCGTGTTCGGTGATGAAGCGTGCGGCGATATCGCGGGCCAAGGTTTTGTTTTGTGGCGCGACCGAATCCTCGAGATCGACGATGACCACGTCGGCGTCGGCGCCAATCGCCTTTTCCAGCTTCTTTTCCGAATCGCCGGGAACGAACAGCAGCGAGCGCATCGGTCAGGCCTTCTTCATCATCATCGCCTGCCTCGTGCATTTGGCGACGAGCACGTCGTCCTGGTTGTAGGCGCGGTGCTCGAATTCGACGATGCCGCGGTCCGGCTTCGACCTGGAGTCGCGCACCGACACCACCGTCGTCTCGACGCGGATGGTGTCGCCGTGGAAGACCGGATGCGGAAACACCGTCTCCTTCATGCCGAGATTGGCGACGGTGGTGCCGACGGTGATGTCGTTCACCGAAATACCGATCATCAGGCCCAGCGTGAACAGCGAATTGACCAGCGGCTTGCCCCATTCGCTTTTGGCGGCGAAATCGAAATCGATGTGCAGCGGCTGCGGGTTCAGCGTCATTACCGAGAACAGCATGTTGTCGCTTTCGGTGACGGTTTTCCGCAGCGTGTGCTGGAAGACGTGGCCGACGACGAACTCTTCCAGATAAAGCCCGGCCATGGTCGATCTCCTCCGCTGCCGCATCGCCCCGAAAATCGGAATCGATTTTTGGAAAGCACGATGCTTCAAAGTGTTAGCGTGCTTTGTGCGTCCGAAAGCGCGCAAGTCGCTCTAAGGGTTGATAGGCGCTGCCTACCGCGCTCGCAAGCCAGTTAACAAAGAGGGGCAGTTAACAAAGATGGTGAACCGTTCGTAAACCATTTCTGCCTACGGTCTTCACTGGGGCGGGAACGGACTCGGGCTAGGGGCATAGCGGACGGCATGGTTGTTTCGCATTTCCTGAAATGGATTCATACGGCAAGGGTCTCTGAGCGCGCCGCGGCAGCAAGCGCATTGGCTCGCGCCTACATCAATGCCGAACTGCCTTTCGAGGATCGCTGCGCGGCGGAGGCGGCGCTGACGCTGCTGCTCGACGATACCTCGTCGAAAGTGCGGCTGGCGATGGCAGAGGCGCTGTCGATGAGCCATCACGCGCCGCTGCAGATCATCAGCGCGCTGGCGTCCGATCAGCCGGAAGTCGCCAGCCTGGTGCTGGCACGTTCGCCGCTGCTTACCGATGCCGATCTGATCGACCGGGTTGCCGGCGGCCAGAAGGCGATCCAGAAACTGATCGCCGATCGTCCGCGCGTCTCCATGGCGGTCGCCGCCGCGATCGCCGAAATCGGCGAGCCGGAAGCCTGCGCCACGCTTCTCGCCAACAGCGGCGCCGACATCGCTTCGCTCAGCTTCCGCCGTATCGCCGAACGCCATGGCCATCTGCCTTCGCTGCGCGAAGCGCTGATATCGGATGCGCGTCTGCCCGCTGACTGCCGGCATATGCTGCTAATAAAACTTGGTGAAACGCTCAAGGGTTCGCCGCTGGTCCTGGCGCTGATGGGCCGTGCCAGAACCGAGCGCGTCATGCGCGACGCCTGCGTCAAGGCTTCCCTGACGCTGATCGAAGGCACGCGCCAGGAAGAACATGCGGCGCTCATCGAGCATCTGCGCCTGCGCGGCGACCTGACCGCAAGCTTCATCATTCGCACCATCGCGCACGGCAAGGTCGATTTCTTCGGCTCGGCGCTGGTCGCGCTCAGCCAGCAATCCGAACAACGGGTGAGGGCGCTGCTGGCCGGCGGGCACGACGTGGCGCTGCAGGCGCTGCTCCGCAGCGCTGGCCTGGCCGCGGCCACGCACGCCATCATCCTGCGCGCGCTGAAGGTCTGGCGGGAGGTCGCCAATGGCAAGCGCCTCGCCGGCGTCCAGGAAGTCAGCTGGCTGATGCTGAAGGAATTGGGCGGGCAGTCCCCCGAAGGCGATCTCGCCGGATTGGTCAAATCGATCCACCTCGATGCGCTGCGCGAAAACGCGCGCGGTCACGCGCTGGCGATCGCTGCTGCCTAGTGGTGAAAATCTGACGGTTGATACCCAAATCGAATTGCAGCAATGGGTGAAGAGCAGTCCTTGCGGCAGTTGCAAACTCAGCGGGAGATTGGCGACAACCCGAGAACGTCCTGCATGTCGTATTCGCCGGGTTCATGGTCTGAAACCCAGCGTGCGGCAGTCAACGCACCGCGCGCGAACATGCCGCGATCCAAAGCGGAATGCGACAGTGTCAGAATCTCTTCGTCGGCGGCAAATACCACACTATGCTCTCCAATGATGCCGCCGCCTCGCAATACGGAAAACCCGATTTCACCAAGCGCTCGCTCGCCAATAATACCATCGCGCCCGCGCCGTTCGACGGGAGCAAGCGGAACGCCCCGACCACTGGCCGCTGCTTCGCCTAGCATCAGCGCCGTTCCAGATGGTGCATCGATCTTCCGGCGATGGTGAGCTTCATGGACCTCGATATCCCAAACTTCAGCTGGGAAAGAGCGCGCGGCGCGCTCAACTAGGCCCACCAGCATGTTCACGCCAAGGGAGAAGTTGCCTGAACGCACGATCGCTATTTTACGTGCCGCCTCGGCGATCCGAGCGAGGTGAGTGTCCTCAAACCCTGTTGCGCCGATCACCATTGCTGGTCGACCCATCGCGGCGCACTTTTCTGCAAGCGCCGCCGATGCTTGGCCGGTCGTGAAATCCACGACGACATCCGCAGCGCGGAGCGCTGCGTCAACATCAATCAATCCGTCGACGACTTTTTCGGGGCGTCCGAAGCCTCCTACGAGCGAAAAGGCAGGTGCTGCGGCCACAGCAGCTAGTAATGCTCTGCCCATGTGACCCTGCGCGCCAGCGACAGCGATTCTAATAGCAGGCACCAATGTTCTTCCCTTAGCAACATCCAGATTAAACTCGACGGTTTCGTATCGATTTTGTACCGTCGCAGAAGTGGCCCATCGCGACAACGTCTACGGTCCGCAACGGAGTGATGGCAAGCGGCCTTGCGGCACAAGTGTCTGTCTGGATCAGTGTCCAAGCGTTTCACTCAGGAAAACATGTGAATCCTGAAACGAGCGATTGGCGGCGAGTTCATTGTATTGGAGGAAGTGGCCGAAGGACAAGATGCCCGTTTTCAGGTTCTCGGCGTCGAATGAGTGCGTGGCGTCCGGGTAGACGATGAGTTTGACGGGGCTCCCTTTGCCGCTGCGTTGCTCCATCATTTTCCGGCAGGCCGCCGCCGGGGTCCAATCGTCGCGTTCGCCGACTAGGATCAAGGTCGGAACGGCCATCTCACCACTCGTCACCGAGCATGAGGGATAGTAGGCAATCGCAGCTTGGAATTTCTGCTTCATAAGCGCTTCCGCAGCGCCAAGCTGGACGGCTTGCAGCACAGCGATTCCGCCAGCGGAGAACCCCATTACCGCGACGCGTCGAGAGTCGACGAAGCCGAGCGTCGTCAGGAATTCCAAGGCACCGTAGGCGTCGTTGACCCGATCGTAAAACAGCCGGTCGCAGGAATGCCGGATGCCGCGCGTCGTGAAACTGTCGACGGCCAATACGACATACCCCCAGGACGACAATTTCCTTGACCAGGCCTCTCTTTCCCAGAGGCCAAGGCCGGCACAGCCGTGAAGCAGGACGACAGCCGGGAACGGTCCATCCCCTGCTGGGCGTGTCAGGAATCCCTGTATCGGCGCGCCGGGAAAAACCTTTGGTTCTTCGCCACGCTGCCGCGCCATGCGCGTCTGAAACGGTGTCGGCTGGAATGTGGCGCTTTTGAACTTCACCAACTGGTCGGCATTCGAATGAAAAACTCCAAGACAACCAATGATACCGCACAAGAGTAGTCTGGCTGCAGTTCGAAGGAAGGCTGGTAGGCCAAAGTCGATCCAGCGGGTGTGCATCTCGGCTCCAGTCCCTTAGACTTCTTATCGACCGAGCTTATGCGCTGACCGGCAACGTCTTCAATGGGTCGGCTTCGGCCGCTCGACCTTGATCGCTTTAACGACCGCTCCTGGGCGCTAAGCAGCTATTGGCTCCCCCGCCGCACCGTCTCGGCAAGGCTGATACCGAGACGGTCAAGTTCGACGAAGAGGAACCTAAAGAGATTGAAAGAGAACGAGAGCGAAATCAGCAATGAGATTGACCGATAACGAGACCCGGCATAGCCGCGCGAAACCGTTGCACCCCCAATGCGTTGGGTTGGGCCGCAAGTTACCGGATGAGCCGACAGACCATTGCCTACGGGAGAGGACTGGCAATGGTCTGTTGGATCAGACCGACTTCCAGATTTAGTGTCCTGCTATACCTTTCGGCACCGCGGGCTGTGATCCCAGTCGCTTAGGTCACTCGATGACTTTGATGATCTTGCGTGTGCCTGGATCAACGACAACGGTCCGGTTGTCGACCATCACGTAACTGTATTTGGTGTCGGGAACTTCATGAAGCTCGACCGTCTCGGGCAGCGTTGAGCCGATATTGAGCTCTATCCCAGGGACCTTCACCGATGCGAGCGGCTGCTTCTTCACATATTCCCTGATGACGGTCTCCTGTTCAGGCTCGATGACTACGTCCTGAGCGGCAGCAGCGCCGATACCTGCCAGCAGCAGAAATCCTGCGGCTGCAGTGGAAAGTCGCATTTTCATAGTTGCCTCCTATGTGAGTCCTCTCGCGCCGAACAGCATTGTCACGCGCGATACTCACCGAACCCGCAGCAGCTGCAAAAGTTCCTTTGGCTGGGAGCTTCGGGCCGATCTCAGACAGGACCCAAGTCTCACTGTTCGCGCAACAGACTGGACATCGCACCATCCGGAACCGCGGCTGCCCGTAGTCGTTGCTCACTGTGAGTTCACGGGAGGAGCCTATGGAAAATAGCGTCCACCAAGCCCACTGGTTATTCGGTCCGGTCTTCCCCGTCTCCATCGCGTTCCTGACAATTGGAATCGTCGTTAGCTAGGGAATGCGCAGCAAGAGACCACCGCCATTCCTCGATTTGCGGGTGGTCCTGACCACGTCCGCCTAGGCGGGGCCTGTCAGCGGTTCCAAGGTGGCGAGGGCGGGCATCACCTCACATCAGATCTTCAGCAACCCCGTCGAATTTCTTGAGGCCTTCGCTTGGGGGCTTCTGCTTATGAAGTCCCTGTTCTGTTGCAGCCGCCTCGAAGGCGGCGAACGCAGCTTGGTGACTGCGATGTCCGGCCAGGCATTCCTCGATCATTCGGATTGCTTCAAGCCGGGACGGCTTGTCCATGAATGGCCATGGTTGCTGAAGCGCTTTCGCAGCGTCGGCTATCGACGCGACCACCATCGGCCTGTGATTCAGGTAGATTGTAATCGGGACAAACGCCGTCATTTTCGTCGCTCCCCAAGAGTGAAGGCGGTTAAACGCGAAGACATGGCGGTGGTTGCATCGTCGTGAATTCAGGGCGCCGCTGCCCGACGCGAACGGCCATGCCAGGCCCTAACCGCCGCCAAGATTCAGGACGTCGATGCGGTCGAGCAAAGGCGCGAGGCGCCGTTTCGTGGCAGCATGCCCACGTTGCGATAATTGCATGCGTGTAACGCGGCCGACCGTGGAGGGATGGACGTCGAACAGGCGGGTCGGCCTCGGACGCGCTCGCTGGCATTCGTCACTCTTCGCCATTTGTCTTCGTATTGCGCTCAGCTGAGTTCTTGGGCTAGTCCGATGAGGAGCCCTTCAGGCCCACGGATGTAGCAGAGCCGATACGCGTCTTTATACTGGACTACTTCGCCTTCGAGCTGCGCGCCGCGCGTGCGGAGCCTTTCAAGCGTCTCGTCGATGTCGTCCACGGCGAACATGACGCGGAGGTAGCCGAAGGCGTTGACCGGGGCGTTCCGGTGATCTGCGACGACAGGCGGCGTGAGGAAGCGGGAGAGCTCGAGCCGGCTGTGGCCGTCCGGTATGCGCATCATGGCAATCTCGACACGCTGATCGCCCAGTCCAGTGACACGTCCCGCCCATTCTCCCTCGATCGTGGCCCGCCCTTCGAGCTCGAGGCCGAGTTCGCGAAAAAAATCGATCGTCCCTCCGAGGTCTTCGACGACGATTCCTACGTTGTCCATCCGCTTGAGCGCCATGTTTCGAATCTCCTGGGTGTCGTTCCAATCTACAAGGTGTCGCCTAGTCTAACAGCGGACGCTTGAGGTGCCCCCAACACCGATAGATGATGACATGTGGACGTGCGGTCGTGTCCACATGTCTACAATTCTGCGGCCCCACGGGGCTAAGGACAGGCATCACGAACGGATGTGGTGAGAACGCCACATGCAGCAACCGAACAACCCGCCGCACAATCGTGCCGATGCAGAGGCACGCATGAGCGCGGCCCTACTGATGCCGCGCGAGCCGGTCCATGGATGCGTTTGCTTCGGCCAAACTAGCCAGCGCTTGCTCGACTTTTTGAGCCGAGGCGTCAGTGCGCTTGATGTGCCGGATCATTTGCTGCCTCAACCGCGCGAGCCTTTCCGCGCGATATACATCGCCGTATCTCGCAGTTTCAAGGTGGAGGGTCGCGAGCCTCATGGGCGACGATTCCGATTAGCAGTAGAAATTCGCGAATCCGCCTTTCGTTCCGATGTCCGAGGCGGCAAGCTGGGGTTCGCGGAATACGATCGCGTACGACGTTGCGCGGGACGGGCGCCAACTGGGATGTCTGACCACCGGACCATCGCCAGTGCGCTTCGATGTGCTGTGGGATTTGAACGCCGTCTGCGACAGCACCATCTCTTATGTCGGAGACCAGAGTTTGCAACCGTGGCGGTAGCGCGGTCTTGCCTTCTCCCCTTGTGGGAGAAGGTGGATCGGCGCGCAGCGCCGAGACGGAAGAGGGGTGTTGGCCGGAGTGCGGTTTTTGCCAAGCTGGAACACCCCTCATCCGACCGAGCTTCGCTCGGCCACCTTCTCCCACAAGGGGAGAAGGGGGAGCCAGACGCTCATATATCCAGCACTTCGGTCTCGGCGAATTCCGCGCGTTCCTGGATGAAGCGGAAGCGGGCTTCCGGCTTGGTGCCCATCAGCGCGTCGACCGCATCCTTGGTCGCCGCCTCGGCATCGATCACGTCGACCCTGAGCAGCGTGCGCTTTCTCGGGTCCATGGTGGTTTCCTTGAGCTGGGCGGCCATCATTTCGCCCAACCCCTTGAAGCGGCCGATTTCGACCTTGCCGCGCCCGGTGAACTCGGTGCGCAGCAGTTCGTCCTTGTGCGCATCGTCGCGGGCATAGGCGACCTTGCCGCCTTGGCGGATCGAGTAGAGCGGCGGCACCGCCAGGTAGAGATGGCCGTCGCGGACCAGGCTCGGCATCTCCTGGTAGAAGAAGGTGATCAGCAGCGAAGCGATGTGGGCGCCGTCGACGTCGGCGTCGGTCATGATGATGACCCGGTCGTAGCGCAGATCCTGATCGCGGTATTTTGACCGCGTGCCACAGCCAAGCGCCTGGATCAGGTCGGAAATCTGCTGGTTGGCAGCCAGCTTGTCGTTGCCGGCGCTGGCGACGTTGAGAATCTTGCCGCGTAGCGGCAGCACTGCCTGGCTGGCGCGGTCGCGCGCCTGTTTAGCCGAGCCGCCGGCCGAATCGCCCTCGACGATGAAGAGCTCGGCGCCGGCCGCGGCATTCTGCGTGCAGTCGGCGAGCTTGCCGGGCAGGCGCAGCTTGCGCACCGCGCTCTTGCGCGAGACTTCCTTTTCCTGGCGGCGGCGCACCCGCTCGTCAGCACGCGCGATCACCCATTCGAGCAGCTTCGAAGCTTCCTGCGGATTGTCGGCCAGCCAGTGGTCGAAGGGGTCGCGGATCGCGGCCTCGACGATCCTGATCGCCTCGATCGTCGCCAGCCGGTCCTTGGTCTGGCCGACGAATTCCGGCTCGCGGATGAACACCGACAGCATGCCCGCAGCCGAGATCATGACGTCTTCCGAGGTGACGATCGAAGCGCGCTTGTTGCCGACCAGCTCGGCATAGGCGCGTAGGCCGCGCGTCAAGACGTTGCGGAAGCCAGCCTCATGGGTGCCGCCTTCGCCGGTCGGGATGGTGTTGCAGTAGGAGTTGAGGAACCCGTCGCCGCCGAACCAGGTCACCGCCCATTCGAGCGAGCCGTGGCCGCCTTGCCTGTCGCTTTTGCCGGCAAAGATTTCGCGGGTGACCTGGAATTCGTCGCCGAGCGAGGCTTTCAGATAGTCCTTGAGGCCGCCGGGAAAATGGAACTCGGCCTTGGCGGGCGTCGTGTCCTTCTCCTTGATCAGCGAGGGGTCGCAGGTCCAGCGGATCTCGACGCCGCCGAACAGATAGGCCTTCGAGCGCGTCATCCGATAGAGCCGCGCCGGCTCGAATGCCGCACCCTTGCCGAAGATCTGCTCGTCGGGATGGAAGCGTATCCTGGTGCCGCGGCGGTTATGCACCTCGCCGAGCTGCTCCAGGCCGGTCACCGGAACGCCGCGCGAAAAGCGCTGGCGATAGAGCTGGCGGCCGCGCGCGACCTCGACCTCGAGATGGTCCGACAGCGCGTTGACGACGGAGACGCCGACGCCGTGCAGGCCGCCCGAGGTCTCGTAGACCTTGCTGTCGAACTTGCCGCCGGAATGCAGCGTCGTCATGATGACTTCGAGCGCAGGCTTCTTGAATTTCGGATGCGGATCGACCGGAATGCCGCGGCCATTGTCGGTCACCGCCAGATATCCGTCGGCCGAAAGCTCGACGTCGATGAAAGTCGCGTGGCCGGCGACCGCCTCGTCCATCGAATTGTCGATGACCTCGGCGAACAAATGGTGCATCGCCTTGTCGTCGGTGCCGCCGATATACATGCCGGGCCGCCGCCGCACCGGCTCCAGCCCTTCCAGAACCTCGATGTCGGCGGCACTGTAGCTCTCGCTGCCGTCGCGGGATGCCGGGCGCTTCGCCGCCTGCACCAGCGGGTCGGCCGGGCGCGCGGTGGCGCGAACCGGTTGCGGCTGCTTGTCCAGATTGCCGAAAAGATCGTTGCTGTCGTTCATGCTGGTCCTGGATTGCGATGCTGCGAATCACCACCCGATACTGCCACGCTTTTTGCGGGCAGGCGACGGAGGTTCCCGTTACGTTCGAGGATAGAGCCTCTTACTGCAAAACCATTCCACAACCAAGCGGCGGAAATGGGCCGAGGGCATCGACGCTTTGTAAACCTTGTCCGGAGGTTACGCCGGAAGGTTGGCCGAAAAAGGGTATTCGCGGATTGCTGCTGACCTAGAATGCGGCAGAACCCGAGAAGAGGCTGTCGCTTACGCATGTTGGATTACAGTTCGCTCCTGCTTGCGGCAGCGCTGTCGGGCACGTGCCTCAGCATCACCCTGTTTGCGATCTGGTGCACCGCGCCACAGGCACGCTTTGTGCTGACGGTGGCGTGCGGCATTCTCGTGCTCGTCGCACATGTGGTCTTGTTCTGGCACTATGCCAAGCATCCCAGCCCCTGGCTTTGCCAGATTGTACTTGCGCTTCTCAGCCTGGGCCTTCTGACCCTCTGCCTATCGGCCATGCAATATCTCGGCGTCCACGACTATAGGCGCGCCATCTTGCCGACCCTGGCTGCGATGGCGGTTTGCGCAGGCGCGACGTCGCTGGGCTTTGACGGCATCGGCTTCATCGTCACCTACGCGACGGTAACGGCGCTGCTCTCGCTTATCGGGGTGATGTTCTGGATCAAAGGTGGTCATGATCGCCGGATATTGCTGGTCGTTTCGTTCCTGAGCGGCGTCTGTGCGCTGTCCTTCGGACTTTGCGGCGCGGTCCTGCTGGTCAAGGGCCAATGGGTGCTCGGCGTTGCGCCCGACAACTGGGCCGAACGGTTGAATTCCGCCGTGGCGGTCGCCTGCATGACGGGGCTCGGCGCATTGACGCTCTCCCTGCACCATTTGCAGGCGCAGATCGAACTGAAGGCCGAGACCATGACCGACCCATTGACCGGGCTGATGAACCGGCGGGCGTTGACGGCATTCTACGGCGAGCGGATTTTCGGCCCGTTCATGTCTGTCGCCATGTTCGACCTCGACCATTTCAAGAAGACGAACGATGTATTCGGTCATCCGGTCGGCGATCAGGTTCTGCGCCGCTTCGCCGCTGTCGTCAGAAAATACTCCAGGACCGGCGTCGACGCCTTCCGGCTGGGCGGCGAGGAATTCGTCCTCGTCATGTCGCGGATGACTGAAGAGAAGGCTTACGACATTGCGAGCAAGATCAGCGTCGCCTTCGGCACGGAAGTCGTCGCCACCCAGCTTGGTCCGTTGCGCAGCACAGTCAGTGGCGGCATCGGCTTTGGCGGGACGGATGGCACCAGTCTCGACAATGTGCTGGCCGAAGCCGACGCCGCACTCTATGCGGCAAAGCGCGCCGGGCGAAATCGCGTCGTCGCCCAGAACAAGGCGAGCAAGGCCGACGCGCCGGCCTTGCGTTCTGCCTGATTGAGGCTTCTATCTTCTTGTTAGACCATGATCTTGTCCGAAAACCGGATTCCACTTTTCGGGATCATGGTCTACTCCGCCGCCCCCAGATATTCCGACAGCGGCGGGCAGGAGCAGACGAGGTTGCGGTCGCCGGCGACATTGTCGATGCGCGACACCGGCGGCCAGTATTTGGCTGACGTGTCGGCATCGCCGGCGGGGTAGGCCGCCTCCAGGCGCGAATAGGGATGGGTCCACTGGCCGGCCAGCGCCTCGGCGGCGGTATGCGGCGCATTGACCAGCGGATTGTCGGCCAGGGGCCATTCGCCTTTCGCCACCTTGGCTGCCTCGCCTGATATCGCGATCATCGCCTCGCAGAAGCGATCGAGCTCGCGCTTGGGCTCGGACTCGGTCGGCTCGACCATCAGCGTGCCGGCGACCGGAAACGACATTGTCGGCGCATGGAAACCGTAGTCGATCAGCCGCTTGGCGACGTCGTCGACGCTGATGCCGGCACTGTCCTTGAGCACGCGGGTATCGAGGATGCATTCATGCGCGACGCGCTCGTGCCTGCCCTTGTAGAGCACCGGGAAATGCGCTCCGAGCCGCGTCGCCACATAATTGGCGGAAATGATCGCCGTCTCGGTCGCCTGCTTCAGGCCCGAAGCGCCCATCATCCGGATATACATCCAGGTGATCGGCAGGATCGAAGCGCTGCCGAACGGTGCAGCCGACACGGCATGGCCCGAGCCTTCGACGACGTGGCCGGGCAGATAGGGTTGCAGATGCGCCTTGACGCCGATCGGGCCGACGCCGGGACCGCCGCCGCCATGCGGGATGCAGAACGTCTTGTGCAGGTTCATGTGGCAGACGTCGGCGCCGATGTCGCCGGGGCGGGCAAGACCGACCAGCGCGTTGAGGTTGGCGCCGTCGAAATAGACCTGGCCGCCATGCTCATGGACAAGGGCGCAGAGGTCGCGCGCGCCTTCCTCGAAAACGCCGTGCGTCGAGGGATAGGTGAACATCAGCGCCGCAAGGTCTTGCGCATGCTCGTCCGCCTTGGCTTTCAGGTCATCGACGTCGATGTTGCCGTCTTCGGTGCAGCGCACGACGACGACGTTCATGCCGGCCATCGCCGCACTCGCCGGATTGGTGCCATGCGCCGATGACGGGATCAGGCAGACCGTGCGGTGAGCTTCGCCGCGTGAGCGGTGATAGCCGCGAATGGCGAGCAGCCCGGCATACTCGCCCTGGCTGCCGGCGTTGGGCTGCAGGGTCACCGCGTCGAACCCGGTGATCTCCGCCAGCCAGGCTTCCAGTTCGTCGATCATGGCGCGGTAGCCGGCCGAATGGCTTGCCGGGGCGAAGGGATGCAAATTGGCGATATCAGGCCAGCTTACCGGCATCATCTCGGCGGCGGCATTGAGTTTCATCGTGCAGGAGCCGAGCGGGATCATGGCGCGGTCGAGCGCCAGGTCCTTGTCGGCCAGCCGGCGCAGGAAGCGCATCATGTCGGTTTCCGAGTGGTTTTCGCGGAAGACAGGCTGCGTGAGAAACGCCTTGCCGCGCGGTTTTCCGGGCATGGTGCTGCCGACGGCTGCGCCCGGCTTGGCGCCGAACAGCGCCGCGATCGCCTCCAGATCGGCCTCGGTCGAGGTTTCGTCGAAGCTGATGCCGATGCGGTCGGCGTCGATGACGCGCAGCAATCGGCCGGTCTTTTCGGCTGCGGCGCCAATCGCCCCGGCTCTGCCTTTCACTTCCACCGCCACGGTGTCGAAGCGGCTTGCGCCAAGCACCGAAATTCCTGCTGCGTCGAGACCGGCAGCCAGCCGGTTGGCCAATGCATGGATTCGGCCGGCAATCGCCTGCAGCCCGGCAGGGCCGTGCCAGATCGCATAGGCGGTCGCCATGTTGGCGAGCAGCGCCTGCGCGGTGCAGATGTTGGAGGTCGCCTTGTCGCGGCGGATATGTTGTTCACGCGTCTGCAAGGCGAGGCGATAGCCGGGCCGGCCCTTGCTGTCGGTGGACTGGCCGACCAGGCGGCCGGGCATCAGCCGCGTCAGCCTGTCGGAAACGGCGCAATAAGCGGCATGCGGCCCGCCAAAGCCCATCGGCACGCCGAAGCGCTGCATCGGGCCGACGGCGATGTCGGCGCCAAGCGCAGCCGGCGCGTCGGTCAGCGTCAGGGCGAGCGGATCGGCAATGAAGACGACCAGCGCGCCGGTGGCGCGAGCTTTCTCGATTGCCGCCCTGTGGTCGCCATAGACGCCAAACGTATCGGGCCAGGAGACCAGCAGAGCGGCTGTGTTGTCGTCGATCGTGTCACCGTCGACCTCGATGCCGAGCGGCTCGGCGCGGGTGCGCACGACGTCAAGCGTCTGCGGATGCGGCGTGCCGGCCAGCGCCACTTTGGTCCGCTTGTCGCGGTGGTGGCGTAACGCGATGCCGACTGCTTCGGCCACCGCCGTCGCCTCGTCGAGCAACGAGGCCGACGCGACCGGCAGCCCGGTCAGTTCGGTGACCAAGGTCTGGAAATTGAACAGCATTTCGAGCCGGCCCTGGCTGATCTCGGCCTGGTAGGGCGTGTAAGCCGTATACCAGGCCGGGTTCTCGAACAGGTTGCGCTGGATGACCGGCGGCACGTGGACGCCGTGATAGCCGGCGCCGATGAAGCTCTTCAAAACTGTATTTTTCGCCATTGTCGCTGACAGCTCGGCCAGCGCCTCGGCTTCGCTCGCCGGGGCCGGCAAGGCCAGCGGCCGGTCGAGCCGGATCGATTTCGGCACAGCCTGGCTGATCAGCGTCTCGACCGACGGAACGCCGATCGTCGCCAGCATGGCTCTGACATCATTGAGGCCGGGGCCGATATGGCGGGCCGAGAAGGAGTAGGGTGCTGCGGTCATCTTTCCTGGTCCTGCTCTCTCAACCAATATGGGCTTTGTAGGCGGCCTCATCCAGGAGACCTTCGAGTTGGCTTTCATCGGCCAGCTTCATCTTCCACAGCCAGCCGTCGCTGGCCGCCGCCGAATTGACCAGGGACGGATCAGACGAAAGCGCGGTGTTGGCCTCGGTGATCTCGCCGTCGACCGGCGCATAGACGTCCGATGCCGCCTTGACCGATTCGACCACGACGGCGGTATCGCCCTTGGCCAGCTTTTTCCCAGGCTCCGGCAATTCGACGAAGACGAGATCGCCGAGTTGTTCCTGCGCGTAGTCGGTGATGCCGATGGTGGCGATACCGCCTTCGACGCGGAGCCATTCGTGATCTTCAGTGAAATAGGTCTTTGCCATGAAGTTCATCCTTTGCGGTAGCGATGCGGCGTGAAGGGCAGGGGATTGATATCGACCGGGATTTTGGTCCCGCGAACGTCGGCGAAGAGTTTTGCGCCGGGTTTGGCCAGCGACGCCTGGACGTAGCCCATGGCGACCGGATGGCCGGCCGAGGGGCCGAAGCCGCCGGAGGTGACGTGGCCGGCGGGATTGCCGTCGGCATCGAAAAGGGCAGCACCGGGACGCACCGGCTGGCGGCCTTCCGGCTTCAGGCCGACGCGTTTCTGCGTTGGGCCGCGCTCCAGGATTGAACGCAAGGCGTCGGCACCGATGAAAGCGCCAGAGGCGCGAACCTCCTTCGGGATCGCCCACATCAGCCCGGCGCCGGCCGGGTCCATCTCAGGCGTGATGTCCAGTCCGTGCAGGCACAGCCCTGCTTCGAGCCGCAGGCTGTCGCGGGCGGCCAGCCCAACCCACATCACTCGCTCGTCCTCGATCAGTTTGGCGACGAGATTTCGCGCATCCGCTTCCGGCAGGCCGACCTCGAAGCCGTCCTCGCCGGTATAGCCCGAGCGGCTCATGAACCAGTTTTCGCGCGGCTCGAAGCCGTGCATGAACAGCAGCGATCCGGTTTCGATGCCGGCGCGCGACAGGGCGGCCCAGGCTTCGGGACCCTGGATTGCCAGGAAGACGCGGTCGAGTGCTTCAATCTTGGCGTCAAAGTCCGCCTTGGCATCAAAGTCGGCAAGCTCACGAAGGTGTTTTTCGTCGGCTTCAGCATTGCCGGCATTGGCGACGACCATGAAGCGTTGCCGGCCGAGCCTAGTGACGATCAGATCGTCGATGATGCCGGCGGCTTCATTGAGAAAGAACGTGTATTTGGACTGGGAAATCTCAAGCGCGCCGGCGTCGAACGGGCAGGCACGATTGAGCAGTGCTTCAGCGCCCAAGCCACTGATCTCGAACAGCTTCATGTGTGAGATGTCGAACAGGCCGGCATGTTCGCGGGTATGAAGGTGCTCCTTCATCACGCCGGCCGGATAGGTGAGCGGCATCGACCAGCCGGCGAACGCGCCAAAGCGCGCATTGGCGGCCACGTGCAGGTCTTCGAGGGGAAGGTGTTTGGTGTCGTCGCCCGTCATGTCGTCTCCAGAGTCGCACGCAATCGGCCGCGAATGGCGACCAGTCCGTGCCCCTCTGTCTGAAGCCTGAGAGACTCGCGCCCCGTAACTCTGTCGGCAGCGCTTACACCTTCGGCGCGGGGCGAAAAAAGCCCCGACTTTCCAGAGTGTCTTTCCCGTCTACGGTTCTTTTTGCCTGAGAGATTTCGGGCGATTTCCCCTTCGGCGGCAGCTCTCGCTGCTCTCTCCCGCAAACAGGTAGGACTCAATTTGAGCCCTCGACTCGTCATCCATAGCCTGTCGGCGACACCTTGTCACCTGCTAGCGACCGCTTACCGACAAGTCTTCGCTAACCACGCGGTTTGCCGGTTTCTCAAGGAACTGCCGATATGTTGGGTCCAAGTGACGTATGGAGGGGAAACGAAATGGGCGAATTGAAGTGCGTTCCGGTGGCCGAACTGGCCTCGAAAAATCGGGTCACAGCGGAAGACGTGGTCATGCTGCGCCGCGAGGTATTCGGCGACGGGGTGGTGACGCGGAGCGAGGCCGAGGCGCTGTTTGCGCTCGACGCGATAGAAGGGGACAAATGCGCGGAATGGCCGGATTTTTTCATCGAAGCCATCACCGACCTCATCGTTCATCAGGAAAAGCCGGCGGGCTATATCTCGCAGGACAATGCCGACTGGCTGGTCCAAGCGATTTCGCGTGACGGCATGGTCGACAGCCTGACCGAACTCGAACTGCTCGTGCATGTGCTGGAAAAGGCGAAATCCTCGCCGAACGGGCTTTGCGCCTATGCGCTGGAGCAGGTCGCCCATGCCATCATCGACGGCAAAGGGCCGCTGATGCACGGCGGTAAGCTGGTTCCCGGGCTGATCGCCAAGGCTGAAGTCGAGCTTCTGCGCCGCATTCTCTATGCCTATGGCGGCGACGGCAACATTGCCATCACCCGCGCCGAGGCAGAGGTGCTGTTCAAGATCAACGAGCGGACCGCGGCAGCCAACAACGATCCATCGTGGAATGATCTGTTCGTCAAGGCGCTCGCCAATTACGTCATGTGCTCGGCCGGCTACGAAGCTCCGGTGCGCGACGTGGCGCTGCGGCAAGATGCTTTCCTGGAGCAGGCCGATCCAGAGATCGGCGGTTTCTTCGGCCGCATGGTTTCGGGTGGCCTCGCCGGCATCATGAAAGCCTACTGCGCGCCGGGCGATATCGAATCCGAATGGGAATCGAAGAACAAGGCAGCCGAAGCACTGGCACGCCGCGCCGAAACGATCGACGCGTGCGAGGCGAAATGGCTGGCCGAGCGCATCGGCAGCGACCGGCCGCTGCATGAGAACGAGCGCGCGCTGCTGACACTGATCAAGCACGCCTCGCCGGAAATCCATCCGGTGCTCAAGCCGCTGATCGACAAGGTCGCCTGAGCAAAGCACCAAACACTGATCGGAAATGGCGGAGCTATGGCGTCAAATGCCGCCGTACCAGTCGTAGCCATTGTCCTCCCAGTAGCCGCCCCTGCCGCCGCCGATAGCGGCGAAACTGTCGACCAGTTCGATCCGGCGGAGATACTTTGGCATCTTGTAGCCGATCTGGCGCTCGACGCGGACGCGCAGCGGCGCGCCGTTCTCGACCGGCAGCGGCTTGCCGTTCAGGCCATAGGCAAGGATCGTCTGCGGGTGACGGGCATCGATCAGGTCGATCGAGCCGTAATATTTGATGTCGCCGGACAGGCTGCGGTCGATCGTGTCGAGGCAATGGAACACGACGTAGCGCGCCTGTGGCTTGACCACCGCCTGATCAAGCACCAGCGACAGCGGCGTGCCGGTCCATTTGGCGATGCAACTCCAGCCTTCGACGCAGTCGTGGCGGGTGATCTGGGTGCGGCTTGGCATGTTCATCAATTGCTCGCGGGTCAGCGACAGCGGCTTTTCGACGAGGCCTGAGACGTCGAGCCGCCAGTCGGCGAAATTGTTGGCGAGCAGGCTTTTGTAGACATCGTCGTCCGGCGCGGTGACGCCGTTCGGCCGCTGCGGCTGGCGAATGTCGGCTTCGGTGAATTCCGGCGCCAGCGAATCGCCGGCGAGCAGGCGCTGCGCGCGCCAGGTCAGGCCGTTGGCGCCTTCGAGGAAACTGCGCAGTCCGTCGCCGACACGAAGCTGGCTGTCGAATGCATCGCAACCCGACAGCATGATGCCGGTGACGCCGAGGCTGGCCGAGGTCAGGAATTTTCTGCGGCTGATCACAAACTTCGCCATCTCACGCACCCCTCTGCGGCGTCTTGCTGCCATGCGCCGGCGGATCGGTTCGGTACCAGCCGGTGATGATGGAACGCAGCTCGTTGATCGGGCCGGCAGCGAAGATCATCACCATATGGATGATGAAGAAGGCGACGAGCAGCAGCATCACGACGAAATGGATTGTCCGCGCCGTCTGCCTGCCGCCAAGCAAATCGTTGAGGAATGGCAGCGCCGCGTTCATGCTCGGCGACATGGCAAGGCCTGTGATGATCATCAGCGGCAGCAGCACGAACATCACGCCGCCATAGGCCATCTTCTGCAGCGTGTTGTATTCGCGCGTGTGATGAAACTTGAATTTGGCATGATCGATGATGTCTCGCGGCAAACGCCTGAGATCGTCGATGCGCGGGACAAGATCGCGGCGCAGATGACCGTTGACCAGGCTGGCGACCAGCCACACGACCAGGGTCGTGGACAGTATCCAGGCGAAGAAGAAATGGACGACGCGGGCGGTGCCGAGGTCGTAATAGGAGGGGATTGTCGCCCAGGACGGGAAGGCGCGGGACGTCTCCCGACCCGCCGGCCCCGACCAGCCGAGCACACCGGTTGTGTCGAAGCGCTTGCCGAAGATTTCGGTGTAGCCGCGCGGGCCGTTTGCGGTGTTCTCGGCGCCGATGGCGAAGATGGTGTTGTTATATGCGAATCCCGATTCCTTGCCGATATAAAGCTGGGGGCGGGCATTGAAGATCTGCAGGCCGGAAAGCAGCATGAAGAACAGCGAAATGGCCCAAAGCCAGTGCGTCAGCCGCGTCCAGCGCGACTGCCGGTAGATCAGCGTTGCATCTTTCGGCGCGGCAGTATCTGGCCCGACAGTGGATTGGCTCCTGGCAACCGATTGCATTTTTTCGCGTCCTTCCGGCCGCTCAGTCGGCCTTTCCGATCGTTCTCCTCCCAATACGTTGCCAGCCAAAGCGATGTTTCATCCGATCACGGAATTATTACAGACTGCCCGGTGCTACCGGCTCCCGAGACTGACGGCGAGGTTGACCGCGGCGGCGACGATCACTGTATTAAAAAAGAACGACAGGATCGAATGCAAAAGCACGATGTGACGCATTTGCGTGGTCGAGACCGCGGTATCGGAGGTCTGCGAGGTCATGCCGACGGTGGTCGAGAAATAGAGAAAATCCCAGCCGTCCGGCCGCTCCTTACCGGCAAATACGAGGCCGCCGACCGGCTTTTTCTGTTTCGCTTTGCTGCCGGGGTCGGTCTCTTCATCGTTGACCCAGTAAACATGGGCGTAGTGCAGCGCCGTCATGGCGTGGATGGTGAACCAGCCGAGGGGGATCGACAGCAGCGCGAAGGTGAGTTCGACAGGATGCGCGCTGCCCTCGCGATTGATCAATTGGAACAGCGAGATGATGGCAATGGTGACGACAATCAGCGTCACCGCAAAGATGACTAGCACCGGCTGGTCGGTGGCCCGCGCGTTCTTGCTTAAAAAGCGGCCGGTGAGCAGCGGCATCTGGGCGAGGACGATGACGGTGTAGGCGGCGAAAAACGCATTGGCGCCGATCGAAAAGGCGAGCGGAGTGCGCAAGACCAGCGCGATCGCCAGTGCCACTACACCGATGCAGGCCGACACCGCGAACTGCATGTGGCGGTGCAGTGGCGTCTTCAGGGGAGTCTCGGTCGTCATGGCCCGGCCTCTGATGGCGGTCCGTCTTACCGCCGCTCGTCTCTTAGGGCTCGAACATTATAGCACTTTTGACTGTGCGCATGATGCCGAAGATCGATTCCGGTTTTGCTGCGCTGACCTCCGGTTCGGGGTCAAGCGCTAGCCCAGTGCGGCGGATTTCAGCGCACGCCGCAAGATGCGGTCGAGCTCGCCAAGAAACCGCGAGCGGTCCTGCGGCGCGAAACTGGCATTGTAGCCCTTGCTTTCGCCAGTCTCGCGCAGATGCTGCTTGAGGTCGCGCATCGCTACCGCCATGCCGATCGTTTCCGGCGTGAACGGGCGTCCGGTCGGCCCAAGCACATGGGCGCCGAGCGCCACCGTGCGGGCGGCAAGCGGGATGTCTGATGTCACGACGATGTCGTTGGGCTTGGCATTGTCGACGATCCAGTCGTCCGCCGCGTCGGCGCCCTTGGACACGACGACGTTGCGGATCATCGGGTCGCGCGACGGGCGCAGCCCGCCATTGGAGACAAAGGTGACGACGACGCCATGGCGCTCGGCGACCTTCTCGACCTCGGCCTTCACCGGACAGGCATCGGCATCGACGTAAATGGCGGGTGCGGGCATGGTTCGTTCCAAGCGTATGAAGCCGGGCGATTGTGCCTGGATTGATGTTCGAGCGGTCAAAGGTCGGCGCTGCCCCTCATCCGCCTGCCGGCACCTTCTCCCCGTATAGTGACGGGGCGAAGGGAGCTTGCCGCAGCCTCGGCACGCTTTCTGCCACGCTGCAGGTTGGCGAAATCCCTTTGCGAAGGCGTCTTTCTCCCCGTCACTATACGGGGAGAAATGCCCGGCAGGGCAATGAGGGGCGGCGCAGACCTAAAGCGATTGCCTTGCTTCCTCCCGGCCACGTCGCAAATTCTCAATAGACCACCACGCTCCTGATGCTCTTGCCCTCATGCATCAGATCAAAACCCTTGTTGATGTCCTCCAGCTTCAGCGTGTGGGTGATCATCGGGTCGATCTCGATCTTGCCGTCCATGTACCAGTCGACGATCTTCGGCACGTCGGTGCGGCCGCGCGCGCCGCCGAACGCGGTGCCCATCCAGGTGCGTCCGGTGACCAGCTGGAACGGCCGCGTCGAGATCTCCTGGTCGGCGCCGGCAACGCCGATGACCACCGACTTGCCCCAGCCGCGGTGCGATGCCTCAAGCGCCTGGCGCATCACCTTGGTGCTGCCGGTGCAGTCGAACGTATAGTCGGCGCCGCCGATCTGGTCGGCGCCGCGCTTGGTCATGTTGACGAGATAGGGCACGATATCGCCGTCGATCTCCTTCGGATTGACGAAATGCGTCATGCCGAATTTCTCGCCCCATTCCTTCTTGTCGTTGTTCAGGTCGACGCCGATGATCATGTCGGCGCCGGCAAGGCGCAGCCCCTGGATGACGTTGAGGCCGATGCCGCCGAGGCCGAAGACGGCGGCCGTGGCGCCGATCTCGACTTTTGCGGTGTTGATCACCGCGCCGATGCCGGTGGTGACGCCGCAGCCGATGTAGCAGATCTTGTCGAAGGGCGCGTCGGGATTGACCTTGGCCACCGCAATCTCGGGCAGCACGGTGAAGTTGGAGAAGGTCGAGCAGCCCATATAGTGGAAGATCTTGTCCTTGCCGATCGAGAAGCGCGACGAGCCGTCCGGCATCAGGCCTTGCCCCTGCGTGGCACGGATCGCGGTGCACAGATTGGTCTTTCTGGACAGGCAGGACGGGCATTGCCGGCATTCCGGCGTGTAGAGCGGGATGACGTGGTCGCCCTTCTTGACCGAGGTGACGCCCTTGCCGACATCGACGACGATGCCGGCGCCCTCATGGCCGAGGATCGCCGGAAAAATCCCTTCGGGATCGGCGCCCGACAGCGTGAACTCGTCGGTGTGGCAGATGCCGGTCGCCTTGATCTCGACCAGCACCTCGCCGGCTCGCGGGCCGTCGAGGTCGACCTCCAGGATTTCCAGCGGCTTTCCGGCGGCGACAGCGACAGCGGCACGGGTTTTCATCGGGGCTCTCCTCTCAAGCCAAATCGGCAATCGAGGCGAGCTTTAGCGTATCTGCAGGTTCTGGACTATGGGACGAATTGACAGTTCGGTGCCGGGTTTTGGTCGTCACCAGGCGACTTGCGCCCGGATATGCGCCTACGTGCCTTGACCGGCCGGGCCAAGCCCATAAAAGAAAGGCAGCCGAGGGAACAAAACCCGCATGTTCACAAAAATCCTGATCGCCAATCGTGGCGAGATCGCCTGCCGCGTCATCAAGACGGCGCGCAAGATGGGCATCGCCACCGTCGCGGTCTTTTCGGACGCCGATCGTGACGCCGTGCATGTCGAGATGGCCGACGAGGCTGTCCATATCGGGCCTTCGCCGGCCTCACAAAGCTATCTGGTGCCGGAGAAGATCATCGCCGCCTGCAAGGCGACGGGTGCTGAAGCCGTGCACCCCGGCTACGGGTTTTTATCCGAACGCGCCTCCTTCTGTGAAGCGCTGGAGAACGAAGGCATCGTCTTCATCGGCCCGAAACCCGGAGCGATCAGGGCGATGGGCGACAAGATCGAATCGAAGAAATTCGCCAATGCAGCCAGGGTCAGCACGGTGCCCGGCTGGCTCGGCGTCATCGAGAATGCCGGTCATGCCGAGAAAATAGCCGGCGAGATCGGCTATCCCGTGATGATCAAGGCCTCGGCCGGCGGCGGCGGCAAGGGCATGCGCATCGCCTGGAGCAAGGCCGAGGTGCGCGACGGGTTCGAC
This sequence comes from Mesorhizobium sp. WSM4844, assembly GCF_055811775.1. Taxonomy (NCBI): domain Bacteria; kingdom Pseudomonadati; phylum Pseudomonadota; class Alphaproteobacteria; order Hyphomicrobiales; family Phyllobacteriaceae; genus Mesorhizobium; species Mesorhizobium sp. WSM4844. The sequence continues at coordinate 12,196 of NZ_JBVVQB010000038.1, read as the reverse complement.
CGGGCGCGGTCGGAGGCCAAAAGCTCGTTCGGTGACGACCGCGTCTTCATCGAAAAGTTCGTGGTCGATCCGCGCCACATCGAGATCCAGGTGCTGGCCGACGCGCATGGCAATGCGCTTTATCTCGGCGAGCGCGAATGCTCGATCCAGCGCCGCAACCAGAAGGTCGTCGAAGAGGCGCCTTCACCTTTCCTCGACGCCAGGACCCGGAAAGCCATGGGCGAGCAGGCGGTGGCGCTGGCCAGCGCGGTCGACTACCAGAGCGCCGGCACGGTCGAGTTCATCGTCGACAGCGAAAAGAACTTCTATTTCCTTGAAATGAATACACGATTGCAGGTCGAGCATCCGGTGACCGAGCTCGTCACCGGCATTGACCTGGTCGAGCAGATGATCCGCATAGCAGCCGGCGAAAAGCTCGCCATCAAGCAAAGCGACGTCAAGCTGAACGGCTGGGCGGTGGAAAGCCGGCTCTACGCCGAGGACCCGTATCGCAATTTCCTGCCGTCGATCGGCCGGCTGACGAGATACCGACCACCGCAAGAGGGACAGTCCGGCGACGTCGTCATCCGCAACGATACCGGGGTTGCCGAGGGTTCGGAAATCTCGATGTTCTATGACCCGATGGTCGCCAAGCTGTGCACCTGGGCGCCGACTCGGCTCGCGGCAATAGACGCCATGTCCGAAGCGCTCGACAGTTTTGTCGTCGACGGCATCGAGCACAACATGCCGTTCCTGGCGGCGCTGATGCAGCATCCGCGCTGGCGGGAAGGGCGGATATCGACCGCCTTCATATCAGAGGAATATCCCGACGGCTTTGCGCCGATCGTGCCTGATAGCGAAGAAACGGCCGTGCTCGCAGCGATCGCCACCGCGGTCGAACTGCTGCGCCGCGACCGGCTCGACCGGCTCGGCGGGCGGCTGGCGCCGCATTCGGGTGTGCTGAAACGCGACTGGGTGGTCAAGATCGGCAAGGATTACCTTTCGGCTTCGGTTATCGAAGGCATGATCTCCATTCCGATGGAGCTCGGTCTGTCGATCGACGGCGGCACGGCGCTGACGGTGGCGTCCGACTGGCGGCCGGGCGATCTCGTCTGGCGCGGCACGGTCGGCGACCGAAGGATCGCTGCGCAGGTCAGGCCGGTGCTGAACGGGCTTCGCGTCGCCTGGAAAGGCATGTCGGTGAGCGCACGCGCCATGCTGCCGCGCACCGCCGAGCTCGAAAGGCTGATGCCGGAAAAAGTGGCGCCGGATACGTCGAAGATGCTGCTCTGCCCGATGCCCGGCCTTGTCGTGTCGATCGCCGTTGCCGAAGGGCAGGAGGTCAAGGCCGGCGAGACGCTGGCGGTCGTCGAGGCGATGAAGATGGAAAACGTGCTGCGCGCCGAGCGCGATCTCACCGTGTCGAAACTCAAGGCAAAACCGGGCGACAGTCTCGCCGTCGACGCGGTGATCATGGAATTTGCGTGAGGATACAAGGAAATCGCATTGGTTGGCGCTGCCCCTCATTGCCCTGCCGGGCATTTCTCCCCGTATAGTGACGGGGGAGAAAGACGCCTTCGCAAAGGGATTTCGCCAATCTGCAGCGTGGCAGAAAGCGTGCCGAGGTTGCGGCCAGCCCCTCCGCCCCGTCACTATACGGGGAGAAGGTGCCGGCAGGCGGATGAGGGGCAGCGCCAGCATCGACAATTGGCCTGTCGCTGGACTCGCATCGTCCAGTGCCGGACAATACATCCTCATCGACTGAGTCCTCTCAAACGGCGATAAAAAAATGGCGAATGAGACACTTCCCCGCGATCCGTTGCGGCGCGAGGCCTTTGTGAAGGCGTCGCGGCCGGAAGCGCCGGCGCGGCCGTTCATTCATCTGCGCGTGCATTCGGCCTATTCGCTGCTCGAAGGCGCCTTGCAGCTCGGCACGGTTGTCGGCCATGCGGTCAAAGATGACGCCCCGGCCATTGCCGTCACCGACACCAACAATCTGTTCGGCGCGCTCGAATTTGCGCAAAAGGCGGTGAAGGAGGGCATCCAGCCGATCATCGGCTGCCAGACCGCTCTCGCTTTTTCCGGTGAAGCCAGCGACAGCCAGCGCGACCGCAGGCGGCAGGGCCCGGAAATGCGGCCGGTGGTTTTGATCGCGGCGACCGAGGCCGGCTACAGCAATCTGGTCAGGCTGGTCAGCCGGGTCTATCTGGAAACGCCGCCCGGCGAGGCCGTGCATCTGACGACCGAGATGCTGCAAGGCCATTGCGACGGCCTGATCTGTCTCAGCGGCGGGCCGCGCGGCCCGATCGGCAACGCGCTGAAAGAGGACCGCCGCGACCTCGCCGAGACGCGGCTTCTGGCGCTCAAGGCGCTGTTCGGCGACCGGCTCTATGTCGAGCTGGAACGGGTTTCCGGCTATGACCGGGCCATCGAGAAATCGTCAGTCGACCTCGCCTATATCAATGACTTGCCGCTGGTTGCCACCAACGAGGCGTTTTTCTCCTCGCGCGACGACTATGAGGCGCATGATGCGCTGATCGCCATCGCCGAAGGGTCGGTCGTCGCCGTCGACAATCGCCGGCGGCTGTCGCCCGACAATTTTCTGAGAAGCCAGGCCGACATGGCGAGGCTGTTCGCCGATCTGCCGGAGGCGATCGACAACACCGTCGAAATAGCGCTGCGCTGCTCCTACTATCCCAAGACCCGCAACCCGATCCTGCCGCGCTTTGCCGGCGGCGATGTCGCCGATGCCGATGCGGCGGTGAAGGCGGAGGCGCAGGAGCTTGCCAGACAGGCGCATGAAGGGCTGGAGGCGCGCCTCGCCGCGCATGGCCTGGCCCCTGGCTACGCGGTCGAGCAATACCGCGAAAGGCTGGAATTCGAGCTCGGCATCATCGAGAAAATGAAGTTCCCCGGCTATTTCCTGATCGTCGCCGACTTCATCAAATGGGCGAAGGCGCAAGGCATCCCGGTCGGGCCGGGGCGCGGTTCGGGCGCCGGCTCGCTGGTCGCCTATTCGACGACCATCACCGACATCGATCCGCTGCGCTTCTCGCTGCTGTTCGAGCGCTTCCTCAATCCCGACCGTGTGTCGATGCCCGACTTCGACATCGATTTCTGCCAGGACCGGCGCGAGGAGGTCATCCGCTACGTCCAGCAGAAATACGGTCGCGACCAGGTCGGCCAGATCATCACCTTCGGCACGCTGCAGGCCCGCGCGGTGCTGCGCGATGTCGGCCGCGTGCTGCAGATGCCCTATGGCCAGGTCGACAAGCTCAGCAAAATGGTGCCGTCGAACCCGGCCAATCCGGTCAAGCTCGCCGACGCCATCGCCAACGAGCCGCGCTTTGCCGAGGAGGCCGAGCGCGAGCCGATTGTGCAGACGCTGCTCGACATGGCGCAGAAGCTGGAAGGTCTCTACCGCCACGCCTCGACGCATGCCGCCGGCATCGTCATCGGCGACCGGCCGCTGTGGGAGCTTGTGCCGATGTACCGCGATCCGCGCTCGGACATGCCGGTCACCCAGTTCAACATGAAGTATGTCGAGCAGGCCGGCCTGGTGAAGTTCGACTTCCTCGGCCTGAAGACGCTGACGGTGCTGGAGACCGCGGTCAAGCTGATCCGCCGCCGCGGCATCGAGATCGATCTTGCCCACATTCCGCTCGACGACCCCGACACCTATGCCATGCTGTCACGCGGCGAAGTGGTCGGCGTGTTCCAGGTGGAAAGTGCCGGCATGCGCAAGGCGCTGATCGGCATGCGGCCCGACTGCATCGAGGACATCATTGCGCTGGTCGCGCTTTACCGGCCGGGCCCGATGGAGAACATCCCGACCTACAACGCCAGAAAGCACGGCGAGGAGGAGATGGCGTCGATCCATCCGAAGATCGACCATCTGGTGAAGGAGACGCAAGGCGTCATCGTCTACCAGGAACAGGTGATGCAGATCGCGCAGGAGCTTGCCGGCTATTCGCTGGGCGAAGCCGACCTGCTGCGCCGCGCCATGGGCAAGAAGATCCGCGCCGAAATGGACAAGCAGCGCGAGCGCTTCGTCTCGGGCGCGATCGAGCGCGGCGTCGGCAAGCCGCAAGCCGACTTCATCTTCGACCTGCTGGCTAAGTTCGCCGACTATGGTTTCAACAAGTCGCATGCCGCCGCCTATGCGGTCGTTTCCTACCAGACGGCCTATCTGAAGGCGCACTACCCGGTCGAATTCCTGGCCGCGTCGATGACGCTCGACATGGGCAACACCGATAAACTCGCCGATTTCCGCCAGGATGCGCTGCGCCTCGGTATCGATGTCGTGGCGCCGTCGGTGATATCAAGCTTCCGCGCCTTCGAAGTCGCGGAGAACCGGATCTTCTATTCGCTGGCCGCGCTCAAGGGCGTCGGCGACGCGGCGGTCGAGCATATCGTCGCCATGCGCGGCGAAAAACCGTTCAAGAACCTCGCCGATTTTTGCGAAAGGGTCGACCCGAAGATCGTCGGCAAGCGCGTCTTCGAAAGCCTGATCATGGCCGGCGCGCTCGACTGCTTCGGTCACGACCGCGCCGCGATGATGGCGGGCGTCGAGCGGATGATGGGGCTGGCGTCGCTTGCGCAGCAGAATGCAATGTCGGGCCAGCACGACATTTTCGGCGCCTCGCTCGGGGCGCAGTCGCAGGCGCTCAACCTGCCGGCGACCGACCCGTGGCTTGCCGCCGACCGCCTGCACCGTGAATTCCAGGTGGTCGGCTTCTATCTCTCGGCGCACCCGCTGGACGAATACAAGGCGGCGCTGCAGAAGATGCGGGTGCAGACCTGGGCCGAGTTCTCGGGCGCCGTCAAACGCGGCGCTGCCGCCGGGCGGCTTGCCGGGACGGTCACCACCAAGCAGGAGCGCAAGACGCGCACCGGCAACAAGATGGGCGTCGTGCAGTTCTCCGACACGTCGGGCCAGTATGAAGCCGTGCTGTTTTCCGAAGGTCTGGCGCAATATCGCGACCTGCTCGAGCCCGGCCGTTCGGTGGTGGTCACAGTTTCGGCCGAGGACAGGCCCGAAGGCGTCAATCTGCGCATCCAGACGGTGCAGTCGCTGGAGGACGAGGCAAGCCGCATCCAAAAAGCCTTGCGCATCTTTGTCAGGGATGACCGGCCGGCGTCGGCGATTCAATCGCAGCTTACCCAGCGCGGCGACAGCCTGGTGAGCATTATCGTCATCAAGGACGAGGGGCAGGGCGAGGTCGAGATCGAACTGCCCAACCGTTACCGCGTCTCGCCACAGATCGCCTCGGCCATGCGGGCGGTGCCGGGCGTGGTGGAGGTGGAGTTGGTGTGAGCTAACGACCGTATTCCGCCAGGTCGCATTGCCCGGTGACGATGCCGCTGGTATTGTGGGCTCGGCGGCCTGGGTCTTTTGGCGGCCCGGGGGGAGTGCGTCATGGATGAGCGGGATGCCGCTGCCGAACTCCAGAAAATGGTCAATGGCTTCCAGGTATCTCAGGCGATATGCGTCGCCGCCACGCTGGGCATTGCAGACCATCTCAAGGACGGAAAACGCACCAGCGGCGAGTTGGCCGTGCTGACCAATACCCATCCGCAGGCGCTCTACCGGCTGCTGCGCGCCCTTGCGTCGGCCGGCGTGTTCCATGAAGCGGAAGACCGATCCTTCTCGCTGACCTTGGTTGGCGGCGCGTTGCGATCCGACGTTCAGCATTCGGTCGCGTCGTGGGCAATTCTGGCCGGACGGCCGTATTTCCGTCAGGCATGGAGCGATCTGCTGCACAGTGTCAGCACCGGCGAAAACGCCTTTCGCCACGCTTATGGCAAGGGCGTTTGGGAATACCGGGCAGAGCATCCGGAAGAGTCCGTCGTTTTCGACCGGGCGATGACTGCGATGTCGCGTGGCGTCGCCGCTGCGGTGCTCGCGGCCTATGACTTCCGGCGGTTCTCTGTCGTTATGGATGTAGGCGGCGGGCAGGGCGCGCTGCTTGCCGAAATCCTCCGCCGCAATCCCGGCCAGCGCGGCATTCTATTCGATCAGCCGCAGGTCGTGGCGAAGGCCGGCCCGGTCTTTGACGCTGCGGCTGTGGCTGATCGCTGCGACATCGTCGCCGGCGATTTCTTCGTCTCGGTGCCCGAAGGAGCCGATGCGATTGTGCTTAAATGGATCCTGCATGACTGGGACGACGAAACAAACATCCGGATCCTGAAAACCTGCCGCAGGGCGATTCCCCCAGAAGGCAAACTGCTGGTGCTCGAGAGCATTCTGGCGCCGCCCAATGAAGGCGCCGCCGCAAAATTCGGCGATCTGAACATGCTGGTCATGCCGGGCGGGCAGGAACGCACGGCGGAAGAATTCAGGTTGCTGCTTGCGGCGTCGGATTTTCGGGTCGCCAATATCGTTGAAGCCGGACCTCGCATCAGCATCATCGAGGCGGAACCGGTCTGATTGCTTTCCGGGCCTGGAACGCTCCGGATGTTCTCAAGCCGCAGCGGCTTGCCTTGCCTCTGCTCTGCCCTCTGGACGGCTGTCGCAGCGAGCGTTATCGCAGTTGTCATGAAGGCGCCGGAAAGGGACGGAGTGCAGGATTTTTCAGCCTTGACGCGGCTGCGCGGCACGCTGCGCAAACTCTATCACGGGCGCACGCCCGCGGCCTTCCGGTTTCAGCTGGCGGCTGTTATCATCGACCTTGCCATCATCGCCTTCTTCATCGCCACACCGGTGATCCAGGACTCGTCCTCGTTCCTCTGGCTCGATTATTCAGTGGCAGCGCTTGTCGCCGCCGACATGATTGCCCGGCTGCTGGCGTCAAACGACATGCTGCGCCTGATGAAGCAGCCGACGTCGTGGGTCGACGGCTTCATCCTGCTGACGCTGCTGATGCCTTCGGCGCTGGCCAATCTGGGTTTTCTGCGCATATTGCGGCTGTGGTCGCTGTCGCGCAGCGGCGCCCTGTGGCGGTTTTTCGAGATGCGCGGCCTCAAAAAATGGCGCGAGGCGAGCCACGCAGTCATCAATCTCCTGACATTCCTGTTTGTCGTCACCGGTTTCGTCTACACCTTCTTCTTCCGCACCGGGGCCGGCCTCGAAGGCTATGTCGATGCGCTGTATTTCACCGTCGCCACGGTGACCACGACCGGCTTCGGCGACATCGTCCTGCCGGGAATAGCCGGCAAGCTCACCGCGATCGTCACCATGATCATCGGCATATCGCTGTTCGTCAGGCTGGCACAGGCGCTCTTCCGTCCCAACAAGGTCTTCTTCCCGTGCCCGCAATGTGGCCTTCAGCGGCATGAAGCCGACGCCGTCCACTGCAAGGCCTGCGGGCATCTCCTCAACATACCCGACGAAGGCGACTGAAATGCGAGGCGGTTTGTGAAACCAAAACCGCGCGGTAGCTCTTTGCTTTGACGCATTTTGTCGGACGCCAAACGAAAACGTTTGGCTGCAAAATGCTAGGACGCTGCCACTTCCGCTGGTTTGGTCGCCTTTTTCTGCAGATTGAGCAGATTGCCCAGCAGGATCAGCAAGGCGCCCCCGGCGGTGAAGGCGTCGATCTGCTCCTGATACAGCAGCCAGCCGATCAGCGCCGACAGCGGCACGCGCAAAAAGTCCATCGGCGAGATGACGGTGGCGTCGGCATAGGCGAGTGCGCGCGCCATGCAGAAATGCGACGACATGCCGGTGAAGGCGATCAGCAGGATCCACGGCCACAGTTCGAGCGGCGGGTTGCGCCATTCGTAGAGCGCCGGGATCAGCCCGAGCACCGACTGGATGACCAGCATCCAGAAGATGATGGACACGACGCTGTCCGTCCGCGTCAGCGATTTGACCAGGACCACGGATATGCCGAAGCAGACCGCGGCACCCAGCACGACAACATGTCCCGGATCGACGGAGCCGACGCCCGGACGGACGATGATCAGCACACCGATCAGCCCGAGCACGATCGCCGCAAGTCTTGGCCGGCTTAGTCTTTCACCAAGAAAGCCGACCGCCAGAATGGCCGTCCAGATCGGCGTCGTGAATTCGATGGAGATCAGCACGGCCAGTGGGATCAATGTCAAGGCGTAGAGCCATGCCGCCTGGCCGACAAAATGGACGACGTTGCGGGCGATATGGGCGGTGGGGCGTATGCTGCGCATCGCCGCAAACCCGCCTGACATCATCACCAGCGGCAGGAGGATGAACAGGCCGATCACCGAGCGCAGCTCCAGCACCTGGAAGACATTGAGCTCGGCCGTCGTGGCGCGGCCGGCGACCGACATCGTCAGAAACGATGCGATCGACAGCGCCATCCAGAACGCGGCCTTGGGGATCGAGGGCGAGGGTGCCATGCGCGCTATGTCGCAAGTCAGGACTTTCACCGCAACCGCTAGTCGACGCATTCGGCTGGGCCAGAGCGGCACGTTGCAAAACGGTCATGTTGAGGGCGGAACCTGCCGTCACGGCGAGCGTTGGTCCAACAGCCAGTTCAAGGGGAGAGATCCAATGAAATCATGTGCACGATTTGCACTTGCCGGCTGCCTGACGGCTGCCGCCGGCGCGGCTCATGCCGACGAGGCCGATTTTCTTCGCTCGTTCGAGGGGAATTTTGCCGGCAAGGGCACCGTCAAGGTAACCACCGAGGCGCCGACGGTGAACGTCTCCTGCCGCTTCAATTCCGACGCGACCTCGAGCTCACTGTCGCTGGACGGCACCTGCCGCGGTCTCGTCGTGGTGACGCGCGCCATCAGTGCCGATCTGAAATCCAGCGGGACGAAGTACACCGGCACCTATGTCGGATCCCGCACCGGACCGGCGCAGCTCAGCGGCAAGCGCTCGGGCAATGCGATCAATCTCGGCATCCGCTGGGCGAAGGAGGTCAACGGCGATCGCACGGCGCAAATGACCGTCGAGAAGAACGGCGAGGACGGCATGCGGCTGACCGTTATCGACGTCGACCCGAAAACCGGCGAGCGCGTGATGACCAGCCGGATCGATTTGCGACGCACCTGAGGCGGCCCGCTTTACCTTGTCTTGTTTGAGCGTGATCTTTCCGAGAACTGGATCCGCTTTTCGCTTGCGCGGACCTTCGGTTCGGGGTCATGCTTAAACTAATCCTCGATCGGCTCTGGCGGGTGGGCGTTGCGGCCCTTGCCGAAGGTGTAGCCGGTCTCCACCGCCCTGCGGCCGAACTTGTCCCGCAACCTGTCGATGGCGCCTTCGGCCATGGCACGCTTGCGTGACTGGGTATCGACGAGGTCGGGCGGATCGGCCTTTTCGTCATTCGAGAGGTCGCTGACGCCGATGCCGAGCAGCCGGTATCTGGTGCCGTCCGCCTCCTTGAGCAGCAACTCGAGCCCGGTCGAGAAAATGCGGTCGGCCAGCCGTGTCGGGTCGCCGAGCTGCCGGTTGCGCGTGCGGGTCTTGAAATCCTGCGTCTTCAGCTTCAGCACGACGGTGCGCCCGGCAATGCCGGACTTCTTCAGCCGCCCCGAGACTTTTTCCGACAGCGCTCTCAGCACCGAAACCAGTTCATCGAGGGCGGCGATGTCGGTGTCGAAAGTGGTCTCCGCCGAGACGCTTTTCGCATCTTGGTCGGGGTGGACGCGGCGGTCGTCCTCGCCGCGTGAAAGATGGTAGAGCCGGTCGCCCATCACGCCGTAGCGGCGCATCAGGTCGCCGCGCTCCATGCGCTGCAACTGGCCGATGGTGCGGATGCCGTCGCGCTCAAGCGTGGCGGCGAAGGCTTTTCCCACCCCCCAGATCAGCGTCACCGGCTGCTCGGCCAGAAAGCCGGTCGCCTCGGCCTCGCCGATCACCGAATAGCCGCGCGGCTTGCGAAAGTCCGACGCCACCTTGGCCAGGAACTTGCAGTAGGAAAGGCCTGATGAAACGGTGATGCCGATCTCTTTCTCCACACCCAATGCGAAGCGCGCCAGCACCACCGCCGGCGGCAAGCCATGCAGGCGCTCGGTGCCGGCAAGGTCCAGAAACGCTTCGTCGATGGAGATCGGCTCGACCAGCGGCGTCAGCGCCTGCATCATGGCGCGCACCTCGCGGCCGACGCGACCATATTTTTCCATGTCCGGCGGGATGACGACCGCTTCCGGACAGGCTTCGAGCGCCTTGAACATCGGCATCGCCGAGCGCACCCCGTGGATGCGGGCGATGTAGCAAGCGGTGGAGACGACGCCGCGCTTGCCGCCGCCGATGATCAACGGCCGGTCCTTCAGCGCCGGGTTGTCGCGCTTTTCGACCGCCGCATAAAACGCGTCGCAATCGATATGGGCAAGATGCAGCCGATAGAGCTCCGGATGGCGGGCCAGCCGTGGACTGCCGCAGCGCTCACAGCGCCGTGCCTCACCGCGCTGAAAGGTCAGGCAGTCGCGGCAAAAACCGTGATCGGGATTGTTGACAGGAACCGCCATCGCTGCGAACATAAAGAGAACAAAAGCAATGGTACGTCAGGACGGACGCCACGACAAGGCGGTGGGCCGGGAGAGAGTTCGTGAATACGACCATAGCGCCGCTGGTGCCCGAGCTTTGGGCGGATTTTGAAGATCTTTTCGGTAAGCAGGGTGCCTGCTACGGCTGTTGGTGCACGCATTTCCGGCTGTCGCCGGCCGCGCGCCGCGCCAGCAACCGGGAACGCAACAAGGACCACATCAAGGCGCGGATCGAGGCCGGACCGCCACCGGGCGTGCTGGCGTTCGAGGATGGCAAGGCGGTCGGCTGGATGCAGATCGGCCCGCGCGCCGACGTGCCCGAATGGAACAACAAGGGCAGGGGGTCGGCGCCGGTCGATCCCGCCGACGCCACCGATCCGGGCGTCTGGGCGATTTCCTGCTTCTTCATCCGCGTCAAGACGCGCGGCAGGGGCGTGACGCACCGGCTGGTCGAAGGCGGGATCGAATTTGCTCGCCAGAATGGCGCGCGGCTGGTCGAGGCATGTCCGATCGACCTGTCGAGAGATTCGCGTTCGATCGGGCTGTTCGTCGGCTCGTCGCGGGTCTTCGAGAAAGCCGGTTTCGAGAGGCTGGTCGAGCGCAAGGCGGGCCGGCCGCTGATGCGATTGGTGCTTTAGTCAACGCTGCTGTGCGCGCCGCGGCGACCGAACTATCGCAGTCGGCCTGCATATCAGACGCACACCCGGGAATAAATCCGGCTGCGGTCCGTTCCTCCTCGGATTTTTCCAAGGAGGCCATCGATGTTTCATTTTTCCCAGACTTCTCAGAAGACCTCTCGCTCGATCCGGTTTTCCTGTCGGCCGGAAGATCATGGCGTCATCGCGCCGCCAGTGGCGGCCAAGACGGTCCTGCCGGATTGGTTCCGCAAACTGCCGCCGGTCGATGCGCAGCAAGCCTCGGCCACCAACAATGGCCTGACCGTCAAGCGCTGCATGCCATTTCTCGACGCGATGACAACCGGCTGGATCCTGCCGCTCGCGGCGACCGTCCGCCTTGAGGTCAAGGATGGCGGCAGCGCCGTCGATGCCGGCTGGGAGTTCGACAGGGTGATGGTCAGCAATCATGGCGCGCATCAGGTCGCCGGCAATCCGAAGGAACCGGCACCGCCATGCAAATTTCACAATTACTGGTCGATCCGTACCCCGCCGGGCTGGAGTTGTCTGTTCCTGCCGCCGCTCAATCGGCCGGCTCAGCCTTTCGAATGCGTCGCCGGCATCGTCGATACCGACACCTACGCAGCCCACATCCATTTTCCGTTCTTTGCGACGGCGCCGGATGGCCTCTACGTCATCGAAAAGGGAACGCCGCTGGTCCAGGTCATACCGTTTCGCCGCGAAGATGCGGCGCTCAAGGCCGAGATCCAGGCGGAGACCGGAGTCGAGGCGACCGAGCGCGAAGCGGTCTACCGCAACACGATTGCCAGCGAAGGCTGGTATCGCAAATGGGCCCGCGCGGCCCGCTAGGCTTTTTCTGGAGAACAATGCGAAACGGGGCCGCTAGGTCCCGTTTCGCATGTGGATTGCCATGGGCGCGAAGCGACGCGGTGCAGACCCCTAATGCTGATCTATAGTGATCCTTCGCGCCCCCCTCTGTCCTGCCGGACATCTCCCCCACGAGGGGGAAGATTGGCAGCTTTGGCGCACCGCTCGCTCCTGCGACAGTGGCGGTTCGCGCGAAGGCGGTGGTGACGGCCGATCTCCCCCCAAGTGGGGGAGATGTCCGGCAGGACAGAGGGGGGCGCCGTGGAGCGCCGGCCTGCAAATCGCCAGCGAAATGCGAAACG
>NZ_JBVVQB010000037.1:31389-65501 GCF_055811775.1 Mesorhizobium sp. WSM4844 | reverse complement strand
GCTTCACCCCAGCCGAATGCGCCAACTACTTCAAGGCAGCTGGATACGACCCAGATTAAACAGGACGCGCTCTAGCACGATCCTTTGTATGCGATGCATCGATGGCGGCATGCTCAGTTTGGTTCGTCAATGACAAGCGAAAGTGCCGTTCCGGGGGGCCAACATGTATCTGCAATCTTTGAAGCTCTGCTCGGCGCCACCTACACTTTTTCACGCATTCCTTCTCAAATCTCGCGCGGTCTACGACCTGCGATAGCGATCCCTTGTGCTTGCGACATGGGCCACCAACCTTATTGGCATTCGCTGTCGAGGAGCTGGGATCTTGTCCGCTTTTGCACACGACCATCAATAACTATTTGATTTTAATTATCTCGCCCATCCATCACTTCACGTGTCCTGGCGTCCCCGGTTAGCGTTTTGACGCCGCGGTGGCCCGCCACGACCCCTCCAAGTAAATCGACTCATCGCTACATTCGAGGCGCAATGTGCGTGGCTGCTCGCCGTTTGGTCAGATAGCGTCATAGACTTTGAACTCGCTAGCCAAGGTGCCGTCATACGCGTCCTACCTCAAGAACGGAACCAAGCGATTCCATTTACAGCGCTCACTTAGGATAGACGGAGCCGGCAAACTCGTAATCGAGCTCATCAATGTCGGTGCCGCCCGCGATCGGATCGCCGGACTTCGTGATCTCACCAGGGATTTCATAGCACATGATCGAGTTGCTGTCGGCGCGGGGAGTGCCGAGGAGCGAACCATCCTCGATCGGCGTCAATACCTGCTGCTCGACCTCATCCTGACTCCAGCCCTGCGTCTCCCGGAAATACCGAAAAGCGCGTTCGCGGTCGATCAACTGGACAAGCTGTCGACGCATATGCTCATGCGGGAAGCCGAGCGTGTGCCCGGTCTCGTGACGCACGACGCGTTTGAACTCGGATTCGCTGGTGGCCATGGTGAACGCTTCAAGGTTCATCGTCGGCTGATCCTTCTCGATATGGAGGATATCGGTACCGAGATACGACCAATAGCCGCCCTGATCACCGCCAGTGATGCGCGCGATCCGGACCTGCGCCTGCTTTCGCGTCTCAACGAACGAGACGTTTGCGCTCTTGGCCCAAGCGTTCATGTGCAGAACGATGCGCGCGCGCAAGTCAGCCGGCGCGTTGTCAAGGAAGCTGACCGTGAGCCGAACCCCACCAGCAGGCCAACGTCGGGGAATGAGAACTGACAACGTCGCGCGGTTAGCCGCCACCCCCGTTCGTACCAGTTCGTCGATGACGTGATCAGGCAACCGCCGTGGTGTGCAGGTCAGTCGGATCGTCATTGTCAGTCTCCTTTCTCGATCGGCAAATCACTGGATCGGCGGCACCAAGACCTCCGCACGGCGAAATCCTATTGTTGTGCGTTGTCGGGCCGGTCAGCAGGCTTCTCCGGCTTTGCCGGAGGCGTCGACGTACTCTTGGGTGGTGGCGTCGGCTTGGGTTCAGCGCCCGGCAAAGCATGCGTCGCGAGCGCCGCGATCGTGGCGAAGAGAATGGCGCCGATCAAAGAGGTAACAGCTGGTCCGATCTTGCCAAGGCTGTCGGCGAGCGCCGCAGTCGCCTTCAAGAGGTCGGTCATTTCGGGGACCGACGACGGCGCCAAACCTCGTGCCCGATCGACCATCGCTTTCGCCGGGGCAACTGGCTTCGGAGAGAAGAGCCCAAAACTCTGTACGACATTAAAAAGAAGCAGATGACGCTCATGACAAGCGTGATCAAAATGACCCAAGCTGCGCCGTCCATAATCCAATCCCCCTCAATCAATTGCTCCGCGCCTCACCCAGTCCACTCGATGTAAAGCTCCTTGCGCACCCTGAACGCCGCGCCGGCTACGTCCTGTTCGGCGTCCGTCCGCGCGATTTTCGCGTGGCGTTCGTTGAGAGCGGCCAGCAACTTTGCGCGCGGAATGTTCGGCCATTGCTTTACCGGCTTGGTCGAAAACAACGCGGTCAATGGCTTGAGGATGATCTCCTCGACCAAAGCCTTCGGCGTCGCGTTATGGCTGCCGTGATGTCCAACTTTGAGCAGGTCTACCTTTTCAAGGACCGCTCGGCATTTCTGATCGGCCATGATCGCTTGCCACGAGCCCCATTGTGCGTCGCCCGGAAACAGCATGAAGTAGCCATCCACCTCCACGACGATGACCAGGCTTGTGTTGTTGATGGCCTTATCCAGGGCCGCCGCCAACACGCCGGAGGGCTGAACCAGCGCCTTCTTGATTGCTGCCCTTTCCTCGAAGCGAAACGTTTGCCGGGCTCCGAAAGGTACGTAATTGGGGTCGCTGATCTGGTGGCGCTGGGAAAACGGAGGACCGACGCGCCGCTTTGGAATGCGTGTCGGCCATTTCAGATATCCCGCGCCCTCGGGCGGATTCATGCTTGCCAACGCCTTCGCGTCGCGCGTCGGGCCAAGCACATGAAAGGTAACGCCCGCCAGGCCATTTACTGTCCGAGCTTCGCAGATTGTATTCGCAGTGGGCAAAAACGCCCGCCGGGGCGCCCCAGCGAAGCCGCTGTGGAGCGTGGCCATTGCTTTTTCATTGGTCAACGCATTCAGCGCGATGGCCTGGAGGTTGCGCGCCCTCACCTGAGCGATCGTTTCTCGTGCTGGCGTGCGTTCGAGCGGATTTTGGTTGCTAGGTGCGCCGGCAAGTGCCAACGCCAAGGCCGAATGGCGTTCGCGGATTTGGGTGGCGCGCGGATCCTTCGGATCCTCCGTCCATGGCATCCAAACTTCGCCGACCTCGACGTCGGCCCAGCGCGGATCATCGAAGCCCCAAACGTGATCCTTATGCCGATGCGTCGCGATCACCAGGGCAAGGCGCTTTCCGGAAGTCTCAATGATGTCGGAAACAATGTTATCGAGCTGCGCCTTCTTTTCGGTGATCGTCCCGCAATCGATCAGCACATACTTCGAGTCAGCATCATGGTGAAACCCGAGCAAGAAGCAGTCACCGAAGCCGACCTCATACATTCGGATCGTGCGTCGCATCACAGCGCATCCTCATGTAGCGCTCGAAGGCTCATCCGTGCTGCCATGCGGTTTTTATACTCGGACTGGTTGAGATAATTGGTTCGTGGATCAGCTTCATCGAGCTCTTCGACGAAAGCACGCTGCTTGGCCACTCGAGCATCCGCACGGGCCGAACTCGCCACGTCGAGCGTGTGCGCTGGTAACGGCTTCGCTATGACGTAGCGCACGGTCCCATCGACACCGATGATGGCAGTGGTGCCTCCCCTCACCGGAACGCCTCCCCATTCAGGGTCGGAGGCGGTCGTCTTGTCAGTTTCGACGAACTGCGCGACGAGCTCGATCTGGAGCGCACCGGAGGGCGCGACGCGGAATACGGCGTTAAATGCCGACACATACACATCTGGGCGCCCTGTGAGCTGCAGCGCCGCACTGTTCTGCTGCGCATAAGCGACCAGCGCGTCTCGCATCGTCTTCGACGCGTCGCTGGCGCTTTCTTCATTGAAATCATCGCTTATTGACGCAGGCCGCTCATCCGACCGTTTCGCTATCTTGGGGTCACTCGAGATCTTTGTGAAGCGAGCCGCTTCCCGCTGCAGCAGTTCCGGCAAGAGGGAGCTGAGGCTGTCGACTACTGGTGCCGTTCCGGGCTCGGCGGCTGGCCAGCGCAAAGATTCCTCTGCGAGCGACGTCGCCCCATCGGGATAGATGCCGCGTCGCCGAAATCCTTCGATTAGTGCTGCGCGCTGCCCCCAGGCGTCGTCTGGGTCGAGTTCGAAATCTGCGGTCACCAGCGCTCGCAGATAGTCCCCGAAAGTTATGTCTACCGGCGGGAGATAGTCGAACGCGCGGATGCACATATTGAGCTGACGCTGCGCCGTCTGTGCGGCCTCGCTCGCGATCCTGGCGATGAGATCGGGATGGAGTTCGCCCGGCGGAAGTTTCCCACTGCCCCCTGTGGCGATGCGAACAAGGTCCGCAATGCGTGACCTGAAGGTGGTCAAGAACCCATCGAACACCGCCGCGACCAGGATAGCGCCCCGCGCGTGCGGCTCAGTCACATTGCCGTAGCGGCGCGGGTCTGGCGTTGCCGTGTCTATCGCCGAGCGGAGAGCTTTGCCTGTGCCGGTTGCTTCGCCGAACTGTCTTGCCAAGTTCACCAGCAGCGAACCATCGACGATATCGCCTCCCCCAAGTCGAATTTCATCGATCAGCAGATCGCGGTACGAGAAGTGCTGGAGAAGCGCCACGATGTCAGAAAAGCCCTCGTGAAACGCTAGAACGTCGACATTTGACGGTTCCAGAAAATAGCGGCGGAGCCGATCGACGATCGCATGCGTCATCTCGTGAACGATGATGTCGTGGCTGAGGCAGGTGAAAATTGTCTGATTGGGGATGTTCGATCCAGGCTTAGCTGGGTCAGCAGAGAAGTAGCCGAACAGCACCGCGTGTAGATCGCGATCGTAAAAGGCATTTTCACCTTCGAAAGCGTGCGGTAGCAGGCGCAGCTTATTTCGTACGTCGCTCTTTTTCAGCGAAACTCGGCGACCGAGCGCCCGATCGAAGTTGGTCAGGGTTCGGGAGGCGACCGCATAGACCATTTGTTGATGGAAATGCGGATCGGCTTCCGAAGGCGCGAGGCCAGACTGCATTAGGATAGAAGGATGGTCGAGATCGACGGCATCGTAGAACAAGTCGTTCTCAGCGTCGTAGTCGACGACCTCTATGCGGGCGCCGATCGGCCCAGCATCGAGCGGTTCATTCTCAATGCCGATGGTGGTCGTTCGAGCGACTTTGTAACCGCGCGCTGGATCAGTCGCATAGATCCTCAATGGGCGCAGTGACGGCCGCGGAATGTCGAGCATTGCAATCCCCCACCCCACCCGAGCGGAATCAAGATGCGACAATTCGATCGTAAGATAGGATCTCACTTGAAGAGTAACGTAAGGCCCGCCTCGTGGCTAGACTGTAAGTAGTTCGGGCAGACGCTGAGCCAAGGCGCGATGCAGGCGGACACGCATACGGATACTGCCGTTTCGATGGGCGAAGGCGGCTCTCTCTGCAGTGCCAAGTAGCGCGCAAAATCATTTGGCACCTCCGCGCAACTTCACTTGACACCAAAATTGTCCGTCGCGACAGGATAGTGGGACGGTCGTTCCAGTCGGTCCTGAGCAGGTCCAATGGCTACCCAGCGTTGGTCTTGGTCGAGTGCCGAATGAAGTGGAAGGAGCTTTGAGGGTGTATGCCTATGAGGTCGTGCCGATCCGGGCGTCTGCTACGCCGACTTTGCCCATCTGGAGTCGCGAGCCTCATTTGCTTTTCGTCCACCAGAAGGCCAGCAACGTGGTCAAAGTCGGCCAACCTGGCGGGTGTTTCGTTCGCAGCCTCTCGCAGGAACGTGAGGTATTCGACGCTCTCTGAAGCGTAGCGGTCGCGCAACCGCTTAAGTACTCCGTCTTTGAGGCGCTCGCGCATAAGCTCCTGCTCGTAGTCGCCAAACCAGAAATCCGGGGTGTTTGCAGGGTCTAGATGAGGATCAAAGCCCATCATCTCGAAATCGCCGGTTCCAAAATGGAGCGAGTTATTCTTGATCAGCCAATGCCCTTCCACCATCACGTTCCGTGCAGTCACATGGTTTGAGAGGTGGATAATCCACAGGTCCTTGTTGGCTTCAACCGAACGAATGAAAAATGGGCTCGAAAAAGTAGCTCCGGTTTCTCGGCGTAGGTGTTGTTGAAGCAGGCGCTCGATGACGATCCGTCCACCCCTTTGGTCCTTCAGCTGCAAATATTCCCGAATGTGCCCTTCTGAAAGTCCGAGGGGTGCAACGGCCTTTAGCGTCTGAGGCTTGTCACTCAGGTAATCAATCAGCCAACCAACTGCGAACGTTAGGATTACCTCGCATCCGGAGAAGCTCTCTAGGATGTCTTTGACCAAGGGCAGTGGCGCGTCGGTGTATCCCTTTTGATCCAGAACGAAGACCGAGCGGCCTACGTTGCCCCGTGTTCTCGCTTTGATTGCGGCCTTGATATCGGGAAAGGCTCGTTGGAAAGGGGCTCTCGTGAGGTGAATATCCTTGCCGAGCCGGGTCAGGTGCCCCGTCTTTGCCAAGTTTTCTCGAAGCGCGTCGACGGCTGTCTGGTCACTGTCAACGAAGTGGAACTGGGCGTCGATGTTTATCGGCTTCGTCCGGCCCTCATTAAGCGCCCTCCGCGCCTTTTCAACCGCACCAAGCAGCACCATCGGCGAGCCTTCGACGGTCGTGCCCCGATCGCTGTAGGCTCCACCACCGCAGAATCCATCGACAAAAGTGACCCGCAGCACGTCCATAGCTGGATTGACGGCGACCGTTTCAAAGTAGCGTTTGAGATAAAAATCAATGAGGCGCAGCTTTGCTAGGCTGTGCGCGCTGGCGCCCGGCAGCGTCCCGTCAGTCGGCCAAACGAAGCGTGGAATGGATCAACTCCCCACAAGCCGCTGAAATTGCAGCATTTGACGAGCCGGAGTCAAGCTCGTCTGTCCTAAAGCTGATATCCTGCCGGCATTTCGTCGAATATCTCACCGTTAAGCAGCCGGCCGGAAGCCTTTTTGTTCTTGCCTCCCCACTGTTTAAAAAAGAACGCAGTGCCAGTAGATCGGCACATCGTTTCGATTTCATCCACCCAGACGACGTTCATCGGACGGGCATGCGGGCCGCTCTCTCCGCCAACAATGGCCCAGTCAATCTTGTCCAAGTTCACCCCCTGCACGGACCCGATCAGAGGCTCAAAGGACACGAAACGGATGAGCGCAGGTGCGCGCCGCAAATCATCGAGCCTCGATGCGACGCGGCGGTCTTCGATGCTGGTACCCAACCAGACGTTCGGGAGCACCGGCAAATTAGAAGAGCGCAGCATGTCAGCCATCTGTGCCGGCCGCTTTGTGAGGATCTGATAGGTATGATGCGGCGTCTTGGCCATCGTCGCCCAAACAGCAGCGACGAATACAGCTGGAACGCTCGGATGGAAGAGATCCGACATTGAGTTGACAAACACTCGACGCGGCTTTCTCCACTTAAGCGGCGCCGCAAGTGCCTTCTCGTCCAGCGATATCTTGCCGGTCCATTTGCTGCGACCGCCACTTTTCCTAGTCAGTCCCCGGTATTTTTCGACCCCCATTGCCTCAAGGCGGGCAGCCATTCGCATCGCATAACAGAATTTACAACCGTCCGATTCGATTGAACAGCCTGCGACCGGATTCCATGTTACATCGGTCCACTCGATAGAAGTCTGCGCCATGGGAATAATCTCCTCACACACCGCGCATCTATGCACGCTGGCGATTCAGGCGGCAAGTTCGATATCAATGCTGCTGCCAATGTGGTTAAGCGGAGATCCCAGCGATGCCGGTGAACATAACAAACTCGCAAAGCAATGAAGTGCATACTAGCGTGCCCTATCCAGCGTTCTTCAGCTCAACACGGAGCAACAGGGGTTTTGTGGATCTTCGCGGCCGACCAGAGTTGGCTGCCAGCATCGCAGAGACCGAGACTTCAAAGGCCCTACGAGCGTTTTTGGTTCGTATTGCCGCGACGCGAACGACTCTGTTTTCCATCGGTTGTGACCTAGGGCATCACGTTAATCCGGCGGCACCAAAGGGGCGGCGCCGCGTAGCAGGCGGATATATCCAATTGACGAGCAGCCACTATGATCTCGTTGGACCGCAAGATTGGGCTCGTCTTTGCAACGGCGTCTCCGATACGCTTCAGCAATCCGCCCACATGGACGAATGGGACGTGCACATTAAACTTGAGCCGGTTTGGGTAGACGTCGATGACGTAGACCAAGCGACTGGAGCTGTGCACGTCGCCTTTTACGCCAACGCGAAGACCCATCATGATGCCCTGCGATCACGGGAGCGGCTGATAGCGGCGATCGACCGCGGTTTCTCTGACGAAGCGGTAGACGCAACTCTGCGCTACGATGATGTTTAAGGCCTCCTGCGGCTTGATGAACTTCGGCTAGACCGAATATGAGCATAAGCCGCTTGATTTCGGACCATGAGACATACCGACCCGTCGAATGGCCACGTTCGACCAAAAGACTCTCCGGTTGCATGTTGGACAAAGCCACCAAGGCCCTTGAAGGTGCCCCGGAAGCTGAGCGCGAAGCGCTTAAACTACGAATCTGGGGTTAGGAGTTCGAATCTCTTCGGGTGCTTACGATTGAAATTACTGGTGTTTTTGGCGCTACCCGCGACGCGTGCCGGATTGGTTTTTGGAATTCAGCCGGTTTTTCAGCCTTTTTTGGAAGCACGGCGGCAGACGGCGCCAAAGTCGCAGTATGGGCCAGGCGCAATGTTTGGAACGGCACAGTCCGTGGCGAGCGGCAGCAGCTTCGCTGGCACAACTACCCTGCCGGCTCAGGCGCTTTTGCGCTCGGCCGGCGCGTGCTCATCGGCCCCTGCGCTGTCCTGATCCACGACGATGACTGCCAATTCGTCCCCAATGCAGAGATCAAGGCCGCGACGCGGCCGCGCACCCGTGGCGGAAGTTGCATCAGTCCCTCAATCAGACGCCGGCCCTCCGCGCTGGCAATAAAATCGATGCGCTCGTCGACCGGCAGAGGCGGAGCCTCGCGGCTGGTCTCGTTGCCCGGCAAGCCTTCGAAGGAAAGCGCGACCCCATGACACGATCATTGCCGCGCGGCGAAGGAGCGGGCAGACGATCAAGTCTGCCGACAGCCGGCCCAAAGGGGGTCAGGCCCTACCGCGAATTGTTCAAGATGACCCGCAAGACCCCCGCTATGTCGAGCAGGCGGCAAGGCAGCCGCCAGCGGCGGGCCCAGCCTGCGAACTGTGGCAGGCCATGGCCCGCCGCCGGCTGCTGGTTAGATAGATCATTGCAAAGAAGGAGCGGGGCTTGGTCGACAAGGCAGTGCAGGCCGGCGACAGGCTGGTCAGCTAGTACGAGCCGCATGCCGAGATCGTCGGGCGAGCGCTGCGAGCGGCATGTCAGGAAGGCAGTGGGCCTCGCCGGCGAGCTCATTCACGTGCTTTTGTATTGCTGAATTCGTTTCAACTGCGGCCCAGTTCGACCCTCTTCACCTCCCGCTCTTCCACGCCGGAGGAACGGAGGGAAACTCGCGTTCCTGCCAGCGAGCATGCGCCAGATACTCAAGAGCGATCGCTTGAGAAAGGTAGACGATCTGAGCTGGCTGGATCGCACGCGGGAGTTCGCCCAGAGCAATTCCTAGGGTTTCGGCAAACGCTATGACTGTACGATAGCCCGCCAGGCCCCGCAGAAACACATGCGAGCGCGGGTCAGGCCACAATTGAGCAATCTCGTTTAGCATCGAGCGGCAACCATCTACGGGAGCTAACATTTCACGGACGCGCGACCTCGCTTTGGCAATGTAGTCCGCGCGTGTCTTCAAGTGGAGGCGTTCGCAAATCCAGCGGTGCGCTTTCCATTTCTGATCGGCGACCATTGCCCGCAGCAGTGAAACCGAGCCGCCTTCCAAGATAAGCAGCGGCACGTGCTGATCAAATTGCGCTACATGATCGTGCAACAGGGAGTTCGCCTCTGCGGCATAGATCTCTCCAGCAATCACTGGCCGCTGGGCAAGGTAGATTCTACGGGTCAACCGCAGTTCGGCGTTCGAGGGTCGGCCGCTTCCCACAGCGAGTTCGGGATAGCATTGAATTCGGTCGAGAACGAGCACCGGCGCGCCCGTACGCAGAGCGAGTGCGATGGACGCGGCGGTTTTGCCGGCCGTCGTCGGTCCAATAATGAGGTGCAGTCGTGGACTCATGACAGCTCAGTTGCAGGAAGATGATTCCGAACGTGCGCGAACGCGTATGGCAGCCAAGGAGTAAACTCGGAAGGTTTCTCACTGAGATATCGGGAGAGTGTCGGAGGAGGAAGGTAGGTCCAGTCACTTACCTCAGCCGGGTTAGGCGTCGGGATTCCATTGCATACAGCCACGAACAAATGGTCAATTTCGCGCTCGATCAGTCCAGGTTCGACGCGCGCCTGATATTGAAACACGCCGGCTGGCTGCAGCCGGCAATCAAGTCCCATCTCTTCTTCGAGGCGGCGGTGAGCGGCAGCCAAAGTCGCCTCACTTGGTCAGGGATGACCGCAGCACGTGTTAGACCAACAACCCGGCGAGTGATACCTCACTGCGGCACGACGCTGCATCAGGATTTCACCCAACGTATTCACCAAAAAAATTGAGAACGCTCGGTGCAGAAGACCTCTTTCATGCGCTTCCAGCTTAGAGGCATTATCAGTTACCTGATCATCTTCATCTACGAGCACGACTTGCTCTGGACAATCACGAAGCCATGTGGTGTTCATCGTATGTGCAATTCCTTACTTGAAGTCACCGTTACTGACTCTCGTTGCCGGGCCGATTGGCAACCGGGCGAATGACAACCTGGGGGAAATGCGGTGGATTCCCGTTAATCGATGCAGCAACTCCTGAACCGTAACACGCGCCCTATGCTCATCAATATTTTGATATATTAAGTTTATGGCATACAGATTTTATATTTTGTAGCAGTCGGTCCGGCAAATGAATCTCGCGGCGTCGAGAACACGCAACTCTGGCCCGGCGACGGCAAAGGCTACGCGGCGCAAGCTAAGGCGGAGCTTCGACGTGGGCCGCTCGACCGTGTGCCGGACCAAGCGCCGCTTTGTAAGAGGCAGTCTTGAAACGAGCAGCCTCCTGGGGCGTGTAAGAAGTCTCGAGCTTCTGGCATGCGATGGTCAAGCTTGCCGAGCAAGAGACTATCCCAGGGGTCCCGGTAGTGTGTTGATCAATGATGTCTGAAGGGCTTAGCAGTCGCGGCCTCAACGCCCGAAAAACGGGCGCGTGAAGGTAGAATCCGTTTAATTAGGGGCGGCGAACAGGGCTGGGCGCGAATGCGGCCCGGGTGCGTCGAGGCTTATTAGCTTTCGAAAGCTTGCTCGAATAGGAGGTCCGCCCACGTGATCTTGGACGTGAGGCGAACGTGGATCTGCACAATTTCGGCCCATCGAACCCCCACAGCTTCGGGCAGGCGCATCGCAGCGTCGCGCCAGAGCAGCAACAGCGGCTGCCAGGCAACAGGCATTTGAGCGGCACTTGAGACGCTTCCAGCCTGTATCGCAAGCCGTGCCCTGGGGCTCCCCCCTCCCCTAGCCACTGTCTTGCCACCAACAATTCTTCGACCCCGCGAGCCGAGGTCACCCCTGCCTGACCAGCACATCGAGACTACCAGGCAAGGCTTCTGCCTGGCTAGACGCTGGCAATCCAGTTGCCCCATCTGAAAGAACATCCTTCAACCGGCGGCAAACACGCCCTCCAATGTCGTGGCACACCCGGAAGCTCGTGTCGGCCCATACGCCGCGTGCCTGAAATGGACCGCCTTCGGGGTTCCCTTGTGCACGAGAGGGGATAGGTGGTCGCAATTGATTACTGTACGAGACTTTGGAAAGTTGCGCGATGCTGGGCAGCAAGGCAACCCTCTCAGGTACGAAATGGTCAAACCGCAGCAGTCTCCAGAGGTGAATAAATCTAAAATTGAGCAGCCTGGCCCGTTTCCGGTTCTGTCACACTTCGGGTCGCGCCGCGTCGTGCGAACTGTTCGTCGGTCGCAGCTGCGAGAAATCGTCCCGTTATCGGACACGACCATTTATGAAATGGAACAACGAGGCGAGTTCCCCCGACGGTTCAATCTGACCCCCCGCTGCGTCGTTTGGGACCTGGGAGAAGTCGAAGCGTGGATTCAGGAACGGCGGAACGCGTCCTCTGCTGGTTCGATCGAACTAGCCCCGGGACCAGACGTGCGGTCACGGAAGACGAGACCCGTTAAATCGGATAGAGGATGACGGCTGCCCCGGAAATCGGCTGCAGTGTGGGTGCGTGTTTATTGCCAGCCGCCCACGCTTCAATCATGTCGGCCCATTCCTGCAGCATATGGCGCCGCTGCGGTTCGTATTCAGCCTTGTTGTAGACGCCGCGGGAGGAACGACTGTCCTCGTGGGCAAGGCATTTTTCGATCCAGTCGCGATTGAATCCGATCTCGTTTAGGAGCGTGGAGCCGGTCCGCCTTAGATCGTGCACCGTAAAGGGAGCAAGCGGCAGAGCTTGTTGTTTTGCGCGGTCCACAATCGCCATGGTGACCCGATTGAAAGTCGCCCGCGACATGGGTTCGTCGGCGTCGTAGCGAGATGGAAGCACGTATCGAGAGTTCGCAGCGCAAGTCTTGAGCGCAATCAAGATATCGAGGGATTGGCGGGACAGGTAGACGTTGTGTGGCTTCTTCCGCTTCATTCGCTCTTTGGGAATGCTCCATACCGCGTTCTCGAAGTCGACCTCATCCCACGTCGCGTCCAGAAGCTCACTTTTCCGAACCATCGTGAGCAGGATCAGCTTCAGGCCCAGCCGAATGGTCGGCAATGTCGGCACATTTTCCAACTCTTTCAGCATGATCCGAATTTCTGCGGGTGACAACGCCCGGTCTTTCGCCTCGAAGGTGGCTATCGACGCCGGTCCTACCTCGTCCGCCGGATTGGCGATCTTCTCGCCGTGCAGAATGGCATAACCATAGACCTGCTTAACGATTTCTCGGACATGAATGGCCGTTGCTGGTGCGCCACGGGCCCTGACTTTTGCGCAGAGCGCCCGCAAGTCGTCCGATGTTATTTCTGTGAGGAGCCTTTTGTCCCAAATCGGCAAGATGTCTCGATCGAAGACGGCTTTGCGCATCGAGCGCGTGCTGTCCGCCATCTTCGCCTCTTTAAACCATCCTCTGCCGGCATCGCCGAACGTGGCGGTCCCAGACAGGCGCCGCTTGTCACGCTGCTTTTCCTGGGCTGGCGATTTTCCGGCTGCCACCATTTTTCGTGCGGCAAGACAGCGGTCACGCGCCTCTGCTAGCGAGATGCCTCCCTCACCATAGCGGCCCAGCGTCACTGTCTCTCGCCGACCATTCACTCGGTAGTCGTATCGGAACGATATCTGCCCTGTGGGAGCCACGGTCGCGTACATACCGTCACGATCAGTTACTTTGTATATTTTATCTTTTGATTTCAGCTTCTTAAGTGCGATGTCGGTGAGCATAGGAGGAGACGGGTGAGGCGCATCTAGGGTTGTTCAATGCCTAATTTTACCGTCATTCGTTTTACCGTCAAGCCTCTGTGAGAGCCCTTTGGATTCAATGCTTTACCTTGAAAGACGCCAAAATGCTTGAGTCCGGCGCAGTGACGGCATCAGTCTGCAGCGAGGATGACGCAAAAAGGAATGCCGTCAGATCTACCGCCAAATGATTCCGCTTAGGCGCGATAGTTAGCGATAGGCATAGAGACGAAAGCGCTTAAAAGTCAGTTGCTTAATGAAGCGTCGCCGATAGTCGCCGAATGCTGGCGAACGACCGAGCTTTATTCCCACTCAATAGTGCCCGGCGGCTTGCTCGTCACGTCGTAGACGACGCGGTTGATGCCGCGCACCTCGTTGATGATGCGGGTGGCGGCGGCGCCGAGGAACGCCATGTCGTAGTGGTAGAAATCCGCCGTCATGCCGTCGACCGAGGTGACGGCGCGCAGCGCGCAGACGAATTCATAGGTGCGGCCGTCGCCCATGACGCCGACGGTCTGCACCGGCAGCAGCACGGCGAAGGCCTGCCAGATGGCGTCATAGAGGCCGGCCTTGCGGATCTCGTCGAGATAGATGGCATCGGCCTCGCGCAGGATCTCCAGCTTCTCGCGGGTGATGCCGCCCGGACAGCGGATGGCAAGACCGGGTCCGGGAAACGGGTGCCGGCCGACGAAGCTGTCGGGCAGGCCGAGCTCCTTGCCGAGCACCCTGACCTCGTCCTTGAACAGTTCGCGCAGCGGCTCGACCAGTTGCATGTTCATGCGCTCGGGCAGGCCGCCGACATTGTGGTGCGACTTGATCGTCACCGACGGGCCGCCGGTGAAGGAGACGCTTTCGATGACGTCGGGATAGAGCGTGCCCTGCGCCAGGAAATCGGCGCCGCCGAGTTTCTCGGCCTCTTCCTCGAACACCTCGATGAACAGCCGGCCAATGGTCTTGCGCTTCTTTTCCGGATCCGACTCGCCCTCGAGCGCGCCGATAAAGCGGTCCGAGGCGTCGACCAGGATGAGCGGCAGATTGTAGTGCTGGCGAAACATCTCGACCACGCCTGATGCCTCGTCCTTGCGCATCAGCCCGTGGTCGACAAGGATGCAGGTGAGCTGGTCGCCGACCGCCTCGTGGATCAGGAGTGCTGCGACCGAGGAATCGACGCCGCCCGAAAGCGCGCAGATGACCTTGCCCTTGCCGACCTGCTTGCGGATCGTCTCGACCGCGTGCTCGCGGTAGGCGCGCATCGTCCAGTCGCCTTCGATGCCGGCGATCTTGTGGACGAAGTTTTGCAGCAGCCGGGCGCCGTCCGGCGTGTGCACCACTTCGGGGTGGAACATGATGCCGTACATCTTGCGCTCGACATTGCCGAAGATGGCGAAGGGCGAGCCTTCCGATTTGCCGAACACCTCGAATCCCTTGGGCAGCGAGATGACGCGGTCGCCATGGCTCATCCACACCTGATGGCGCTGACCGGGCGCCCACAGGCCCTCGAACAGCGGGCTGTCCTTCTGGATCTCGACGAAGGCACGGCCGAATTCGCGATGGTCGGAGCTTTCGGCGACGCCGCCCATCTGCACGCACATGGCCATCTGGCCATAGCAGATGCCGAGCACCGGCACGCCGGCGTCGAAGACAATCTGCGGCGCGCGCGGGCTGCCGATGTCGCCGGTCGAGGCCGGGCCGCCGGAGAGGATCACCGCCTTCGGATTGATGCGCCTGAACGCCGCTTCGGCCGACTGGAACGGCACGATCTCGGAAAAGACGCCGGCCTCGCGGATGCGCCTGGCGATGAGCTGCGTGAACTGGCTGCCGAAATCGACAATCAGGACGGTGTCTGGCAGGACGGTGTCGGGACGATTGGCTATCTTCATGGCGAGCGTTTAGAGAAAGAAACGAGTCGGCGCAATGGGTTGCGAAGGCGTCTCTGTCACTCCGTTTCCGCGTCATGCGATGGTTCAAACTGCAGCGCACCGGAGCCGATCGCCTGTTCCAGCCGCGTCACCGCATCCGCCAGCTTCTCGTCGATGACATGGAGATACTCCTTCCAGTCGCCGACATGCCTGAGATCGGCAGCGCCGTCGGAAATGCCGCGCAGGCCGACCAGCGGCACGCCGAACAGTTGGCAGGCACGCAAGCAGGCGAAGGTCTCCATATCGACCATGTCCTCGTCAATCGCATCATAGGCGCTGCCGGAAATGATCGCCGCGCCGGTCGACAGCGTCGCCTCCCTTAGGCCTGGAATCCTGAACGGCAGCGGCACCGTCACCGGCAGGTCGAGAAACGGCGTCGCGCCCTTCTCGAAGCCCAAAGGCGAGGCGTCGATGTCGCGGTAGGCGACCGAAACGGCCTGGTAGATCTGCGTCTGTTCCAGTGTCCGGCTGCCGGCGGAACCGAGCGACACGACGAGGTCCGGCAGCGCCTTTTCAGATTTGAGCCATGACAGTTCCGCGCACAGCCCGACACCCGCTTCGACCGGCCCCACCCCTGTCATGACAGGCGTGAACAGCCGCTGCAGATGCGGCCCATATTCGGCCTGCGCCGCCATCACGAAGAGGACGTCCCGACCGGCAATTCTGACCGCCTTGCGCACCGGATCAGCCTTCGATGCCATCGCGACCGACCACCGTCATCATCGTTCCGGTCATGGTGGCGATCAGCTTGGCCTCGCCGTCGACGGCGAAGGCGTAGGCCTGGCCGTCGGCGACGATGATGGTGCGGCCGGGCTTGGTCACCGAGCCGCGGAACAGAAAACGCTCCCCCCGGCCCGGCGCCAGCAGATTGACCTTGAATTCGATGGTCAGCACACTGGAGCTTTCCGGCATCAGCGAGAACGCGGCATAGCCGCAGGCCGAGTCCAGCGCCGTCGAAATGACGCCGGCATGGAGGAAGCCATGCTGCTGAGTCAGCGCCGCCGAATAGGGCATCTCGATCTCGATGATGCCCGGCGTCACCAACGTCAGCTCGGCGCCGATCGTCATCATGGCGTTCTGGCGCGCGAAGGACGTCCTGACACGATCCTCATAATTGGGGGCGGGTACGATCTCTGCTGCCATAGCTTGTCACGCTCCTGTCAGAAAAGCTTATTGCAGAGGTATGAGCGGCAGGCAATCGCTATTGCTGCAGTGCAGCAATCGGCCCGCCGGCAAGGTTCAGCCACCCTTGCGCAGTGCGCAGACATAAAACCCATCGGTACCGCTCAACGCCGGCGACAACGCAATGCCGCATGCTGCGCCGATGCGTGCGGCCGCCTCGTGGCCCGGAAAGCGGCTGTCCCAGAGCTGGCGATGATCGACCGGGACAAAGCCGCTGTTACGATCTCTGAAGGCAGCGACCTGCTCGCCATTCTCCTCGTCGAACACCGAGCAGGTGATGTAGACCAGCAGCCCGCCCGGTTTGACGAAGGTCTTGGCGACATCGAGGATCGCCGATTGCTCACCCTTGCGCGCATCGAGCTGCTTCTGCGTCAGCCGCCATTTGGCATCGGGCCGGCGCCGCCAGGTGCCGCTGCCGGTGCAGGGCGCGTCGACCACGACGATGTCCATGTGGCCCGCGAGGGGGCTGAGTTCCGTCGGCTTGGTGACGATTTGCACGTTGCGGTTTTCCGAGCGGCGGATGCGGTCGAAGATCGGCGCCAGCCGCGCTTTTTCGGAATCATGGGCAAACACCTGGCCGCGATTGTCCATCGCCGCCGACAGGGCCAGCGTCTTGCCGCCGGCTCCGGCACAAAAGTCGAGAACCTGCATCCCGGCCTCGGCGCCAGCCAGCGTGGCGGCAATCTGCGAGCCTTCGTCCTGAACCTCGAACCAGCCTTTCTGGAAGGCCGGTTCGGCCTGCACGTTCGGGTGCCTGCCGTCGCCCGCGATCGGCGGGATGCGGATGCCGTGCGGCGCAATTCGTGCAGCCCTGGCGCCGGTCTCGGCCAGTTCGGCGAGCACCTTGTTGCGATCGGCCTTCAGCGTGTTGACCCTAAGGTCGAGCGGCGGGCGGGTCGCCAGCGCCGCACCTTCATCGACCCAGCTGACGCCGAAGGCCTGCTCGAAAAACGGTTCGCACCAATCCGGAATATCGGCGCGCACCGCCGGCGGCGCATCGTTTACCTGGCGGTCAGCGATGGCCTTCAGTTCATCGTCGTTCAACGGCGGCGGCGCAAACTTGTCACCGTCGAGCGCTTCGTTCAACGACTGCGCCGTCTGGTTCCATTCGAGCAGCAGCGCGCCAAAACCGATGGCGCGCGGCGTATCTTCGCCCAACAGCCAGCCGGCCGAGCGCTTTCGCCGCAGCGCGTCATAGACGATGTTGCCGATCGCGGCGCGATCGCCGCCGCCGGCGAAGCGGTGCGACAGGCCCCAATCCTTCAGCGCATCGGCGACCGGCCGGTGTCGCCGGCCGATATCCTCCAGCACTTCGATGGCTGCTGCCAGCCGTCCGCCCAGTCGCATCTTGTTATTCCGTTACTCAGCAAATCAATTCCGGGTCCTGCTCTAAAGCGCGCGACCGGCGCACACAAGCGGGGAGAGTCTTGCGGGCAGAGGGCGCTCGCTTCAGGTTTGCGCTGCCCCCTCACCCTGACCCCCTCCCCGTGAGAACGCCAGATCAAACGCAGCTCTCTTGATATCAGCGGCCCTCGCATTGCTATGCTTTCAAACTTTTGAAGTTGCGATAGTCTTCCGCTGCGTGATTCGCCAAGAACTGCAAGCGGATCGGCGGGAAATTACAAGGAGAGGGCAATGAAGACTTACCTGGCGGAAGTTCTAGGCACATTTCTACTGGTGTTCATCGGCACGGCTTCGGTGGTGACGGGCGGCTTCGGCGGCGCGCTGCCGCTCGGCCAGGAAGGCATCGGTCTGGCATTCGGCATCGGCCTGATCGCGGCGGCTTATGCGATCGGCCCGATCTCGGGTGCGCATCTCAACCCGGCGGTGACGCTCGGCGTGTTCCTCGCCGGCCGAATGCAGGCCAAGGACGTCATCCCCTACTGGATCGCGCAGGTCATCGGCGCCATCATTGCGTCGCTGGCGCTGTGGATCATCGTCTCCGGGCAGGTCGGCGGCCATACCGGCGGCTTCGGCGCCAACGGCTGGGATGCGACGAAGTGGGGTGTCAGCTCGGCGCTCCTGTGGGAACTGATCGGAACCTTCACCTTTGTCACGGTCATCCTCGGCGTCACCAGCGGCAGCCACGCGACGGCCTTTGCCGGCCTCGTCATCGGCCTGACGCTGGCAGGACTGCACTTCGCCCTCATTCCGGTGACCGGCACGTCGCTCAATCCGGCCCGCTCGATCGGCCCGGCGCTGTTTTCGGGAAGTGCGGCGATCGGCCAGCTCTGGCTGTTCATCGTCGCACCGCTGATCGGCGGCGCCATCGCCGGCGTGGTCGCCAAGACCCGTATCTTCGAGAAGGACTGATTTTCCAAGGCTTCAATACAAAAAGGCGCGGGTCAAGGCCCGCGCTTTTTTGTTAGAGAATCACTTGCCGCCTCAGGATCGGGCAAGATCGAAGCGGTCGGCGTTCATCACCTTGGTCCAGGCAGCGACGAAATCCCTAACGAACTTCTGCCCGGCGTCCGCCGACCCGTAGACCTCGGCAAGCGCACGCAACTGCGCGTGCGAGCCGAAGATCAGATCTGCGCGGGTGCCGGTCCACTTGACCGCCTTGGTCTTGCGGTCGCGCGCTTCGTAGACTTCATCGGAGCCGGCGGCCGGATCCCAGACCGTGTCCATGCTGAGCAGGTTGACGAAGAAATCGTTGGTCAACGTGCCCGGCCTGTCGGTGAACACCCCGTGCTTCGACTTGCCGGTGTTGGCGCCGAGCACCCGCAACCCGCCGACGAGCACCGTCATCTCCGGCGCCGTCAAGGTCAGCAGCTGCGCCCGATCGACCAGCATCGCTTCGACCGACATCGGCTGCTTGCCCCGGACATAATTGCGGAAGCCATCGACTTTTGGCTCGAGCGCGGCGAAGGACTGGACATCCGTCTGTTCCTGCGAGGCGTCCATGCGGCCTGGCGTGAAAGGCACCTCCACGTCATGGCCGCCGTCCTTCGCTGCCTTCTCGACCGCGGCGACGCCGCCGAGAACGATCAGGTCGGCAAGCGAGACCTTCTTGTCGCCTGTCTGCCCGGCGTTGAACTCGCTCTGGACGCCTTCGAGCTGCGCAAGCACCTTCGACAGTTCGGTCGGCTGATTGACGTCCCAGTCCTTCTGCGGCGCCAGGCGGATGCGTGCGCCGTTGGCGCCGCCGCGCTTGTCGGAGCCGCGGAAAGTCGAGGCCGAGGCCCAGGCGGTCGAGACCAGTTCGGAAACAGACAGGCCAGAGGCCAGGATCTTCGCCTTCAGCGAGGCGATGTCCTGCTCGCTGATCAGTTCGTGATCGATGGCCGGGACAGGGTCCTGCCAGATCAGCTCTTCCTTCGGCACGAGCGGGCCGAGATAGCGGACAACCGGACCCATGTCGCGATGGGTCAGCTTGAACCAGGCGCGAGCGAAGGCATCGGCGAAGTGATCCGGATTCTCATGGAAACGCCGCGAGATCTTCTCATAGGCCGGGTCGACCCGCAGGGCGAGGTCGGTGGTCAGCATCGCCGGCGCGCGGCGCTTCGACGGATTGTGCGCGTCCGGCACGGAGCCTGCACCGGCGCCGCCCTTCGGCGTCCACTGATGGGCGCCGGCCGGGCTCTTGGTCAGTTCCCATTCGTAGTTGAACAGATTATCGAAGAAGTTGTTGCTCCACTTGGTCGGCGTCGTGGTCCAGGTCACCTCGAGGCCCGAGGTGATGGCGTCG
Source organism: Mesorhizobium sp. WSM4844 (assembly GCF_055811775.1). Taxonomy (NCBI): domain Bacteria; kingdom Pseudomonadati; phylum Pseudomonadota; class Alphaproteobacteria; order Hyphomicrobiales; family Phyllobacteriaceae; genus Mesorhizobium; species Mesorhizobium sp. WSM4844. The sequence goes on along the minus strand of NZ_JBVVQB010000037.1, from coordinate 45,600 downwards.
CCGGCAATGCCGGTGGCATGCTTGCTCGACCAGCCGAGGCCCTGCGCCTCGATGCCGGCGCCTTCCGGCTCCGCCCCCACCAGCGATGCATCGCCGGCGCCGTGGGTCTTGCCGAAGGTGTGACCGCCGGCGATGAGCGCCACGGTTTCCTCGTCGTTCATGGCCATGCGTGCGAAGGTTTCACGGATGTCGCGTGCCGAGGCCAACGGATCGGGCTTGCCATTCGGCCCTTCCGGGTTGACGTAGATCAGCCCCATCTGCACGGCGCCGAGATGGCCCCGAAGTTCGCGGTCGCCGGAATAGCGCTCGTCGCCGAGCCACTTGGTTTCCGACCCCCAATCCACGTCCTGCTCGGGCTCCCAGACATCGGCGCGCCCGCCAGCGAAGCCGAACGTCTTGAAGCCCATCGATTCCAGCGCGACGTTGCCGGTGAGGATCAACAGGTCGGCCCAGGAGATCTTCCTGCCGTATTTCTGCTTGATCGGCCACAGCAGCCGGCGTGCCTTGTCGAGATTGGCGTTGTCCGGCCAGCTGTTGAGCGGCGCGAAACGCTGCTGGCCGGCGCCGGCGCCGCCACGGCCATCGCCGATGCGATAGGTGCCGGCGCTGTGCCAGGCCATGCGGATGAAGAGCGGGCCGTAATGGCCGAAATCGGCCGGCCACCAATCCTGCGAATCGGTCATCACCTGGTGCAGGTCCTTGATCACCCCATCGAGATCGAGGCTCTTGAACTCCTTGGCGTAGTCGAAGTCCTCGCCCATCGGGTCCGAGACGCTCGACTGCTGGTGGAGAACGGCAAGGTCAAGCTGGTTTGGCCACCAGTCACGGTTAGTCCTGCCGGCCGACCCATGCGCGACCGGGCATTTGCCGGCGCTGGTGTCATCGGTCTTTGCGTCCATCGTTCTCTCCGACTTGTTGATTTCCGGGATTTGTTGATTTCCGGGATTGTTGATTTCCGGACGGGCCCTGAGCCACGCCATTCTGGAATGGTTCCAGACTAGGCCGCCTTGCCGATAAAAACAAATTGCCTTTCCTGTTTGTTGCGATAGGTTTTGCTTATGATAGGTCTCACCGTCCGGCAGATGCAATATTTCGAGGCGCTAGCACAGACGCTGCATTTCGGCCGTGCCGCGAAGCTGGCCGGCGTCAGCCAGCCGGCGCTGTCGTCGCAGATAGCGGAGATGGAGTTGCGGCTGAATTGCCGGCTGTTCGAGCGCGGCGGCAAATCGGTGCGGATGACCGACGAGGCGCTGGCCATGCTGCCGCGCATCGAGCGTATTCTTGCTGACATCCGCGAGATCGAGACCACGGCCCGGCGCGGCCGCCCCGCCATGGAAGGTCGCTTCCGGCTCGGCATCATTCCGACGGTGGCGCCCTATCTCCTGCCGCATGTGCTGCCGGAGCTGAAACGGCATTTCCCGGCCTTGCAGCTCGAATTGCGTGAAACGGTGACTGCGTCGCTGGTCGAGGACACCGCCCTGGGAAAGCTCGACGCCTTCATAGCGGCCCTTCCCCTCGATCAGTCCGGGCTGATCACCGAGGCGCTTTTTTCCGACCGGTTCTTCCTTGCCGTGCCGGCCGGCGATCCCGCCTTCGCCTCGCCGCCGGTTCCGCCGGAAAGCCCGGCATTGGAAAGGCTGATGCTGCTGGAGGAAGGCCATTGCCTGCGCGAACAGGCGCTTGCCGTCTGCGGCAGCGTGCGACCGGTGGCAATGGCAAGTTATGGCGCGACCAGCCTGACGACGCTGCTGCAGATGGTGGCGCACGGGCTCGGCGTCACGCTTATCCCGGAAATGGCGGCAGGGCCGGCCAGCGCCATGCGCGATTTGAAGATCGTGCCGTTCCAGGAACCGATGCCGCAGCGCACGATCTGCCTCGCCTGGCGGCGCAACAAGGTCCGGCATGACGAATGCGTCGAACTGGCCAAGATCATTCGCGCCCTGGACGAGGCGGTGCTGGCGGCGTGAGGGTGGGGATGTCGGCCAGAGGGTCCGACCGCCTTGGCATGCCGCGCAGCAGTCCTACATTCGTTATGTAGGCCAGAACAAGGATAAGCGCCGACTAAAAAATCGTCGAATGCGGAAACATATTGGCGCTTGTGCCAGACCGAAGCCCGATGCCGATGTCACCGGCAGCGAAACTGGTTGCGCAAGGGGCGAGTTCGCATATTCTGGTTGTGGCAGAAGCGTTTACAACATGGGAGGAGTAAATGTCCGACAAGAAAATCTCGCGTCGCGGGTTCCTGGAAAAGTCCACAGCCATCACCGCCGGTGCGGCTGCAGCGACGACGCTCTCGGCCCCGGCCGTACTGGCGCAGTCGCCGGTCACTATCAAGATGCAGACCTCCTGGCCTGCTTCGGACATCTGGATGGATTTCGCGCGGCAATACATAGAGCGCGTCGAAAAGATGTCCGGCGGCCGGCTGAAGTTCGAGCTCCTGCCCGCGGGTGCGGTCGTGGGCGCGTTCCAGGTGCTGGATGGCGTCAATGACGGCGTCATCGACGCCGCGCATACCGTCCCCGTCTACTGGTACGGCAAGCACAAGGCCGCGTCGCTTTTCGGAACTGGCCCTGTGTTTGGCGGCAGCGCCACCACCATGCTCGCCTGGTTCCACCAGGGCGGCGGCAAGGATCTCTACCGCGAGCTGACGCAGGAGATCATGGGCCTCAACGTCGTCGGCTTCTATGGCTTCCCGATGCCGGCGCAGCCGTTCGGCTGGTTTAAGAAGCCTGTCACGACCACCGCTGAACTGCAGGGATTCAAGTATCGGACGGTCGGTCTTGCCGCCGATCTCATGCAGAACCTTGGCCTCAGCGTGGCGCAGCTGCCCGGCGGTGAAATCGTGCCGGCTATGGAGCGCGGGGTTATCGACGCCTTCGAATTCAACAATCCGTCATCCGACCTTCGCTTCGGTTCGCAGGACGTCGCCAAGCACTACACCTTGTCATCCTACCATCAGGCGAGCGAGTCGTTCGAATTCCTGTTCAACAAAGACGTGTTCGACGACCTCGACGATGATTTGAAGGCCATTCTCGAATATGGCGTGGAGGCGGCCAGCACCGCGAACACCGCGCTCGCCCTCGACAACTATTCGGCCGACCTGCAGAAGCTGCAGACCGAGCACGGTGTCACCGTGCACCGCACCTCGAAGGAGATTCTCGACGCACAACTTGAGGCTTGGGACAAGATCATCCCGACGCTGGAGGCGGATGAGTTCATGAAGCGGGTGCTCGACAGCCAGCGCCAATGGGTCGAACGCGTCGTCTACTACGAGCTTATGAATTCAGCCGACCTGACACTGGCCTACGAACATCATTTCCCCGGCAAGCTGAAGCTCTAATTCGCGCCTCCGCTTTGGCAAATCCGGCGGTCTTGCGGGCCGCCGGATTGCACCTGACGGAACCCTGCACATGCTCCGCTACATTGCATTCGCCGATGAACTTTCGGCATGGTTTGGAAAGGTGTTCGCCTGGAGCGTCGTCGTCATGACGCTCGGCGTGAGCTATGAAGTTGTCGTGCGATACCTGTTCAGCGCGCCAACCGCGTGGGCATTCGACCTCAGCTACATGCTCTACGGCACCATGTTCATGATGGCCGGCGCCTACACCTTGTCGCGGGACGGGCATGTGCGGGGCGATTTCATCTACCGTCTGTGGAGGCCGCGCGTGCAAGCGGCGGTCGAACTTGTCCTCTACATCATCTTCTTCTTTCCAGGCGTCACAGCGCTGATTCTGGCCGGCTGGAAGTATGCCGCGCGCAGCTTCCGCTATCTCGAGGTAAGCTCGAACAGTCCGGCCGGGATTCCGATCTTCCAGTTCAAGGCCGTCATCGTGGCGGCAGGCATCCTGCTCTTCGTGCAGGGGATTGCCCAGGTGTTCCGCTGCGTCGTCTGTCTGCGAACCGGAACATGGCCGCGCGCGGCCGAAGACGTGGAAGAGACCGAGAAGGTGCTGATGGAAGCCAAGACGCTCGATGTTCTGCATCACGGTTCAGAAGCAGTCGACCTCCCATTCCTCCACCCCGACGATCAACCCGACCGCGACGGAGAAGACAGATGAGCGATCCTCAGGTCGCCGTCGCGATGCTGCTCATTCTGCTTCTGGCGATCTTCCTTGGCTTCCCGGTTGCGTTCACTTTGATGGCGCTCGGGGTCGCCTTTGGCTACTACGCTTATTTAAATCCGGGGCGGATGTGGCGCGCCTACGAACGGGCGGTTGAGGATGGTGCCGACGGCTGGACGCTTGCGGAGCATTGGGTCGGCGGCTTCTTCAACAACCGCATTTTCGATCTGTTCGTGAACCAGACCTATTCCGTGATCTCGAACGACGTGCTGACCGCCATCCCGCTGTTCCTGTTCATGGGCTACATCGTCGAGCGGGCCAATATCATCGAGCGTCTTTTCGGCACCCTCTATATCGCCACCCGGCACGTTCCTGGCTCCATGGCGGTCGCCGCCCTCATCACTTGCACGCTTTTCGCAACGGCCACAGGTATTGTCGGCGCGGTCGTGACACTGATGGGCCTGCTGGCGTTTCCCGCCATGCTGAAGGCGCGTTACGACGTCAGCTATGCCTCGGGAGTGATCTGCGCGGGCGGAACCCTCGGCATCCTCATTCCGCCGTCGATTCTGCTCATCGTCTATGGCGCGACGGCGGGTGTGTCGGTAGTTCGTATGTATGCGGCAGCCCTGCTTCCAGGACTGCTGCTTGCCGGCCTTTATCTGATTTATGTGGTGACGATGGCGGTGCTGCAGCCGCAGGTGGCGCCGAAGCCGACCCGAGACGAGGTAGGGCACTATTCGGTCCTGCAAATCAGCTGGATGCTGCTGACTTCTTTCGTCCCTCTGGCGGCCCTGATCCTCGCGGTGCTCGGCGCCATCCTCTTCGGCCTCGCCACGCCCTCGGAGGCTGCCGCCATCGGCGCGCTCGGCGGCGTCGTGCTGGCCGCCGCCTACCGGGCGCTGACGTGGCAACGCCTGAAGGAGTCCGTCTATTTGACGGCGCGCACGACCGCGATGGTGTGCTGGCTGTTCGTCGGCTCCGCGACCTTCGCCTCAGTCTTTGCCTATCTGGGAGGCCAGCAACTGATCAGCGATTTCGTCACCGGCCTCGACATGTCGCCGCTGATGTTTCTGATCGTCGCCCAGATCATCATCTTCATCCTGGGCTGGCCGCTGGAATGGACGGAGATTATCGTGATCTTCGTTCCGATCTTCCTGCCGCTATTGGCGCATTTCGAGATCGATCCGCTGTTTTTCGGCGTGCTCGTCGCAGTCAACCTTCAGACGGCCTTTTTGTCGCCGCCCATGGCGATGTCGGCCTACTACCTCAAGGGCATTTCGCCGCCGCATGTTCAGCTTTCGGATATTTTCCGCGGAATGATGCCCTATATGCTGATCGTTATCCTGTGCATGGTCATTATCTACGTCTTCCCGCAGATCGTGTACGGGCTGCCCAACATGATCTACGGGGGCTAAGGACGGGCGAATGGAGGACAACAGATGAATTTGAGCCGCTTCCTGGCCGTCCTGGCGTTTGTAGTCTTTCTGGCGTTTTTCGGCGTCGTAATCCGGTTCGTCCCGCATCCCGATCTAGGCGTTGCGGTCGGCATCGGCGTCCTCCTTGCGGGCTACGATCTATGGAGCCAGTTGAGGTCTCGCGCGAGGTAACAGCCGGGCTTTGGGCGGTCGCGGGAAAGCTGCAAGGCTGCAGCGTCGATGCGGGCAATGAGCCGAACCGTCCGCTCGGCCTGACAAACATCAATTCAATCAAATCCTCGTGAATTGTACCGGACGCCCGGAACCGCAGACGCGTTCCCGGCATTTGCGGAAGAACCTGCGTCCAGAACAGGGAGCAGTGTTATGGCTTACCGTGATTATATCCATACGCCGATGACGCCACGCGACATCCGATGGGGACTCCAGCAGGGGGCCGTCGCGGGCATTGTCGCAGGCATCGTCTTTGCGGCGTTCGAAATGGCGGCGAGTGCGTTCATGATGGGGGCGGAAGCGTTCTTCATGCCCCTGCGCATGATCGGCGCCATCGCGCTTGGAGCGGAAGCCCTCGATCCCGGCTACCCGCTCTTGACGGCCAGCATCGCCGGCGTGGTCGTACATTTGATCCTGGCCATCGCCTATGGGATCGTGTTCGGGGAGATTGCCGCAATGCTGCGAGGGCGAGCAGCCTTCATCGGTCTCGGCAGCATCTTTGGCCTCGCCTTGTGGCTCGTCAATTTCTATGTGATCGCGCCGATCGCATTCCCCTGGTTCCTGCAAGCAAGCCCGGTCGTGCAGTTCATTGCCCACACATTCTTCTTCGGTACCGTCCTCGGCTGGTACCTGTGGAAGTCGCACGAGAGAAGCGGGCTCGAAGGACCGGCGGTTTAGCCTTGCCAGCACCGAGCTGGCACAGTCGGATTGAAGCGGAAAGAGTGCTCACACCTCGCTTCAAGCCGTCTTCGGCGTCACCAGGCCGAGTTCGTCAACCATCGCCTCGCGCATGAGAAACTTCTGCGGCTTGCCGGTCACGGTCATCGGCAATTCGGTGCGGAAGCGGATGTGGCGCGGGATCTTGTAATGGGCGATCTGGCCGGCGCAGAAGGCCTTGATCTCCTGGTCGGTGGCGGTCTGGCCCGGCTTGAGCACGATCCAGGCACAAAGCTCCTCGCCAAATTTCGGATCGGGGATGCCGAACACCTGCACTTCCCTGACCTTGGGGTGGCGGTAGAGAAATTCCTCGACCTCGCGCGGATAGACGTTCTCGCCGCCGCGGATGACCATATCCTTGACCCGGCCGACGATGTTGCAATAACCCTCGGCGTCGATGGTGGCGAGGTCGCCGGTGTGCATCCAGCCGTCGGGATCGATCGCCTCGCGGGTTTTTTCCTCGTCGTCCCAATAGCCCTTCATCACCGAATAGCCGCGCGTGCAGAGTTCGCCCGGCGCGCCGACCGCAACGATGGCGCCATCGGCATCGATCGCCTTGACCTCGACATGCGGGTGGACGCGGCCGACGGTCGAGACGCGCTTTTCCAGCGGGTCGTCGACGCTGCTCTGGAACGACACCGGGCTGGTCTCGGTCATGCCATAGGCGATTGTCACCTCCGCCATGTGCATCAGCGACACCACCTTCTTCATCACCTCGATCGGGCACGGCGAGCCGGCCATGATGCCGGTGCGCAGGCTGGTGAGATCGAAGGTGTCGAAATCCGGATGGTCGAGCAGGCCGACGAACATGGTCGGCACGCCATAGAGGCCGGTGCAGCGCTCGCCCGCCACCGCTCTCAGCGTGGCGCCGGCATCAAACCCCTCGCCCGGGAAAACCATCGTCGCGCCCTTGGTGACGCAGCCGATCGTGCCCATCGACATGCCGAAGCAGTGATAGAGCGGCACCGGGATGCACAGCCGGTCGTCGACGGTGAGCCTGATCGCCGAGGTGACGAAATTGCCGTTGTTGACGATGTTGTTGTGGGTCAGCGTCGCGCCCTTGGGCGCGCCTGTCGTGCCTGAGGTGAACTGGATGTTGATGGCATCGCCGGGCTTCAGCCCCTCGGAGATCCGGTCGAGGCTATCATGCTCGTCGCGCCCGCCCATCGCCAGCACGTCGGTGAAATTGAGCATGCCGGGCGAATGCTCCTCGCCCATGCGGATGACGATTTTTAGCGCCGGCAATTTTTTCGCATCGAGCTCGCCCGGTGTCGCCGTCGCGATCTCCGGCGCCAGCGTCTCGATCATGCCGAGATAGTCGGAGCTCTTGAATTTGACGGCCGTGACCAGCGCTCGGCAAGCGACCTTGTTCAGCGCATAGTCGAGTTCGGCCAGCCGATAAGCCGGGTTGATGTTGACCAGGATCAGGCCGATGCGGGCGGTGGCGAATTGCGTCACCAGCCACTCCCAGCGGTTCGGCGACCAGATGCCGACGCGGTCGCCTTTTGCCAGGCCGAGAGCCAGGAAGCCTGCGGCCAGCGCGTCCACCGTGTCTGAAAGTTCGCTCCAGGTGAAGCGCTTGTCCTGGTCGACGAAGACGGCGGCATCGAGCGTGCCGTATTTGCCGACGGTGTCCGAAAGCAGCGCCGGGATCGTTTGCTGCAGCAGCGGCACGGTGCGCTCGCCCGACACATGCGCCCTGCCGTCGACCGGCGCGACAAACGTGGCCCCATTGCTCGGGCGGCGGCCGCGCAGGTTGGTGGCATTCTTCAACTCGTCGAGATTGATCGGCATCGCCGTCTCCTCCGCAGGCGACCCGAGTCTATCAGCCTGCCGGGGTGGTGGAAATCCCGTTGATGGTTTTGGAGCGCAATCCCCTCCCCCTTGAGGCAGGGTGCCTCACGAAGCGAGGCGGGTCGTCTCGCGTCGAGCACTGCCGCAACGACCCCACCCGTCCATCCGCCTTCGGCGGCTGTCCACCCTCCCCTCAAGGGGGAGGGAAGGCACCCATCTTCGCCGCGATGTCGCGCAGAACAACCTCGTCGGCCGTCGCGCGCGGCTTCCGCGATGCAACCAGGCAGGCCTGCGAGCGCAGGATGACGCCGTCCGCCAAAACCTTCAGGTGATTGGCGCGCAGCGTCGAGCCTGACGTGGTGATGTCGACGACAACATCGGCCAATCCCGCCGCTGGCGCGCCTTCGGTGGCGCCGAGGCTCTCGACGATGCGATAGACTTGGATGCCGTGCTTTTGCGAAAAGAACTGCTGCGTCAGCCGCCAATATTTTGTGGCGATCCTGAGCCGCCGGCCGTGGCGTTGGCGGAAATCGGCGGCGACATCGTCGAGGTCGGCCATCGTATCGACGTCGAGCCAGATCTCGGGCACCGCCACCACGACATCGGCATTGCCGAAACCGAGGCGGGCGACGATCTCCGCGCGTGCCTCCCAGCCGGCGAGGCTTTCGCGCAACAGATCCTCGCCTGTGATGCCGAGGTCGACCGAGCCCTGGCCGATTTCGCCTGCGATTTCTGACGCCGACAGGAACGCCACCTCGACCGCTTCCACGCCTTCGATGCGGGCGCGGTATTTGCGCTCGTCGCCGGGCAGGCTGACGGCAAGCCCGGCCTTGGCCAGCACCTCCAGCGCCTGCTGCTTGAGCCGGCCCTTCGATGGAATCGCCAGGGTGATCATTGCGCCTTCTCCCGCAACGCTTCGATGCGGTCGAGCCAGACGGAAAAGCCGACGCCGGGGATCGGCGTTTTCGCGCCGAGCAACGTTAGCAGCCGGTCATAGCGGCCGCCACCGGCCAGCGGCCGGTCACCGTTTTCCGCCGCGATCTCGAAGACCAGGCCCGTGTAGTAATCGAGCGGACGGCCAAAGGCGGCGTCGTAGCGGATTTTTGCCGTGGACAGGCCAAGCGCTTCGATCGCCTTGGCGCGAGCTGAAAAATCTTCCAGTGCCGCGCCCAGCGAAACGCCGGCCCCGGTCGCAAAGGTTTCGAGCGCTTTTGCCGCGCCGTCGAGCGCCACATCGACTGCCAGAAAATCCTTAAGCGCCGAAAATGCCTCGTTCGACAGCCTGACGCTGCGCAGCTCGGCTTTTTCGATCAAGCGCCGCGCAATCTCGGTCGGCGACCGTCCGGCCGACGCCGACAGACCCGCCTGCTCCATGCCGCCGGCGATGTGCGAGGAAAGCGCTTCCAGATTGCCATCGAGGACAAGGGCTGCGACCGCGCCGGCGAGCTGGCCGTTGCGCGGCGGGTTGGCGAGGTCGGCAAGCGCTGCCTCCAGCATCGCCGCCGAACCGAAGGCGCGGGCCAGCCGCATGCGCCAGCCGCGCGGCAGGCCGAGTGCGGCGAGCACCGCCTCGAAAACAGTCTGGTCGCCGAGCGTGATCGTCAGTTCCTGGCCCGGCAGCACCAGCGAAAGCAGCGCATGCGCATCGGCCAGCGATCGGGCATCGGCCTGTGCGATGTCGACGTCGCCGAGATCCTCGATGCCGGCCTGGAAAAACTCGTTTCCGCCCTCGCGGCGCTGGCGAAACACCTCGCCGAGATAGGAATAGCGGCGCGGCGTGCCGGCTTGACTGGCAATGTGGTCGAGGCAGACCGGGATGGTGAACTCCGGCCGCAGGCAAAGCGTCTGTCCGGTCTCGCTTTCGGTGAGGAAAATACGCCGGCGCAAATCCTCGCCGGCCATGTCGAGGAACGGGTCGGCCGGCTGCAGCACCGCGACTTCCACCGCATGCGTGTTGCGCGCGGCGAAGAGTTTTGTGATGTCTGACGCGATGGCGGGGTAGCGGGAGGTCATGCAGCACCACCTTGCCTTCTCCCCTTGTGGGAGAAGGTGGATTGGCGCGCAGCGCCAAGACGGATGAGGGGTGCTGGAAGAAATGAGGCGACGGCGCTCCCTGGAACACCCCTCATCCGACCGAGCTTCGCTCGGCCACCTTCTCCCACAAGGGGAGAAGGGAGCGGCGCTCTACTTGCCACGCGCCCGCTCCTCCGCCTGCGCCGCCAAGATCTTCTTCACCTCGCCAACCAGATCGCTTTCCGCCACGGTCACCTGAGCTGGCCGCGCCGCGCGCCATTCAGCGTTGTCCACAATCTCCGCCGACATCCGGGCGCCCTCGATCAAATCCTTGATCTGCACCTCGCCTTTCGCCCGCTCGTCGCCGCCCTGGATGATGGCGACCGGGCTGCCGCGGCGGTCGGCATATTTGAGCTGCGCCTTCATGCCGGCGCCGCCGAGATACATTTCCGAGCGGATGCCGGCGGCGCGCAGCTCGGCCACCAGTTTCTGGTAGCGGCCGAGACTGTCCGTTTCCTTGTCCATGGTGAGCACGACGACCGGCGCGATCACGTCCGATGTATCGAGCTTGCCGAGGTTCTTCAGCGCCGTCATCAGCCTGGAGACGCCGATGGAAAAGCCGGTAGCCGGCACCGGCTCGCCGCGAAAGCGCGAGACGAGGCCATCATAGCGCCCGCCACCGCCGACCGAGCCGAAGCGGACGATTTTTCCCTCTTCGTTGGGAATTTCGGCCAGCAATTCGGCTTCGTAGACCGGGCCGGTGTAATATTCGAGGCCGCGGACGACGGAGGGGTCTATGCGAATGCGGTCCGGACCATAGCCGGCAGCCAGGACAAGCGCTTCAATCTCTTTGAGTTCAGCAAATCCCGCTTCGGCGGTGGGGTTGGCCTCAAGTACCCTGTTCCATTTTCCTACATCGTTTTTAAGCCCAGCCTCGACGTGTTGGTTGTGAAGAACGACGGCGACAATGAACGCTGCTTGAACTTCGTCTAGCCCAGCCCCCTTTGTAAAATCCCCCTCGCCCTCTTTACCGCCGTCCCAGCGACCTTTGCCCAGCAAAAGCTTGACGCCTTCCGGTCCAAACTTGTCCAGCTTGTCGATCGCGCGCAGCACCTGCAACCGGCGCCCAGCATTCTCGTCGCCGCCAAGGCCGATCGCCTCCAGCACGCCGTCGAGCACCTTGCGATTGTTGACCCTAATGATGTAGTCGCCGCGCTTGATGCCGAGCGCTTCCATCACGTCGGCCATCATCATCGCCATTTCGGCGTCGGCCGCGACACCTGGCGTGCCGACCGTGTCGGCGTCGAACTGCATGAACTGGCGGAAGCGGCCAGGGCCGGGCTTTTCGTTGCGGAACACCCAGCCGGAGCGGTAGCTGCGATAGGGTTTTGGCAGGCGCTCAAAGTTTTCAGCGACAAAACGCGCCATGGGTGCGGTCAGGTCGTAGCGCAGCGACAGCCACTGGTCGTCATCGTCCTGGAAGGAGAACACGCCTTCGTTCGGCCGGTCCTGGTCGGGCAGGAACTTGCCCAGCGCATCGGTGTATTCGATCAGCGGCTGGTCGACCGGCTCGAAGCCGTACAGCTCATAGACCGAGCGGATCGTCGCCATCATCTTCTCGACGGCACGGATATCCTCGGCGCCGCGGTCGACAAGCCCGCGCGGCAGCCGCGCTTTCATTTTTTCCGATTTGTCGGCCATGGCATGGGTCTTTTTGCTAGGTAAAAGCTGACTTGTTTCGAGTGGGCGTGTCCTAGCCGATGGGACTTGGCGCGGCAAGGGTTTGCTCCCTGCCTTCTCCCCGTGCGGGAGAAGGCAGGAAGCTGAAACAATTCCGCCATAAGCGCGGCATCGTGCCGACACAATCGCAGCCGATAAAGCGCGCCGAAACAAGGGGTTCGGGCCATGACCTTGGCGCGGAAATTCGACATCATCAACAGCCGCACCCGCGAGCTGCCCGCCCAGCTGAGGCCGGCCGATCATCATGCACCGGGACCTGCAGCCCAAATGGCGGGACCGTTCGAGGTTGCCGCAGACAAGCGTACGGGGCCGACCATGCGCGATGCGCTGCTGACCAGCCTGCTGGTGATCTATCCGGCGTTTGCCACGATAGCGGCTATCGTTGCCGGGCTCTTTCTGGCGGGCGCCGGCGCTTGAGTTGTTGAGCGCCCCTTGCCTTCTCCCCTTGTGGGAGAAGGCAAGAACGACGCTACTTCGGCCTTTTGAACGCCTTGCGCTCCGCCTCGACCTGCTCGCGGCAGACGCAGCCCTCGAGGTGGTCGTTGACCAGCCCCATGGCCTGCATGAAGGCGTAGACGGTGGTCGGGCCGACAAAGCTCCAGCCGCGTTTCTTCAGCTCCTTCGAAATCCGCACCGAGACTGCCGTGGTCGGATTGGCGCGCAGATGGGCGAGATCGACGATTTCGGGCCGTTCGTCCGGGGCGGGTTCGAACTTCCAGAACCAGGCCGCCAGCGAGCCGGCCTCGTCGGCCAATTCACGCGCGCGCCTGGCGTTGTTGATGGTCGAGACGATCTTGCCGCGGTGGCGAATGATGCCGGCATTGCCGAGCAGGCGCTCGACATCCTGTTCGGTGAAGGCGGCGATCCCGTCGATATCGAAGCCGGCGAACGCCTCGCGAAAATTCTCGCGCTTGCGCAATATGGTCAGCCAGGACAGGCCCGACTGAAAGCCTTCGAGGCAGATCTTTTCGAACAGCCTGCGGTCGTCGTCGACCGGCCGGCCCCATTCGTGATCGTGGTAGTGCAAATAGTCCGGCAGATTGCCGTGCCAGAAGCAGCGCGCGATACCATCGGGTCCAGCGAGCAGGCCTGTCTTCTCATCCATGGCGGAATTCCATTGGTTAATGCGCCTCAGCGCTGCCTTTACCGCGGCTTTACCAGATTCCTGAACCGGCCGGTAACCACACCAAAAACTTTACTGACAATGCAGCATTTTACGGATTTCGATTCACGTTTCGGTTGCTGCTCCGCGCCCAATGTTCGCGACATCGGGGACGCTTTTCTCGCCCCGGCGTGTTCGACGATCAGGGTGCGTTCCGATGAAGATATTTTTGTTCCCGCTGCTCGGCGCCGCTGCCGTACTGGCCGCCGCTACGCCCTCCAGCGCCAATGACCGCTATGCCGACAGGCCGCCGGTGATGGTGAGCCCCGACCTTTCCGCGCCCTGGGTGCTGCAGCTTGGGCGCGCGCCGGGCATCGTGCGCCAGAACCGGCAAGAGATGCAAAAGCCGCAGCGCCGTTCTCAACGGCAGGCGCAACCGGCTCAGCTGCACACGGCGGCGATGCAGGCGCCGTCCAAGAAGCGCATTATCGCGCGCCCGCAGATCAACCCGATCTACCTGCCGCAGGAAGTCGCCTATGACGGCCCGGAGAAGCCGGGCACGATCGTCATCGATACGCGGGAGAATTTCCTCTATCTGGTCGAGAACAACGGTAAGGCGCGGCGCTATGGCGTCGGCACCGGCAAGCCGGGCTTCGAATGGGCCGGCAAGCACAAGATCTCGCAGAAGAAGGTCTGGCCCGAATGGCGGCCGCCGGCGGTGATGATTTCGCGTGAGGCCGCCAAAGGCCGTTATCTGCCGACCTATGTCGCCGGCGGCGTCGAGAACCCGCTCGGCGCGCGCGCGCTCTATCTCGGCTCGACGCTCTACCGCATCCATGGCACCAACCAGCCCTGGACAATCGGCGGCGCCGTATCGTCGGGCTGCATTCGCATGCGCAACGAGGACGTCGTCGACCTCTATGAGCGGGTCGATGTTGGCACGACGGTTGTGGTGATGTAATCTGCGGTTGATTTTGTTGCCGAGTCTGTCCAGAAGTCTCGGAATCCATCGGAATACGGGGGACGGGCCGTGTGGGGATACGGTCAGTCACGAAAGGGGGGCCCGGGGCCCCCCCCCGCCCCATTTGTTTTTGGGGCGCCCGAATATATTTTTTGGAGGGTAGGGGGGGTGTGGCCC